>JAMDBG010000141.1 GCA_023487865.1 Deltaproteobacteria bacterium | reverse complement strand
GTTTCTCGCCGCTTTCAATCGGGGCCGGTGTAGGTCCGAACGAAGCCACGAACATGGGCTTGTTGGCGGCCAGGCCCTTGAGGAACTTCATCCATTCCGCCTCCGACGTGATGACGTTTTCCTTGAGCCCGATCAACCAGGAGATGGTCGTCGGATGGGAGGAGGGATCGGCCATGACGATCTTGCCTTTCCATTTCGGATCCGTCAGGTCCTCGTACTTCCTGGGGACATCGGCCGGCTTGACGAGCTCCTTGTTGTAGATCAGGGCGGCATATTCGATGCCGAAGCTCTGGATCTTGCCGTCCTTGTTCGTCCATTTCGGGTATCCGGCCGCTATGGGGGAAGTATAAGAGGCCAGGACTCCCTTCTCCTTGAGCATTTCCAGGACCGGCATCGGCGCCTGCAGGACGTCGGCCGTGAGCTTTCCGGCCGCGTGCTCCGTCAGGATGGTGGCGATGAATTTGGTGGTGGAGAGCCTCGTATACTCTGCTTTGACGCCGTACCTTTTAGTGAAGTCCGCCAGAATGGGTTCGATCGAGGTCATGTTGGCGTAAAACGTCACCTTCCCCTCCGTCTTGGCCTTTTCAACCAGGGCCTGTCCCCCGGCGGTCTCTTTCGCCTGTTGCCCTGCCGCGAAGACGCATGGCGCCATGAACAGGGTCAGAACGATGACAGCGATGAACTTCTTCATGATGATCCTCCTTCTGTGGTAGGCTTTCCCTTGAACAGCCATCTTAAACGACGGTGAGGAGAGTGACTCCCGCACCCCCATTCCTTATCCAAGAGCTCCAGTAAACGATACATTCCGAAGAGCTCTTTCTGTACTTTCAGTGTCTAGATAACACCCGGTGGACATATTGTCAAATCCGGCTGAGGCAACGGCTTGGGCTATTCCCCGCGCGGGATACGAGCGTCTTCAGTACCGGTTGCGGCTTTTGTCCGGTTGTCATCCGGGTGCTCCTTCTTCCAGAAATTGTTCAATCTCCGCCCCTTCCGGAATCCCCGTCCGCGCCACAAGTTTGGTGCAGCAAAGGGCTGCCGCGGCGCTCGCATAGGTTAATGTCTCAATCCATTCTTTGCCCGTTGCGAGACATCCGGCGAATGCCCCATGAAACACATCGCCGGCACCAGTCGAGTCCACCACATCAACCGGGAAAGCCGGGATTCGCCCTTTCCCCCCCGAGTTCTTCCAGATCAGACCGTTCTTGCCAAGGGTGATGACGACACACTGGGAATGGGAAACGAAGCTTTCCATTGCCTTGTCCGGTGACGACGCCCCGGTCAATTCACAGGCAAATCTCTCGGAACAGACCAGATGGCTGACTCGATCAAAAAGCCGGGATGTCCCTTTGTTCAATGATCCGGCATCGAGAACGGTTTTGATGCCTTTGGCATGGGCATCGTTCATCAGCGGGAGGGAAATTTCCGGTTCATGACCGTCAAACAGAATCACTTCGGGATGAATGGTGGAAAAATCAATACTTTCCGCAGGAAGCACGGAATCCGCATCACGATAATTGACCAAAGACCTCTCTCCTGAAGGGCTCACCAGAACGCTGGAGAGAGGTGTCGGGTATCTTCCTCGAACGACAAGCCCCGTATCGACGCCTACCGCCTTTAGTTCTTCAAGATGCAGCTGACCGAAGATATCGGCTCCCAGGTACCCGGCAAAGGCCGATCTCAGTCCCATGCGGGCCACTGTGACGGCGGCATTGGCTGCCGGTCCGCCGCCGCAGCGGATAATGGCGTCGGCGGTGGTCTTTTCATCGGATCCCGGATGGTGTTTCACCCGGAAAACAAAATCATAGGAAGTCGCCCCGATGCAGAGGACATCGATATTTTGCATGCACGCTGCTCCTTAGTTTTTGATCTCATGTTACCCGGTCATTGCGCTTTTGTCGAAGGATTTTCAGTGTGTCGAAGCGTGCCCGCAGGTATCGACAGGACCGACAGGCAAGATATCTCTGGCCGAATGGTGGGGAGATGGGGTATATCCGGACGAAATACGGGAGGTGGGAATGCAGAATTACTGGAACAGGCGGTTTGCGAAGGAGGGACGGATCTGGGGCAGTTCCCCCAGCAGGACGGCCCTCCAGGCGATGGAGTTCTTTCGGAAGGAGGGTGTGCGGAAGATCCTTATCCCCGGCTCCGGTTATGGACGGCACAGCGATTTTTTTGCCGCGAATGGATTTGCCGTCCACGGGATCGAGGTCTCCGACGTCGCCATCGGCCTTTCCACTTTCCCGAATACCCTCGTCCGACATTTTCGGGGTTCGGTGCTCGACATGCCCTTTAACGATGAGCTCTATGACGCCGTCTACTGCTTCAACGTACTGCATCTTTTCCGTGACTCCGACCGCAGGACCATCATCGGTAAATGCGCTGCTCAAGTTCGGTCCGGGGGTGTCCTCTTTTTCACCGTTTTCTCCGAAAGGGAACCGACTTACGGCAAAGGGCAGAAGGTCGAGGAAAATACTTTCGAAAGCAAACCGGGCAGGCCGACCCATTACTTTACCCATGAAGACCTGAAGGACCATTTCTCCGCTTTCGCTGTTCTGGAAACGGGTCTTATAGAGGATGAGGAAAACCACGGCGATGAGGGTCCCCATGTCCATCTCCTCCGCTATATCGCTGCGCGCAGGACATGAGCGACTCTCTCTGTTTACTTTGGTCTGTAGCAGGCATAAAAGCCCAATGCTTTCAATTCACTTCATACGAAAAACGCCCCGCAGGCCATCCTGTTGGGGCGTCTTTCGTCACGCAGGTCGAGCGTAGCGGCAGTCGGACTACCTTCCCGCCTCCTTCTTCAGCTGTTTGATCATGTCCGTCCTCTCCCAGGGGTAATTGTCCATAAAGAGGGTGCGGGGGATCCGCCGGTAGATATCGCTGTTGAGCAGATCGAAGCGCTGGATCATTCCCGCCGGCGTGAGGTCGAACAGCTTCCCGATCACCTTCTCCAGCTTCTTGTCGGTGATTTTTCCCGTGCCGAAGGTATTGACGTAGATCGAGAAGGGTCGGGCAATGCCTATCGCGTAAGCGAGCTGTACCGAGCACTTTTTCGCCAGACCTGCCGCGACGATGTTCTTCGCCACATAGCGCGAACCGAAGGCGGCGGAACAGTCCACCTTCTCCGGCGACTTGTTCACAACGGCGCCGCCTCCCATCTGGGCGCCCGGGTAGCCGCCGTAGCACTGGACGACCAGCTTGCGGCCGGTCACACCGGAATCTGCCGCACTGCAGGAGTTCACCGCCTTCCACTCCCCGGTGGGATTGAAGAGAAATTCCGTCTTTTTGTCGATGGAGTCCTTCAGGCAGTCGAAGGCGATCTTCCTGGCCCGCTTTTCGATCGCACAGTGGTTCTTCCCCTTCGCATAACGGTAATCGATCGCGTTGGACATCAGGACCTTGACCACCCGGAGCGGCTTTCCCGTCTCCTCATCATAGTCTATCGAGACCTGTCCCTTGCCGTCCGGTGCGAACAGCGGATCGCCACAGGACTCGAATGCCCGCATCAAACGGTTGACGAGGACGTAGGTGAGGGGGAGAAGCTCCGGGGTCTCGTCGCAGGCGTAGCCGTACATGATCCCCTGGTCGCCGGCGCCGATCTCCTTGTATTTGCCGGAATCGGCGCGGGTGCCGATGTTGATGTCGGGTGACTGGGGGATGATGGCGTTGAGAAAGACCGCGATGCCGCAGGTGGGCATCGTGTCGATCGTCATTCCGTTTTTGTGTTCACGATCCAGAATGGTGGCGATGATGTTGGCCGCGATCGTGTCCGCGACGATATCCGGATGTCCGATCTTGACGCTTTCCGATGAAATTTGCATGTACGTTCTCCTATAGTGAATTGGTTTACCCTATCATGAACAGGAACAGCCTTCCCGCTGCCCCGTTGCCTGCCGGATAATAAAAAAACCCGCGCCAAAGCGCGGGTCCGTGATCCATCTCCGGCACTTTAGCACATTAAAGCCGGTTCTTATCCGGG
>JAMDBG010000155.1 GCA_023487865.1 Deltaproteobacteria bacterium | reverse complement strand
GCTGCGCGGCCCGACCGCCCTGGTCATGGGGCTCATCCTGGCCTCTATTGGAACCGACCTGCAAACCGGCGTCGGCCGCCTCACCATGGGAATTCCTGAGCTGCTTGACGGCATCGACAACGTGGTCGTGATCATCGGCGTCTTCGGCGTCGGCGAAGTGCTCTGGTATGTCGTGTCCGCTTATGGGAAAACGGCCGGCGCCATCGAGCGGATCGGCGCCGGCCGCTGGATCCCCAATCGGGCGGAATGGCGTTCCAACTGGGGGCCCATTTTCCGCGGCTCACTGACCGGTTTCCTGACGGGCCTCCTGGCGGCCGGCTCCGTTCTGGGTTCCTTTCTGGCTTACAGCTTCGAAAAGCGCCTTTCAAAAAATCCGGAGAGGTTCGGAAAGGGGGCCTTGGAGGGGATCACCGCCTGTGAATCCGCCAACAACTCCTCCACGGGCGGCGCCCTGATCCCCCTGCTGACGCTCGGAATCCCCCATTCCGGAACGCCTGCCGTGCTGCTGACCGTGCTGACGATGTACGGGTTGAAACCGGGACCGCAAATGATGATCGATCAGGCGCCTCTGATGTGGACGGTCATCTCCTCCCTTTACATCGCCAATATCATCCTGGTAGTGATGAATCTGCCGGCTGTGGGGATATTCATACGGATTCTGGATATTCCCCTGAGGTTTCTCATGCCGATCATTCTCGTTTTTGCTTCGGTCGGCGCCTATTCCATCAACACGAGCCTGACGGACGTCATCATGGTCCTGTTGTTTGGTGTCCTGGGTTTTTTCATGCGCTGGTCCGGATTCACTCCGGTCGCCATGGTGCTGGGCATGGTCCTGGGCGAAAGGTTGGAACAGTCCCTGCGCCAGGCCCTCATGATATCCTCGAACGGCGTGCTGATCTTCCTGACAAAACCGATCAGCCTCTTTTTCCTCCTCTTGACCGCGGCCGTTGTTGCCGTCGATATCGTGACGCGTAAAAAAGGCAGGGTCGCTGATGACAAGGAGGGGTAAGAGATTTTCATATAAAGTTGCGGAGGTATTGAATGGACAAGAGACAAATACTGACTGATCTCATCAAGCGCCCGGGAGTGATCCTGGTGCCGGGCGTGTATGACGCCCTGACCGCCCGGATCGCGGAACGTGCCGGTTTTGAGGCGATCTTTGCTACGGGAGCCGGGATCTCCAACGCCCATCTGGGCCTGGGAGACGTGGGACTGCTGACCGTCGACGAACTGCTGCGGACGATCAAGCCCATCTGCGAGGTCACAAAAGCTCCCCTGATCGTGGATGCGGATACGGGATTCGGCGGCTATTTGAACGTCCGGCGAACCATCCGGGAGCTGGAGCAGGCGGGTGCGGCGGCAATCACACTGGAAGACCAGATGTTTCCCAAGCGCTGCGGCCATTTTCGGGGAAAGCGGATGGTCGCGGTCGGGGAGATGATCGGCCGTCTGAGCGCCGCTCTCGATGCAAGGCAGGATAAACGATTCCTGATCATTGCCCGGACCGACGCCCGGGCGAGTGAAGGACTGGAAGCGGCCATCGAGCGGGTGCACCGCTACTTTGAGGCGGGCGCCGACATCGGTTTCGTCGAAGCGCCGCAGACCGTCGAGGAGGTGCATGCCGTCGCGGATGCCTTCAAGGGAAAGCCCATGCTCCTCAATCTCGTGGAGGGGGGAAAGACGCCTCTCTTTTCGACCGTCGAACTGGATCAGATGGGTTTCAAAATCATGCTCTGCGCCAACACGGCGCTCCGGTCCGCCATCAAGGCAGTGGGGCAGGCCATGGCGGCATTGAAAGAAGACGGTGCCCAGAAAAGGACGCAAACCATGATCTGCACATGGCAGGAGCGGCAATCGATCGTGGAATCCGAATCCCTGATGGATCTGGAAATCCAATACGATCGGATCGCCACCGGAGAAGATGCAAAAAAATAGGGAGACACGTCAGGGACAAAACCTTCCCGCTCACTTACGGATTCACCAAACGACAAGGGGAATCCATTCTGGCCGGGTGGCTGTTGAACGACATCGCCCGTCTCCCAAAATAGAACCCGCCCTGTGCGTCAGGCCGCGGCGACCGCTTCCCCGATCAGGGCCTTGATGAACCGGACGCCCGCCTCCAGCACGGCCATGGAGATGTGCTCCTGAGGCGTATGGGGATCCGCGACGCCGATACCGAGACCCACGCAGGGGAGGCCGCATGAGTTGAAGACGTTGGCATCCATCCCTCCGCCGGTCGTTCTGAGGCAGGGCTTTATACCGATGGAACGCCCTGCACGAAAGGCGTTGGCAATGACCGGATGCGCCTCCGGTATAAGGAAGGTCTCGAAAGGCTCATCCCGCCGGACGGTGAGCCGGGCGCCGGAGGCCGCCGCCGCCTCGTTAAAGGCGGTGAGGACCGCTTCGACTTCCCGCTCCAGCTTTATCTTCTCGGTGCTCCGGACCTCGATGGCGACCTCCGCCCGGTCGGGAACGATGTTCCTGGCCTTCCCCCCGTTGAAGAGTCCGACGTTCGAAGTGGTCTGAGCGTCGATGCGGCCGGTGCGCAGACGCGCGATAGCCGAGGCTGCCGCAACGATGGCGTTGATCCCCTTTTCGGGGCAGACCCCCGCATGGGCCGCCTTCCCTTCCAGAACGAAATCCAGACTCACTTGGGACGGCGCCTGATTGATGATGCTGCCCACCTCTTCGCTGCTGTCCAGGATATAGCCGAAATCGGCCTGCAAATCGGCCTGCAGATGCTTGGCGCCGACGAGCCCTACCTCCTCCTGGACGGTGAAAACGATCTCGATGCCGCCGTGGGGAACATCTCCGGCCAGTAACTCGGCGAGAACGGTAAGGACGATCGCGATCCCGGCCTTGTCGTCCGCCCCGAGGACGGTCTCGCCGTTGCTGTAAATAATCCCGTCGCGGATGACCGGCGTCATCCCCTCCGTGGGGCCGACGGTATCCATGTGGGCACAGAGCAGAATGGTGGGTCCGGCCGTGTTTCCCGGCACGCGGACAATGAGGTTGCCCGTATCGCTGCCGGTCAGGGGGGCCGACTCATCGACCGTTGCCGCCCGGCCCAGTTCCTTGAGCCGTTTGACAAGATAAGCGGCCACCGGGGCCTCCCTTCGGGACGGACTGTTCAACGAAGCCAGGGCGATAAACTCTTCCACGACATTGATCTTCATCAATTCTGCTCCTCTCTCTTCATCCGGTCACTTCATCACAGACTTTCATGCCGACTCCCCATCCCCAGACCAGCCCCGCCTGGCGATAAGCCCTGCAGGCAAATCGATTGATGGAATAAGGCCGTCCGGACGGCGGCTCCTGAATGGCCCCTGCCGGACAGACACGAATGCAGGCGCTGCAATCGAGGCAAAGGCCAGCCATCCGTCAAAAGGTCCTGTCCGTATCCGGCAAACCTAACGGATGTGAATAGGCAAGAACACCCATGAACTCTCCCTCCGCATTAAAGATGGGAATTTTCATCGATTTGTCACCCGTCGAAGTGATGTAGAAATGGGGCTCTTTGCGACCTCGTTCAAAGTCTGCAAACAGGCGTTCGATCCTCTCGAGACTTTCGGGACGGGCATGGCAGTCCCTGATGTTGACCCCCACTTTTCTTTCAGCGTTGGCCGGACGCGCTGCGGCAGCTTTATTCAGGTACCGCAGGAATCCGTGCTTATCCACGTATTGTATGGGCATCGGCATCTGGTCCAGCAGATCCTCCAACGTGATATCCGTACTTGCCATCGTCATATTCCCTCTCTCCTTTTCCGCCCTGGGGAACCGTTCCCCGGGGCGGCAGGCATTGTCATTTTCTGCACTGATGATTACGGTTTTTTCCACAGAGAGGCAAGAAAAAAGATGAACCTCAACCTTTATATTGACTTTCGTATTTCTTCTGGTACTTCTTGATGGCGACATGGCATCCATTACCGTTGATAATCGGTCCTGATTCCTGTTTATCCCAGGGGTTTAGGTCTCTGTATTCTTTCGTTTTGGAGGGGGGTATGATCCGTTTCATTTCTCCTGTTGAGTT
>JAMDBG010000006.1 GCA_023487865.1 Deltaproteobacteria bacterium | reverse complement strand
GCAGCTCGGAGAAAAAGCGATATCGGTCATTGACCCTGCGTTGTTCACGGCGATTCTCGACCAGGCGGAACCTCTCGGGATGAAAGGTGTCAAGCTGACCGGCGGTGAACCATTGCTCCACCCACAGATCGATCAATTGCTGGATATCATTCGTCAGAAGCGTCTCCGTCTTACCGTGGAAACCAATGGAACACTCTGCACGCCCAACCTCGCGGAACGGATCGCCGCCTGTGAGCGCGCATTTGCCGCCGTCAGTCTGGATGCGGCCGAAGCGGAAATCCACGACTGGATCAGAGGCAGGGAAGGGTCTTTCGCAGCGGCCCTTACCGGCATCAAGAACCTGGTCGCCGCCGGGTTAAAACCCCAGATCATCATGACGCTGATGCAACGCAACAAGGAGCAGATAGAAGCGGTTGTTCGACTCGCCGAATCCCTGGGAGCGGGTTCCGTCAAATTCAATATTCTGCAGCCGACGGCCAGGGGCAGGCAGATGCATATCGCCGGGGAGACAATCGATATCGAGGAGCTGATCTCTCTGGGAACGTGGGTGGATGCGGATTTGTCATCAGCCGCAGCGCTGCCCCTCTATTTCCACCAGCCACCGTCCTTCCGACGCCTGGGAAAAATGTTCGGTGCGGCAGGCGACGGCTGCCACTCCTGCGGTATCATGGGTATCCTCGGTGTTCTGGCGGACGGGTCCTATGCCCTCTGCGGGATCGGCGCAACCGTTCCGGAGATGATCTTCGGTCACGCCGCTCGGGATCCTCTGAAGGAGGTGTGGCTGAACTCTTCGACTCTCAAGCAGATCCGTGCGGGATTGCCCAAACAGCTGCGGGGCATCTGCGCGGAGTGTGTCATGAAACACATCTGTATGGGCAGTTGCATTGCGCAGAACTATTATCGCCACCGGGATCTCTGGGCGCCGTACTGGTATTGTGAAGAGGCAAACAATCGCGGGCTCTTTCCGGAAACCCGGCTAAGGCCGGTAAATCCTACCTGATCCGGGTCCGGGCATCAGATGCCGTATCACGTTCGGCGGGATAGCGACGGCGGATCGAACCGGGTCTGCCGATTACAATGAATCCTTGAGCACCTTCTTGATGATATCGTCATCGATCTGCTCGGACTTCGCACTGAAACCGATCAGCAGGGAAAGGTCGCAGACGTTGTTGATTTTGCGCGGGACACCCTGGGAATAGTTGTATATTTCCTCAACGGCGGCGGGGGTGAATATGCTCTCGCCTCGCCCCGCCTTTTCCAGTCGGAAAGTGATATATTGCTTCATTTCCTCCAGGTTCAGGGGATTCAAGTGATAGCGGATGGCAATGCGCTGATCGAGCTGTTTATATTCCCTGATGATCTCCCGCAATTCCGGCTGTCCCAGGAGAATCAGGTTCAACAGATAGCGATCGTTGAGTTGAAAATTCAGGAGCAGGCGAATCTCTTCGAAGGTATCTTTTAGTATCAACTGCGCCTCATCAATGATCAAGAGCGTCGACCGGTTGTTCTTCACGTTTTCGAGTATGCGGTCGTTTAATATGCCCAACAACTCCGTCTTGGAATTGGACCGGGAATCGAGACCGATCTGGTAGATGGTCTCCTTCAGAAAATCGATCGGTCCCAGGGACGGGTTCGTCATCAGGCCGATGTCGAACTCGGTGTCGGGCAACTGTTGGATGAATACCCGGCTCAACATCGTTTTCCCGCATCCGATTTCTCCAGTCAGCAGGACGGCCCCCTTATTGCGTTTTACCGAATAGACCAGCCGGACGAGGCCCTCCTCATGTTCTGACGAATAATACATGAATTCCGGATCGGGCGTATTTTCGAACGGGAACTTTTGCAGACCCCAGTATTCTAAATACATTTGATCAGCTCCTCCATGGCCAGAGAGATTTCTGCATAGCACAGCCGGTAATGAAACGGGGAACGTCCATAAGGATCCTTGATGTCCTCCTCTGTTTCGCCGTAAACCGGATCGGGCAGATAGGATTTCAACAGCCGTAATTTGTTCACGGCGTGAGGATATTGATCTCCGATTGTCTGTAATTGCCTCTTTTCCATCGTAACGATCAGGTCCGCCGCTTCAATTATCGCCTTCGTTAACAACCGGGACTGGTGGTCCTCGTCATCGATGCCGCGTTCCTGCAGGACCTGACGTGCGGTTTTGTCAGCGGATGCTCCCTGCATATCCAGCAGGCCTGCCGACGAGACTTCAACGTCATGAATACCGCGACTCTTTACCAGCTGTTTCAGCACACGCTCGGCCATGAAACTGCGCACAATATTCGCGTTGCAAACAAAGACGATAATCACCGATGAAAACCCATAGTTAAGAACATAAAAGACAGACTATAGCGATAAAAAACATATTTTCAAGCATTTTGTCCCCGATATATCGGAACGTCGGCCGGTGCACCGATAATATTAACAACCGTGTAGCGGCTCAATCATAGAGGGCCAGTGGTTCTGCAGATCTTGGTGCAAGTGCCGATACTTTTCTTTAGATGCGTTATTGGAATCTTAATTGATAGGAAGCCGTAAAGGTCGTCCCCTTGTCCTCGGAGGATGTAAATGCTATCTGCCCGTGAAGGTATTTTTCCGTCAGATATTTCATACTGTAGGTTCCCAACCCCCGACCTTTGCCTTTGGTGGAAAATGACCGATTAAAAACCTGCATCCTGATATTTTCGGCCATATAACCTGGGTTATGGACCCAGAAATGTATTCTACCATCCCTGGCAAAACAACCAATGGTGACTGTTTCACCCGGGACAGAGGCCTCCAATGCATTCTTGATCATATTGCCGACAACCCGACTCAACAGCGCATCATCACTTGTAAATTTGATAGATTCGATGAAATCGTCCATTTTAATCTTACGGTTATCAAGCATATCCGGTCTATTATAGGAGTTATAAAGATCGGTGATGAATCTGAGGGAATCCAACTCCTTACCGGCTGATACCAGCTCATTGTTTTCAGCAGCGATGATCTGGCGGTGGGCATTAATCTCATCAATAATGCGCCCCGAGAGAAAGGATATCCGCGCCGTGAAATCATTTATCATCTCTTTCTCTAAAGCCCCCTGGACGACAAGGTCAGCAAACCCTCGTAATGCCGCAGCCGTATTCATGATGTCATGCAGAAAAATTCTCTCCATGAAAAGCTTTTGTTTTTCATCGACGATATTCACGGCGGCAAAACACGTGAAGTGTTCATCGTGATGAACGAAAGGGGTCGCCCAGACTCGTAAGTCCATGGCATCAATGCCCTGTTCACCTTTAACGAGAATGCGACATTCTTCGATTGCGTTTTCTCCTCTCTGGCTTCTGAGGATTCCATTCACCGCCCCGCAGTAGCGACAGGCTTCCGTTGTGCCGCATCCGCCCTCGCTTTCATCCGCATGCGTGCACTTTAAAATTTCGCCAAACCTCTGTCCCTGTATGGATTCGGGATTCGATATTTTCAGCATATTGACGAGTGCTTGATTGGCAAAAACAGCCTGCCGGTTTTTATTAAGAATAATAACAATATCAGGAACATAATTGATAATATCCGCGAAAAATCTCTCGTTGGCAAACCTGCCGAAATCGGCCTTTATCTCATCGATTGGGCTGCAGGAAGCCGGTGCATAATGAGTCACCATGTCCGTTGCGTTCATATCGTAATCCTTCTATTAACTCTTCTGACAAAGATAATCGCTTTTTACACGCTACGCCTTGATTGTCACCCGGTCAACCTCTTCAATGGTCGTGAGTCCACGGATAACTTTCTTGATGCCGTCATAGCGCATGGGCTTAAAACCTGATTTGATGGCTGCATCCATGATATCCAGGGCATTGGCATTGGTTGCGATCAGATGCCTTACTTCTTCACTGACGATAAATATCTCGTGAATGCCGATACGGCCGGAAAATCCGGTATCACTGCACTGTGCGCACCCTTTTGCCCGGTAAAAATGTATCTCTTTCTTGCCGTCATGAATAAACAATCTATCCAGCTCCTCTTGAGGAACCTGATAGATTTCCTTGCAGTTATCGCATAATTTACGGACGAGTCGCTGAGCCATGGTACCGATGATCGAAGGGGCGACAAGGAAAGGTTCCAGCCCGATGTCGATGAGCCGGGTTATCGCCTGCAAGGCGTTATTGGTATGCAGGGTCGTGAGGACGAGATGTCCCGTAAGGGCGGCCTGCGCACATATCCTGGCCGTTTCCGCATCCCTGATCTCCCCCACTAAAATGACATCCGGGTCCTGCCTGAGAAAGGAGCGCAGAACGGCCGCGAAATCCAGATCGATTTCATGATTGATTTGAACCTGATTGATTCCCGGCAGACGGATCTCCACAGGATCTTCCACGGTCATAATATTGATTCCCGGCACATTGATATGCTTGATAGCGGCATAGAGCGTGGTCGTCTTCCCGGAGCCGGTGGGGCCTGTCACATAAAACACGCCGTTGGGATTTTCGATGATTCTGATCATCGTATCGAGATGCTTCTTCGACAACCCGATATCATACACGTCGGGCGCCTCTCTCATTTCAGTCTGCCCCAAGATGCGCATCACGATCTTCTGGCCATAAATGATCGGGATACTGGAAAACCTGATATCGATGGAACCGTGGGCAAGCTTTACGGTGATCCGTCCATCCTGCGGTCTTCTCCGTTCCGTTATGTCCAGACCAGACATGACTTTATACCGTGTAATCAGGGGGGGCAGAAGTTCGGTCTCCAACTTCAATCTTTCATGGAGAACACCGTCTATGCGAAACCTCACCCTTACGACGTCCTCCGCGGGTTCAATATGAATGTCGCTGCTTCTCTCCTTGACGGCCAGAAGGACCAGCGCCTGCGCAAACTGGATGATTGCCTGATCTCCCGCCAGGCCCTTAAGCTGTTCCGCATTGATTGTCCCTGTTGCTTTGAACAGGGAGTTGGAAGCGATTTTCTCCATCAGCCCGCCCAGGACTGAACCTGACTGATATTGAATCATTATTGCATCTTCAATATCGTCGGGAAAAGAAAAAACCAGGCTGACCGGCTTGAGAAGGATCCTTTGCAGCTCGGCAAGAAGAGACTCATCAGTGGGATTGGCAGAGGCAATCGTAATGGAAGCGCCCAGCTGATAAATAGGAATAACCTTGAGTTTCAGGGCGTCCTCTTGGGAGAGCTGCTGAACGGCCGGGTTCTGAAAGATACTTTTTTTAAGATCAACATAAGCAACGCCTATGGAATCCCCCCAGAGCTTTCCCAAGAAATTTCTTGTTGCAGCCGCACCACGCACCAGATGCATGAGAACGGCAAAAGCATCGTCACCGTATTTTCCGGAGAGCCTTGCTATGTCTGCCTCTGAAATAAGTTGATGGTCGACCGCAAGTTTCTGAAAATTGACATTTCTAATCATGGCTCTCCTCTATCTCGGAGCAATCAAGGCCTGATGACTTGCACCTGCACGCACTTTACATTTACATCATCAAATTAACCGGGAGGGGGTGGGTTGTCTTTCTTCTTTTTCTTTTTTTCAAGAATTATCCTTTTGATATCTTCCTGGGAGATGATTCGTGCCGCCGATTTATTCCCCTCCTGATCATCCTCCCTGATTTCTTCAAGCATCTCGTTGAGGTTGTATTTTTCCAGCATAGTCACACCTGTAATTGCAGTATCCCTTATAGAACTTCGCAGCCGGGCCTAATTTTGTACGAGCAACCACCGATGCTAAGACGATTTGTAATCATCCCATGCCTCAGTGATGATCGTCTTCATCTCCGTTATCGGCGTATCTTTTCGGATAAAATGCGTTGCACCTGCTTCAATGGCCTCCTGTACGCTTTCCATATCCGAAACAGAAGATAACATGATCACACACGTTTTCGGACATAGGGAAACGATTTCTTTCAGGGCCTCGATACCCGTTTTAACGGGCATATTGATATCCATGAGGAGTAGATCGGGCTTCTCCTTCACGCAAAGATCAACCGCTTCACTGCCGTTGACCGCCTCGGCAATCACATCATAGCCAAGCGTCTTGATCACCGCCTTCATTAACGATCTGATATGGGATTCATCATCAGCGAGTAAAACCCTTGGTTTTACAGTATCCATCTATTATCCCTCCAGCGGTAATTGACGTGGAACATGAAGATTGAACCATAGAACAGTTCTCACTCCAGCTAAAGATAACCCTCAATTGACAAGAACTTGCTTTTGCGTGAGTTGACGATGGATAAACGATACGGAAAGGAATCTTGCCTGTCAAGGTGATTTTCATCTGAGACGCAAAGGCCCTTCCACACCATTCTCTTCGCCGTCTTACTCGGAATGTCATCGAACCGCTCATGCGGAGAGCTTCAATCACCCGCGGCGTTGATTCTGACCTCGACCGAATGTTCCCGGCGGTCGTCCACTCGGGGAATCGACTGGTCTGTCTGCTCGACGCCGGACTCCTAAACAAAAACCCCGTTTCTTCAATGACGAGAAACGGGGTCCCAATCATTCCGCCCAATTTCCCCTATACGTTAGGGATTAAAAAAAGGGTTATCCTTGCGTTGACCTTTATTGGTATTACTGTTGCGTAATTTTCAATTAATCACACCTCTTATATTTCTTGGACATCTTGATGTTGTTAAAGGTTATCGGCCATCTACATCGACCATGTGTTGTAAGTGATTATCGGGGTTTGTAAAAAGGATATTGAAGCCTATAAAAATGGACATAAGACGCCAAAAATGCAATACTGCCCCACAATGTTTTTGCATAAATCGCTCAGCCCGAAGCCATGATCGGGAATTCACCCTTTGAAAATTCGATATCCGCTGGCGCCGGGACTTATCCTCGTCGTATTGCTGTGGGAAGCACCATGACTGCGTTAAAACAATCAAGGCATTCTCATCCCGCGTCAATCAAATCCCTATCGCATGGGACGGAACCGGAGAACCTCTCATGAGATTGTCAGGTCCCTGGAGGGAGCGTGTGAAGGCCCTGAAGAAGGAGACCTTTACTCTCTATCTGGCCTGCCGCCACCCGGATGTTTCCTGGTACGCGAAGACCCTTGCCCTTCTCGTCGTCGGCTATGCCCTCTCCCCGATCGACCTGATCCCGGATTTCATCCCCGTTCTGGGATACCTGGACGATGTGATCCTCATCCCGCTGGGGATCATGCTCGTCATCCGGATGATCCCGCCGGAGATCCTTGCGGAGTGCCGCCAGAGATCGGAGACGATCGTGGGCCGAGCAACACGGGCGGGGATGATCGCGGCCGTGGTGATCGTCCTGATTTGGATCCTCGCGGCGGCGCTCACCGTCTGGCTTATCATCAGGATTGTCAATCGCCCTTAAGAACCGGCGTGAAAGCACGGAAGATGCACATCACTGTTCACCTTTTGCCTGCATACTGAACAGCCAAGCCGCCGAGCAAAGATCGATGAACAGACTTTGGCGCCGCCGATATTCCTTGACAGAGGGGATCATCTTCCGGTACTTCATAAACCTCAACGGTCATACCCTAATCCCATCATAGTGAGGCCTCGCCATGAAGGATCATCAGAAAGACGAACGCTGCCGTGAGATGTATGCATCCCTCCTTCCGAACATCGCCGATTATATCTCCCTTTACGCCGATCAGCGGCCCAAAGACACGGCGCTCATCGAGCACAACACCGGCGAGACGGTCACCTGGAAAAAATTCAACACCTCTGTCTCGGCCTTTGCGGCCAAGCTCCTCTCCATCGGGCTTGTCAAAGGGGACATCATCGCCACCAGCCTCCCGCTCCTGAAGGAACATGTCTATCTCATCTACGCCTGCTACCGCGTCGGCATCATCATCGCCCCCCTGGACCTGCGCCTGAAGGCCAAGGAGATCATCACCTGCATGGGAAAGATGAAACCAAAGGCCTATTTCTTTTTGGGAAAGACGCCGGTCGTCGACTTCAGGCCGATCATCCGCGAGGTGATGTCCGCCTGCCCTTCCATCCGCCACTGGGTGCAATTCCAGAAAGAGGCGGACCTGATCATGGACGGCGCCGTGGGGATCACGGAATTCGTCAAGGACATCAAGAAGGTGTTTCTGATGAACCTCCTCACCGGCCGGGTGAAGAAGGCGCGGCGGCAGGTCGGCAGGCGGGACGCGGCGCTCATCATCTTTACGACAGGCTCCACCGGCTCCCCGAAGCCGGCGCTTCTGTGCCATGAGAACATCCTGATCCAGAACATCTCCCTGTCCGTGGGCTTTGAACTGGACAAATCCGACCGGATGCTGATCAATCTTCCCCCTTCCCATGTGGGGTGCACGACGGAGCAGCTCGGGACGATCCTCTTCGGCGGCGGTGTCGCGGTTATCCTTCACATCTTCGACCCGAAGCTCTCCCTGGAGGCGGTCGAGAGGAACCGGGTCACCATCATCGGCCAGATCCCGGCCCTGTTCAACATGGAGTGGCGTCTCCCCGAGTATCCGAAGTATGACCTGTCCAGTCTTCGCTTCGCCATTTACGGCGGCCAGGCGGTGCCCAGGGAGTTCCTGGTGAAGATGAAGGCGATGGCCCCCCGGATCGGAACGGGCCTGGGGCTCACGGAAACGGCGGGTTTCTGCACCTACACGAACGTGGACGCCGATGTGGACGAGCTCGCCCAGGGGATCGGCTATGACTCCCCCCTTTGCCCCCTCACCATCCGCCGTCCCATGAATCCCGACGGGACCGCCGGTGCGGAGAAACCCGCAGGAGAGGTCGGGGAGATCTGCTTCTCCGGTCCCCAGGTCTTCCTCGGTTATCTGGGGGATCCGGATAATACGGCCAAGACCGTCACGAAGGAGGGGATCTGCTATACGGGTGACGTCGGCACATACGATGACAAGGGGCTTCACTTCTCCGGCCGGGCCAAGCTCATCATCAAGCCGAAGGGGTATCAGGTCTTCCCGGAGGACGTCGAACGCCACATCCACGCGAAGCTCAAGGACAAGGTCGCTCTGGTGTCCGTCGTCGGCGTGGAGCACGAGGTGTTCAGCGAGGGGATCATGGCCTTCGTGGAATGCCTGGACGGTCAGACCCTCACGCCCGAAGAGGTCATCGCCGCCTGCGAGGACATCTCCGCCTATTCCCGCCCGTCCCATGTGGTGATCCTCAAAGTGGGCGAGATTCCGCTGAACCGGGTGGCCAAGACCGATTATCTCACCCTGAGGGAGAGGGCCGGCCAGGTTGTGCAGGAGTTGCGGTCCCGGGGAGGATGGGACCGGGGATAGGAGGGCGCCGGATTCAATCCATACGCAGCCGGACCGATTTCCCGTGGCCGTCGAGGCCTTCCAGCTCCGTAAAGCGGGCGGTCTGCCGCCCGTACCTCATTAGCGCCTCCCGTGTAAACGAGAGGATGCTGGTCCGCTTGATAAAGTCATAGACACCCAAGGGGGAGGCAAAGCGGGCCGTCCCTCCGGTCGGTAGGACATGGTTGGGTCCCGCCATGTAATCGCCCAGCGCCTCCGGCGTATACATCCCCAAAAAGACCGCGCCCGCATTCCTGATCTTGGCAAGGAGCTGCCGGGGATTTTCTACCATCAGTTCGAGGTGTTCCGGCGCAAAACGGTTGGCCAGGGCGACCGCTTCACCGAGATCCCGCGTCACGACTGCGGCGCCGAAGGCCGCAAGCGAACGGGAGGCGATGCCCTTTCGCGACAGATTCTCGATTTGCATTGTCACCTCGGCTGCCACGGCCTCGGCAAAGGCCGCATCCGGGGTCAGCAGGACGGCGCTCGCCATTTCGTCATGTTCGGCCTGGGCGAGAAGATCGGCGGCGGCAAAAGAGGCGGCTCCCGTCCCATCCGCGATGATGAGCACCTCGCTGGGTCCGGCGATCATGTCGATCGCCACCCGGCCGAAGACCATCTTCTTGGCGGCGGCGACGTAAGCGTTCCCGGGACCGACGATCTTGTCGACGCGGGGGATGGAAGCGGTGCCGAAGGCCAGGGCCGCGATCGCCTGGGCGCCGCCGACCTTGAAGATCCGGGTTACCCCCCCCAGCTCCGCGGCGGCGGCGATCAGGGGCGAAAGCCGCCCGTCGCGGGAGGGCGTCACCAGGAGGATCTCAGCCACGCCGGCGACCCGGGCCGGAATCGCCGTCATGAGGACCGTAGAAGGATAGCAGGCCAGCCCTCCCGGCGCATAGATGCCGACACGGGAGAGGGGGAGGAGTGATTGACCGAGCTCCACCCCCTCTTCGTCCGCAACCGACCACCCCTCCTGGCGCTGCCGCTGATGGAACTGCTCGATCCTCCGGCCGGCCAGACGGAGGATCTCCAGGTCCGCCGGGGCCACCTGCACCGCCGCCTCCTTCCTCTCTTCTACAGAGGCCTCTACCGTTGCGGCGGTGATGGCATGCCCGTCCCATTTCGCGGTATAGGCAAAGAGGGCCTCATCCCCCCGCAGGGCCACGTCCTCCACGACCCGCCCGACGGCGGCCCAGAGTTCGGGATCGAAGACCCGGCCCCGTTCCCTGATCTGCTGAAAGAAGCGCTCAAATTCCGTGTCGCTGGTTCGTATGATTTTCATACTTTCCTCTATGAGGATTCCCTGTTATTTTCAAAATGTCGTCACTACCACAGCATTCGAAAGAGTCAGTACCCTCCGCTGCAGATGGCCACGTTCATAATGTCTCTCACGCAATATCAGGAGTCTCCCCGGAACATTGAGATCATTAACAGATTGCGCAGACGACGTAAAGCCCCTTTCCCAGGTCTTCAAACTTGACAAAGAGAACATTCTACAAAGGAAGTATCCTCACGCTCGCTTGCCTTTCCGGCCTTAAATTGACAAAAAGCAAATCAATCGCCATTTTTTACAGTTTCCAGCTCCGCAAAAGGTCTGGCGTCTGCATTATAGAAAAAGGAGCCGATATAAAAAAGGGCACCGGCCAGCAGGGCAAAAAAAGGAATGAAAACCATTGCTGTTTCCAGACCGAAAGTATCGGAAAGAGCGCCGATAACAGGAGGTCCCAGCGTGCTTCCCAGAATGTGCTGGATGATGACGCACAAGCTCAGTGATACAGCCCTTACACCCGGATGAACAACATCCTGGGTCACGGCAACAGAGGCGGGAACGAAAGCCACCGCTGCAATACCCGCGGGCAACAAAACTGCGTATTGAATATTGCCGCGAAAAAAACCAAAGGCGATAAAAAGCAGAATTGCCGTCACACATGAGGCTACCGCAGGAAAAAGAAGTCGCGCGTTGCCTCTGCTTTTCAACCATTTGTCCGCCAGATAGCCTCCTAAAGGAGCTCCGACTATGGCCAGGAGCATAACGACGCCGCCTTTCGTAGCGGCCTTACTCATGGATATTTCTTCTACTCTTTGAAAATAGCTGGGAAGCCATGTCAGCATGGCCGTGGTAACAAATGTATTGGCTGCAAACGCAAGGTTGTTGAACCATAATGTTTTATTGCCCAACAGCTGTCTGGCGATTTCCTTCCAGCCCATTCTCAGATCGGTCTTGTTATCACCGCTTGCAGAAACCCTTGTCAGGGCAATGGTCTCATAATCCTTTACATAAAAGAAGAGCAGGGCCAGAATAAGGCCGGGCAGGGCAACCAGTCCGAATGCATGCCGCCAGCCGAAATGATCGGCAATGATCCCGCCCAGGGCAACGCCCAGTGCGCTCCCCAAAGGGATAGAGGCATTCCAGACACCCAGAACCTTCGCTCGTTTCTCTTTCGGGAACAACGCCGATATCATGGCTGTTCCTCCAGGAGCATAACCGGCTTCGCCGAGGCCTATGGCGGTTCTGGCGGCGAAAAGCTGTCCGAAGTTTTTCGTGAAAGCGCAAACCAGGGTGGCAGCACTCCATAATACGGCCATCAAACCTATGCTTTTTATCCTGCTCCACCTGTCAATAAGAATGGATACCGGCAGGGTAAAAATAAGGATCGACCAGTATACGGCGGAAACGAGCAGACCGCATTGCACGTCCGTGATTCCCCATTCCAGCTTAAGAAAGGGGAAAAGAGAGACTATGATCAGCCTGTCCATGTAGTCGAACATGTAAAGCAGGAACAAAAGGGTAAAGATGCAATAGGGTGATGATATGAACGCCTGCTTTCGGGGAACCGAAGAGTTATTCATAGAGTCCATATTTTTTTGCAGCCTCAAACATTGCAATGCAGTTTTCAGGGTTGACTCCCGGATGAAGAGAGTTGGAATCGCAGAGGATGTATCCGCCGCCTTTTGCCGCAACTTCAATGGCCTGTTTAACCGCGGCATCAACCTGATCCGGAGTGCCGGCGGGGAGAAGCTCTTTGCAGTCGATATTGCCCAGCAGGCAGATTTTACTCCCATAGGCATCCTTGACTTTTTTCAGATCCATACCTGCCTGGGGTTCCAGGGGGTTTATTCCGTCATATCCTGAATCGACAAGGATATCCATTATCGACCAGAGATTCCCGTCACTGTGACGCACAACCTTCAGACCAAGTTTATGGGCACTCTCGACGAGTTTTCTGTTGTAGGGATTGACGAACTCCATAAAGTGTTTCGGTGATATGAGGAGGTTGTTTGTTGCGGCAATATCGTCTTCTACAACCAGGACATCAATGCCGGCAGCGGCTAACAGATCCAGCTGCTTCAGGTTATACTCGGTCACCACAGTCGAAATGCGATGAATGAACTCAGGATCCTGATAAAGTTTCAGCATGTAGTTTTCCATCCCGGTCAATCTCCAGCTATGCACAAAGACTCCGCGCATCAACCAGAAAAGCGCAACATCTCCCTTAAACCTTTCCCGGGCCAGATCAAGCAACAGAAGATGCGCGCGCTGCGGCTCCGGTATCGGAAAATGATTAAGGTCGCCGGCATCCTTTAAAGGATGGCCGATCGGAACCGGAAGACCGTGAGGATTCCGCCTGTAGACAACTCCCCAGTCATCCTTGACGTCTTTCTCATTGATTTCAATTTCATGACCAATCTCAAAAGAGGTAAAACCGTCGACACCGAACACTTCATGAATGAGGAAAAGTGTATCCAAGAGCTTCATTTTCTCAGAATCGCTCATCTGATAAAACTGCTTGGATTCAGGCAGGCCATGGGTAATGTGTTTCCCGATACCGATGATCGGAGCCTCATTAATTCCATGAATATATAAAGGAACACGGTCGGGTTGCGAAACACTCAGGGCGGTAATAATCCGTTCCTTCCCTTTCATTCTGCAGCTCCTCCTCTTTAATGCCCTGCCAGGACAATGATTACCAATCCGTTTTCATTATTTTATCGAAAAATTGTCCATCAATACCATTGCCGTATATCATTCGGGCGGTACTTTAGACAGTAAAGAATTTTTGCAACAGGGATAAATCAAGCGTTCCAGCACCTGGAACAAAGACCGTACCGATGCCCTGAATCCGGGATATTTCAGTTGAACTTAATCATGAACGGCCTTTTTCCTCTTGGCCTCTCTTGCCGGCATGGGTCTTTTTATCCTTATTGTCATCAGAAAAGGGGAGTCGGTTCGGAGATCCGATCATGGACGGAAGATTTCAAGGCAGGGGAATGTTTCGAATGATCCCGCCAGGGGAGGATGAAGTATCTTGACAGTGAGGGCACTGTCATCTATACGGCCAGTTAATCATTGACACTCAAGGGGCATTTCCTATATTTCTCTTTTGCAAAAGCCTTTCTTTAAATTATCCACGGGCCGGTCAACGCATCGCATCTGCTTATTGACGCAAGACGCGAAGGCGAAACGGTGAGGGTGATGAAAGCAGCCAAAAGCGAATGGTTGCAATATCAGACGGAGGAACTGCATGTTGAATAAATCCTTTTCGAGAATCTCTGTTTTATCATCGGCCGCAGTCGCCTTTATGGTCATCGCCGTCCTTGGGGGATGCAGCAGCGGCGGCGACCCGCAGGTCTCCATCACGGGCCGGGTCACCGCAGGCAACACCGCTGATGCGACGATCCGGGTGTATGACACAAGCGGAATCTTCGTGGCAAAACCGACCTCCGATTCCGTCACCGGCACCTTCACGGTCCGCGTGCCTTGGTCCCTTGCGGATTTCCGGGTGGAGGCCACCGGCGGCACCAGTGGAGGGACGCCTTTCCAAGGTACGATGATGGCGGAGGTCCGGGGCCATGTCCCAGGGGACACGATCGTCTATCTCCATCCCGCGACAACACTTGTTTCCGCTTATCTTCGCAGGCATCCCGACCGGTCTTTGCCGGAAGCCGAAGCAGTGGTCACGCGCTTCCTCCAGATACCCGCCTCCTGCGAGATCGGCGCCGGCCTGCGGGGGAAAAGCAACCCTTACTTCGACCACACCGCATTCTTGAGCGCGGCTGCGGCGGCAGGCGGGTTTGACAGCTTCGTCTCGGCCCTGGTAACTGAGATGGATGCAAGTCCCACTGCGACCCATCCCTTTCTCGCTTCGGCTTCGGGGAGCGTGATGCTGCAGGGGGGCATGACGGACGTCCTTGCCTGGAGCGGCCAGCAGTTTGCGAGCGGCGCGCTGAGCTATGCCGGTTCCAATGCCATGTCGTACGTCCTGAGCAAGTTCGGGCTCGATATGGGCGGCGACCCCCTGGCGGAGGTGAAGCAGAAGCTCGACCAGATCAGCTCGCAGCTCACCCTGCTCCAGAGCCAGGTGAAAAACATGGGACAGGATCTTGCCTGCGAGATCGGATTCTATGGTTACGAAGGGTCGGTTGAGGGATTGGGGCAGGAGACCCTGGATAACATCGAGCATCTGGCCGACCTCTACGACACGCTGCTCCATTTCGACCCTTCGGACAACAGCCTGGAGAAGTACCAGGAGATCGGCAGGCAAAAGGAGCAGATCCGGAAAGAGACCCTGGCCTTGGGGACAACCCTACACGACCACGTCCACAGCCTCATCGTCGGGAAGGATGCCGTCATGACTACAGGCGCGGTCAAGGGGCTCAGCCGGATGTTAAAGACCTGCGGAAGATACATCAACGGGGACAAGTCAGCGGCTATTCAGAGACAATATGCCTTCCTGGCCCTGCACCAGGTCCAGGCCTGTTCGATCATCGTGAATTACTACACAGACGCGGGGTTGTACGATCAGGCGGACAAAGAAGCCAAGAAGTGTGCGGGCTACATCAAGGATGTCCAGGCCCTCGCTATCCCCAATACCCTCCCTCCGGCGGCAACCACTTGTCACCATTTCGGCCCCATCCGTAATTGCGGACTCGCCGATGAGGTGGTCGACAGCCGCACCAATCTCGTCTGGTGGGTCGGTCCGTGGATATACGCCGACCTGGGCTACGAGCTCTATCCGAATATGGGATGGGGGATGGGATATAAATTGACCGATCCCCGATGGATGACACCCACCTGCGCCGATATGGAAACCTTCCTGCAAGGTGTGGGAGGGGATCCCGATCCCAGCGGATGGCTGGAGAAACAGGGATTTCGCGCCCGTTTCATCCTCGACGGAAGGAATTTTGCGTTCGCGACGAACGACCTGGCCATCCGGCAGCCGCCGTATCTGATCATCAATGGAACCAATTACGGGATTTGGTCCAGTGCCGATAACATTTACGAATTTCTTTGGCAGTTCAACTGGAAAGATCAGGTCGACCCGGCCACCGGCAGAAATCCGTCCATCAACGGTTATTCGGCGAAGACAAGTCATTCCGTTTATTCGAACGGCGCCTGCGGGGGGGCCGCCCGTTCGGCTAAGGTGCTGCTGGTCCGGCCGCTGGACCCCGGTGAGCGTTATTCCTGGTAGGGTAGCAGGTCTGCTATCCTGAAACCCTCCGGATGTCAGCCCCCAGGGCGGAGAGTTTCTTTTCGATCTGCTGATACCCGCGGTCGATGTGATAGACACGGGAGAGGACCGTCGTCCCCTCCGCTGCCAGACCGGCCAGGATGAGGGAGGCGGAGGCCCGCAGATCCGTTGCCATCACAGGCGCCCCGCGGAGCTTCGGGACGCCCCGGACGATGGCGCTCTTCCCCTGGATGACGATGTCCGCCCCCATCCGTATCATTTCACTGACGTGCATGAAACGGTTTTCGAACACGGTCTCCGTGATCACGGAAAGCCCGCCCGCGACCGTCATCAGGGCCATGATCTGGGCCTGCAGATCCGTCGGAAAACCCGGATAGGGAAGGGTCTTGACGTCCACGCTCCGCAAGATGCCGCCGCCTTTCGCCCGGATGGTGTCTTCAGCCGTATCGATGGACATCCCTGTGTCCCGCAGCCTGGCGATCAGTGCATCGAGATGGAGAGGTTCGCAGCCTGTGATCCGGATATCTCCATCGGTGATTCCGGCGGCGATCAGGAAGGTGCCGGCTTCGATCCGATCCGGGATGACCGCTGCCTCAGCAGGATGGAGACGCTCCACCCCATTGATGGTGATCACATCACTCCCCGCCCCGTGGATCCGCGCCCCCATGCGGATCAGGACCTCAGCCAGATTGACCACCTCCGGCTCGCGCGCCGCGTTCTTCAGGATCGTGGTCCCTTTCGCGAGCGTCGCGGCCATCATGATGTTCTCCGTCCCGGTTACCGTGGAGATATCGAAATAGATCTCCGCCCCCTTGAGCCGTGAGGCCTTCGCTTCGACATAACCGTCTTTCAATGTGACCTCGGCCCCCAGCTCCTGGAGGGCCTTGATATGGAGATTCACCGGCCTCGCCCCGATGGCGCAGCCTCCCGGCAGGGAAACCCGCGCCTCTCCCTGCCTCGACACCAGGGGCCCGAGCACCAGGATCGAGGCCCGCATCGTCCGGACCAGATCGTAGGAGGCCTCGCAGCTCGTGATCCCGCCGGCGTTGATCCGCAGGGTCTGCTCCCCTTCCATCTCCGCACCGAGGCTTTTAAGGAGCTTCTTGATCGTCTTGATATCCATCAGATCCGGAATATTGTGAAAGGTATTCCATCCTTCGACCAGAAGCGATGAGGCCAGGATCGGCAGGGCGGCGTTCTTGGCGCCGCTGATCCGGACCTCTCCAGCAAGTCTTTTCCCCCCGACGATCACCATTTTGTCCATCATTCAATCCTCATGTAAATACGCCACCGGCGAATCAGATCACTCATCCGCTGCACACCCATCCCGGAAGCCCGCATTGGAGATTTTTTCGGAGGGATCCAAACCCCCTCCCCACGCCCTCAGGTCTTTTTTCTGGCCGTCGCGACACGCTCCATCCCGCCATAGTCATTACGGAAACAGATGTCCGCATAGCATCCTTCCTCTTCAAAGAGGGATTCGACGAGCCCTTTTTGTCCCTCACCGATCTCCAGGAAGATCCGGCCGTCCGGTTTCAGGCGGTCCGCCCCTTCCCGGATGATTTCGCGGTGAAAGGCGGTGCCGTCGGGACCGGCGAGGAGGGCCTCACGGGGTTCGAACGCCCGGATCCCCTCCGGCAGCAGCGGGTAAACATCATCCGGGATGTAAGGCGGATTCGAAACGATGACGTCAAATTCTCCGACAGAGGCCGCAAAGAGGTGTCCCTCCAGAAATGCCATCCGCCCGGCCACGCCGTGGCGGTCGGCATTCCGGCGCGCCACCGCCAGCGCCCCCGGTGAGATGTCCGTTGCTACAATGTCGGCCCCGGGGAGTTCCGCCGCCAGAGCCACGCCGATCGCACCGCTCCCCGTCCCGATGTCGATGATCCGCGGATGACCCGCCCCCCGGCCATAATATCTCAGGACCTCTTCGACGAGGCATTCCGTCTCCGGCCGGGGGATCAGGACGTCGCGATTGACTTCAAACAGAAGCGACCAGAACTCTTTTCCTCCTGTGATATAGGCGACCGGCTCGCCCCGGCGCCTTCTGTCGATCCACAGGGAAAGGCCTTCACATTCTTCGTTCGTCAGTTCCTTTTCGGGATGCACGCAGAGCTGCAGACGGTCGGTCTTTAGAAAATTCATCAGGAGGACCTCCGCGTCGAGCCGGGGGGAGGGGCTGCCGCCGGCGGCGAGCTCGCGGGTCGTCCGATGGAGGAGGGTTCGGATATCCATCATTAAAAAGAAGCTCCCTTGCCGCTCCCCGAAACGCGTCAGAGACGCCGGCCGGGCAAGACGATCCATGCGTCTTTAGCCGGACTGTTTGAGCGCTTCGGCCTGATAATGGGTCGTCAGGGCGTCGATCATGAACTGGATTCCCCCGTTCAGAAAATTTTCCAAGTTGTAGGCGGTCAGCCCGATCCGATGATCCGTCACCCTTCCCTGGGGGAAATTGTACGTCCTGATCCTTTCGCTCCGGTCCCCGCTCCCCACCTGATTCTTCCGGGTCTCGGAGATCTCGGCGTTCTGTTTCTTCACCGCCAGATCCAGGAGCCGAGCCCTCAGGACGCCCATCGCCTTGTGCTTGTTTTTGAGCTGGGATTTTTCATCCTGGCAGGTCACGATCATCCCCGTCGGCAGGTGGGTGATCCGGACGGCGGAGTCCGTGGTATTGACGCTCTGCCCGCCGTGGCCGCTCGAATGGTAGACATCGATCCTCAGGTCGTTGGGGTCGATATTCAGCTCCACCTCCTCCGCCTCCGGCAGGATCGCCACCGTCACGGCCGAGGTATGGATCCGCCCCTGCGCCTCTGTAATCGGCACCCTCTGGACCCGGTGGACGCCGCTTTCGTATTTCAGCCGGCTGTAGGCGCCCTTTCCGGTAATCAGGGCGATGATCTCCTTGAACCCGCCCATCCCGCCGGCCGGGGTGCTGCTCATCACCTCCATCTTCCAGCCGCTGGTTTCCGCAAAGCGGGCGTACATCCTGAAGAGGTCTCCCGCAAAAAGCCCCGCCTCATCGCCGCCGGTGCCGGCGCGGACTTCGAGAAAGACATTCTTGTCATCGTTCGGATCCCGGGGCAAAAGCAGAACCCTGAGCCGCCCTTCCAGAGATTTCAGGGCGTCCTGCAAAGAAGGCAGCTCTTCCTTGGCCAGTTCCCGCAACTCTTCGTCGCTGTCCTTCAGGAGGGCCTGATTCTCCTCGATATGGCGGGAGGTTTTCTCATATTCCCGGTAGGTTTCGACAAGAGGGCGAAGATCGGAATGCTCTTTGGCGTACTTCTGGTAGACCCCGGGCTTGCCGACGACGGCCGGATCGCTGAGAAGCTGTTCCAGCACCTGGTAACGCGCGTCGACATCTTTAAGCCGTGCAAACATGATGTGTTGTTCCTTCCCAAGCCGGGGGCGATCGACGCCGGTTACAAACCACCCGCACCTGACCGATAGGGCAGGAAGGCATGACCGATGCGGATTACGATCTGTGTGGCGGATGGACTTTCCAAAAAAGACGGCGCCCGCAAATCCCGGCGCCGTCCCTGTGCTTCAGAGGCAGGAGAACCTGCGCATGGCGCCGCCGCGGCAGGAACCCCGTCGTGAAAAATGGATGGGCGTTACGCGGATTTCTCCGCCTGTTTCTCCTTACCGGCGTACTTTTTCTTGAACCGTTCCACTCGGCCTGCAACATCCATGATCTTTTGCTTCCCCGTCATGAAAGGATGGCACTGGGAACAGATTTCGGTCTTGATGTCCTGGCGGGTGTATCTCGTCTTGATTACGTTCCCACAAACGCAGGTAATGGTGGTTTCTTTATATTCCGGATGAATACCTTCTTTCATAACTGACTTCTCTCCACGCGGATCATGGA
>JAMDBG010000077.1:18546-19636 GCA_023487865.1 Deltaproteobacteria bacterium | reverse complement strand
GACGGCCCGGGTGATCTCCGGTGACTTCCAGAATTGCGCCGGCACTTCCGCAGGGAACTCGCCCTGCTCGTCGGACCAGACAATCAGTCGGTCATCCAGATAACGAAGTCGTCCTCCAAGGAGGTCCTCCCGGACGTTTTTATATTTTCGATTGATGGATGCATCAACGATCTCGCACCGCTCGATATCGACAAGATCGTGGCTCGCCATCGCCATCAGACCTATCCGCCGCGATCCTCCCCGCCCGTCGGCAAGATGAAACTCCGCCTTTCCCCGATAACCATAGGGCCGCGGGGAGGCGATCACCGGCACTGAAGGTGGCAGGGCGAGTTTTGCAATCCGGCGGAATGTCTCCGTGACTTGCCGGCGCTTGAGTTCCAACTGATGGGTGTAGCTGATATGCTGCATCCGACAGCCCCCGCAACGGGTGTAATAACGACACAGCGGTGTCACACGGTAATCCGATGGAATGATGATCCGAACAAGCCTCCCCCGGGCATATCGTTTCCTGACCTCGGTGATTTCGACCTCCGCCTCATCTCCATCGACGGTGAATGGAACAAAGATCACCCGCCCTTCGCTACTCCCGACGCCGTCGCCGCCGAAGGCCACATCACTGATTTCTGTTCTGATGCGTTCGCCGATCTTCAACCTTGCACCCCAAAAATGGACGTCTGCAAGAAGCGCCTGAATGCCTTCTTAGCATCATCCTCAACGGCCGTAAACCATTTCCCTTTACTTCCAGGGTAAATATTGATAATGACCTGCCCAAATAACCACTGAAGGGATCACTTTTTGGAAAACGAGAATGTCCATCGGATAAACCTGGAAGACAGGGAGATCATCCTGATCGGAACCGCCCATGTCTCCCGGGAGAGCGCCGATTTGGTGGAACGGGTCATCGGTGAAGAGCGGCCGAATACGGTTTGCGTCGAGCTCTGCCGGCCCCGCTATGAGGCCATCCTGCAGCAAGACAAATGGCAGCAGACCGACATCGTCAAGGTCATCAGGGAAAAGCGGACCTCCATCCTCCTCTCCCAGCTCATCATGGCCTCTCTCCAGCGGAAGATCGCCGAGAAGTTCAACATCA
>JAMDBG010000077.1:6770-18536 GCA_023487865.1 Deltaproteobacteria bacterium | reverse complement strand
CGATGGCCGATGCCGCGATTGTCAGCGGGTGTGCCAGGAGGATGAGCGCCCCTATGCCGAGAAGTTCAACATCACCCCCGGAGAAGAGATGCTCCGGGCTATCGCCAGGGCTGAGGAGATCGGGGCTGAGATTGTCCTCGCAGACAGGGAGATACGGGTGACTCTCCTGCGCACCTGGCGCAAAATGGGATTCTGGAGCAAAATGAAGGTTCTCCCCGATCTTCTGCTGTCCTTGTTCACCACTGAGGAGATCACCGCGGAGGAGATCGAAAAACTCAAGCAGCACGACGTCCTCGAACTGGCCCTCGAGACCGTAGGCGAGAAACTTCCGGGGCTTAAGATCACTCTGATTGACGAGCGGGATCTCTATATGGCCCACACCATCGGTCACGCACCCGGGACCAGAATCGTCGCAGTCGTGGGCGCAGGGCATGTACCCGGCATCCTGAAACACCTGGGCGAGGAGATAAACCTGGAGGCGCTGAACCGTATTCCCGAGAAGGGAATCTGGGGCCGGTTTGCCGGCTGGGTCTTTTCTCTGGCCATCGTGGGCCTGTTTATCGCCGGCTTCTTCTATTCTGGCTCCCAGGCCAGCCTGAACATGATTGCCTGGTGGTCTTTGATCACAGCCGCCTTCTCCGGCATAGGGGCGCTCATCCTCCTGGCACACCCGCTGACAATCGCGGCATCGGCCATCGCCGCCCCCATCACCACGCTCCACCCGCTGGTCGCCGCCGGCTGGGTCGCCGGACTCATCGAGGCGACGCTTCGGAAGCCCCAGGTCAAAGACTTCCTGGCGCTGAAAGACGACATCACTTCTATCCGCGGATTTTTCCGAAATAAAATCACCCGTATTCTTCTGCTGGTCGCCTTCGTCAACCTGACCACCTCCATCGGAACCTTTGTCGCCATTCCGGTGATCATGAGGTTTATTTAAACGGAATTTGGCAATGATTGAAAAAAAATCCATGCTCTGCCCGCAATGCCGGAAATTGATCAGCAGCGACGAGCGGTTCTGTCCCTATTGCGGGACGGCCAATCCGGGCTCCCTCTGGAAACGGGGAGTCCTGGGCGGTTTTTCCCTGTTCCGGGTTGACCCGGTGAAAATCATCATCATTGTCAATGTCGCATTTTACATCCTTTCTCTCCTTCTGGACCCGGCGGCCCTCGGCCTTTCGGCGAACCCGATGACCTTTCTCTCCCCTGCAGATGGGAGTCTCTTTCTCCTCGGAGCAACCGGAACCTTGCCCATCAACGCCTACGGTCGGTGGTGGACCCTCGTTTCCGCCTCCTTCCTCCACGGAGGTCTTCTGCACCTCTTCTTCAACATGATTGCGCTCAGACAACTCGCCCCTTTCATCCTGGAGGAATTCGGTTTTCATCGCTTCGCAATCCTCTACCTCTGGACCGGTGTCGCAGGCTTTCTCCTCTCCTATCTGGCCGGCGTCCCCTTCACCATCGGCGCCTCCGCCTCTCTCTGCGGTCTGATCGGCGCGATCCTTTACTATGGCAAGAGCCGGGGGGGCTTCTATGGGGAACAGATCTACCGCCAGGCGATGGGATGGGTCGTAGGCCTCGTCCTCTTCGGACTCTTCTTTTCCGGGATCAACAACTGGGCGCATGGGGGAGGTCTCCTCTCGGGAATTTTCATCGCCTTCCTCACAGGGTATCGCGACCGGACGAAAGAGAAACCTCTCCATCGCCTCCTGGGAACGGCAAGCATCCTTCTTACCGCCGCGATCCTCCTCTGGGCGATCATCCAGGCCGTCTATCTCCTCATCTGAAACGGTTATACCGGATCTTCAGGAAGACTGGGTCAAAACCGCGGATTTCGGTTCGCTCCCCGGTCAAACCATGCAATCCATATTCCCCTTGACAATGCCGTTTTCATCCATAACTTCATAGCATAGTTAAATCTCTCTGCCTTCAACACATATAAAATTCATGGGAGCAGCACGATGCTTCAATTATCAGTGCAAGTCCCCAAATTTTTATATACCGTCTGTTCGCATCTCCTTACTCTTCACGACGCACCGGCATTTGACTTATGTCAAAGACATTCCGTTCCTGTGAGGAGATGATTGACGACAGGCGGTTCACAGAGGTGTCGCCGTGACACGAATACCATGACAGGTGTCATTGCGATCAACCACCACCATTAGGAGACGAAATCATGAAAAGCGTTAAAGCCGCCATTGTCTTCGTTGGATTGTCGGCGCTGTTTTCCTTCCTTCTCTTTCTGCCCGCGGTGACCTTCGCGCACTGCGACGGTCTGGACGGGCCGGTCGTCATGGCGGCGAAGAAGGCCCTGGAGAGCGGGAAGGTGAACCCGGTGCTGATCTGGGTACAAAAGAAGGATGAACAAACGATCCGGGACGCTTTCGGTAAGACGATGGCCGTTCGTAAACTTGATCCGAAAGCCCGGGAACTTGCCGATCTGTGCTTTTTCGAAACGCTTGTCCGGGTGCACCGGGCCGGTGAAGGGGCCCCTTACACGGGACTGAAGCCGGCCGGCCGCGATCTGGGGCCGGCCATCCCGGCGGGGGACAAGGCCCTGACAGACGGCAAACTGGAGCCTTTGGCCAAACTGCTGATGAAGACCGTTGAAGAGGGACTGCATGGGCAGTTCGAAAAGGCAATGACCAAGAAGAAATTCAAAGCGGACGACGTGGAGGCCGGGCGTGAGTATATCGAGGCGTATGTGCAATACATCCATTATGTGGAGCGCCTTTACGAGGCGGCTAGTACACAAGCCCCCGGCCACTTTCCGGAAGCGGCGGAGAAGCACGGCCACTAAGATTGTATAAAAAGCGATGCCGCCCGGAAATAAGTCGCACAACGTTTCCCCCTGCTGCCGACTGCGCCGGCCGCACGGCAGTCAAAATGCGGGCAGTTCAACCGGTACGCAACCGGCATGCCGCCGGCCTCGTGGCAGGAGAAGAGACTGCCGCATACATTGACACCCGGCAGGGATAATTGCGCGGTTGCGGCAGCATGGTTCATTCACGATACATCGAGAAAGGAGGCTCTTATGAGCTGCCATCCCTTTTCGGAGCGCGTTAAGCGTTGCGCGGGACTGATGAAGACGGCCGGGCTGGACGTCCTGCTCCTGGCGAAGCCGGCGAATATGGCCTATCTGACGGGAGACGGGCGATTGTGCGCCTATGCCATGATCACCAATGAAGGAAAGGTGGCCCTGGGGGTTCCCTCGACAGACGTGGAGGATGTAAAACGCCTGGCCTGCTTCGACCACATCGCCGGATTTGAAGATGAAGTGGGAATGATCCATTCGATCGCCCACCATTTCAACCATTTCGGTATTCAGGAAGGAAGCCTGGGGCTGGAATATACCTTTCTGACCCACTCCCTGATGGCCATGCTGACCCATCCGCATGGCAAGCCTGCCAAGGTGGTTGCCAAAGACTGCACGCCCATCCTGTCCGAATTGCGGATCGCCAAGGAGGAGGGAGAAATCGAGAGAATACGCGCCGCAGCGCACGTCGCTGTATCGGGAATGACCGCCGCCGTCAAGGCCCTGAAACCGGGGCTCACGGAGAGCCAGGTGGCGGCCGCGGCGGAGTACGCCATGCGCCACACCGGCGCTGACGAATTCTGGCGGACCTATGTCTGCTCCGGTCCCCGGACGAACATCGCTCACGGCCTGCCCACGCAGCGCCGGATCGAAGCGGGCGATCTTGTCATGATCGACATCCATCCCATCGTCAACGGTTACAGTGCCGATATCTGCCGGACGGTCTGCGTCGGCAGGCCCGCGGCGGAGCAGCAGGCCGCCTATAACCTCTATCTGCAGGCCCAGCAGTCAACAATCGCCCATGTAAGGACCGGTGTCGGGATGGTCGAACTGGATGAGATTCTCCACGGAATCATCCGGGACGGGGGGCATGGCGATCACCTCTTCGGCCCGACGATCCACGGTGTCGGCATCGAGTTCGAGGAGGCGCCCCTGCCCCCCGGTCACGCCTTTTTCCATGGGGAGAAGGCACCGCCCCCCCTTATGACCAATGCGGTCATCGCCGTCGGAAACTGCGGTCTGTATACCGGTCCCTGGGGTGTGCGCGTCGAGGATACGGTGGTCGTGAAACCTGAAGGACCGCAGATCCTGACGGACTTTGTCCGCCAGCTGGAATTGTGAACCAACGGAAGACTGCATAGCGGATGACACCGATTGATGGAATGCCGGAATCCCATTTCCACAAAGCGGGGGCTTCATGCCGGAAATAATCCGGTGAATCGACGGGGTGATTGTAGGGATGCCGTGAAAAGGGGAAAGCCAGGTCACCGTCTCCCATGCACATTTGGCCTTTTCCGGGGCCTGCGCGCTGCTGAATCTCGTCGTCTTCTATTTCTGCATGCCGCAATGGAAAGGTATCGAAGAATTCGACGACCGGCCGGGCGTATGGGGCTTCTGGATCATGGTCACCGCAATGGTTTTTATGGGGCTCATATTCGGAGTGGCGGGCGTGCTGCAGACTTACCTTGAGCGGATACTGGATATAGGTTACAGTACCGCCCATATGGGCATGATGTTCTGGTTCAAGGTTGTGCTTTTTTTCGGGGTCATTTTCCTGTACGGGGTGCTGCTGACGGTTTACCACTTGTTCACCCTAAAGAAGGCGTCGGAGTGATGGGCAAATGAAACGTTGGATACATCCTCAACAGAGCGAAGATAGCGAAGGACGGTTGGAAAAGGAGGAGCTATGAAACCGAAAATCATTTCCTGGACTTTTGGCGTGTTATTTTGTGCTGCATTCACAATGTCTGCCGTACCGGGCGTCGCCGCAAAGCAAAAGAACATGATATCGAAGCAAGGGCAAAAATGTATCGAGTGCCATGAGGCACAGTCGCCTGCATTCGTCAAAGAATGGAGGATCAGCCCCCATGCGGCAAGAGGGGTGGACTGCTTTTCCTGTCACAGGGCCCAGAAAACGGATCCCGATGCCATCGACCATTACGGATTCACCGTATCGATCCTCGTTACCCCCAAGGACTGTTCCCGCTGTCATGCCGGGCAAGTGAAGGAGATGACCGCCAGCCATCATGCCAAGGCCGGCGATATCCTCAATTCGCTTGACAACTATCTCGGCGAGGTGGTGGGCGGCCCGGAGGCGGCCGCTGTGGGCTGCATTCAGTGTCACGGCTCCAAGGTCAAGGTGCTTCCCGGAGGCCAGCTCGATATTACCACCTGGCCCAATACAGGTATCGGCAGAATCAATCCCGACGGATCATTTGGATCGTGCACCGCCTGTCATGCCCGTCATGCCTTCTCGAAGGCCCAGGCGCGGGAGCCGGACGCCTGCGGAAAATGCCATCTCGGTCCGGACCACCCTCAGACCGAAGTCTATCAGGAATCGAAGCATGGCATCCTCTATACGGCGAACAAAGCCAGGCTGAACATGCACAAAGACAAGTGGGTCGTCGGAAAGGATTACAGCGCCGCTCCAACCTGCACCACCTGCCATATGGGCGCCACCACGAACCAGCGGGCGACGCACGACGTGGGTACGCGGATCAGTTGGACGCTTCGTCCGCCGGTTTCCATCAAGCTCGAAAATGCGGACAAGCGACGCGAGGATATGAAAGATGTCTGCAGCAGTTGTCATGCCGCACCTTTCGTAGAGGGCTTCTACCGGCAGTTTGACAATCTTGTGGGACTCTACAACGACAAATTCGCCAAACCGGCGACGGCGATTCGAAAGGAGCTCATCGAAAGAGGCAAACTCACGCCTGCCGATTTTGACGAAAAGCTCGATTGGATTTACTATGAGCTGTGGCACCACGAAGGCAGACGCGCGCGGCACGGCGCCTCCATGTCCGGACCGGACTATGCCTGGTGGCACGGCATCTATGAGGTTGCTAAGCACTTCTATACGGCGTATCTTCCGGAGGTGAAAGCGGCGGCCGGCCCTGAGCTCTATGCCGAGCTGACCAAAAGATATCTCGAACCGGACATCCGCCATCAATGGTACCTTAAGGGAATGAGCAAGGAGGAGCTCGAAAAGATCAGAAAATATACCGAAGAGCGATACGGAAAGGGCGGAGGAACCACAAAATAGCGTCACCACGACAGAGGGAGCCTGACCCTTTCGTGAGGAGCGATGCAATAAGGAGAGCACGGAAGGGATCGCATCAATAATGAGGTGAAAGGAGAACATGGACATGGCAATACAGATCAAGAACAACGTCTCCTGGATAGGCAAGATCGACTGGGAACTCCGGAAATTCCACGGAGACGAGTATTCGACCCACAGGGGATCAACCTACAATTCCTATTTGATCGAGGAGGAGAAGGTCGCCGTGATCGATACAGTCTGGGCACCCTTTGCCCGGGAGTATGTCGCCCGGCTGGAAAAACGGATCGATCTGAAAAAGATCGACTATGTGATCGCCAACCATGCGGAGATCGATCACAGCGGCGCCCTCCCCGAACTGATGAGCCGCATCCCCGATGTCCCTGTATACTGCACCGCAAACGGCGTGAAGTCTCTCAAGGGACATTACCATAAGGACTGGAATTTTCATCCTATCAAGACCGGTGAGCGGCTGAGCCTGGGGAGTAAGGAGCTGATTTTCATCGAGGCCCCGATGCTCCACTGGCCGGACAGCATGTTCTGCTACCTGACGGGGGACAACATCCTCTTCAGCAACGACGCCTTCGGGCAACACTACGCATCGGAATACCTGTTCAACGATCTGGTGGACCAGTCGGAATTGATGGCCGAATGCATCAAATACTACGCCAACATCCTGACCCCCTTCAGCGAGTTGGTGACGAAGAAGATCCAGGAGGTACTCTCCTTCAAACTACCCGTGGACATGATCTGCACGAGCCACGGCGTCATCTGGAGGGACAACCCCGTGCAGATCGTCCAGCAGTACCTGAAATGGGCGGACTGTTACCAGGAAGACCAGATCACGCTCGTCTACGACACGATGTGGAACGGGACGCGCGTCATGGCGGAAAACATCGCCCGGGGTATCAAGCAGGCCGATCCCCGGGTCAATCTGAAGCTATACAACCTGGCCAAATCGGACCGGAACGACGTCATGACCGAGATCTTCCGCTCCCGGGCCATCCTGGTCGGATCCCCGACGATCAACCGCGGCGTCCTGACCTCGATCGCAGGGCTTCTCGAAGAGATGAAGGGTTTGAAGTTCAGAAACAAGAAGGCCGCCGCCTTCGGTTGTTACGGATGGAGCGGCGAATCCGTCAAGACGATCAAGGGGCAGCTCGAAGCCGCGGGCTTTCAGGTCGTGGACGACGGCCTGCGGTGCCTCTGGAATCCCGATCCGAAAAACATTGAATCCTGCGTCGAATACGGGGGGAAATTGGCCGGCCTCTTGAAATAAATCCGGCATCCGGGGGGAAATGTCCTGTCCCGGGTGTTTTGTTTTTGAAAATGCGTGGATGCGCGACGCTGCGGGTGGCTCGTGCTCTATCGACGCAGCATGGGGAGATGAAATGAAGTTCCTACCTGTGAATCGCAGAATATTGGCGTTGTTGGCGGTCATCATACCGCTGCTGGTCCTGTTGATCTATGTGGCGTTGCGTTCCGGGCCGCTGGCACCCATCCCCGTGACCGTGGTCACGGTGGAAAACCGCTCCATCGCACCGGTCCTGTTCGGCATCGGCACGGTCGAGGCTCGTTACACCTATCGCATCGGACCAACCGTTGCCGGTCGGATCAAGCGGGTGTTGGTGCAGGTGGGTGACGGCGTCCAGGCAGGACAGTTGCTCGGTGAAATGGACCCCGTCGACCTCAATGACCGGATCGCCGCGCAGGAAGCGGCGATCAAGCGCGCCGAAGCCGGTGTGATCGCCGCCGAAGCGCAACTCAGAGAGACACTGGCCCGCAAGACCTATGCCGAAAAGCAGGCCGGCCGCTATGAGCAATTGCTGCAGGCGCGATCAGTGAGCGAGGAAATTGTTGAGGGCAGGCGCCAGGAGCGTCAGGTAACCGCTGAAGGCTTCACCGCCGCCCGCGCCAATCTCGACGCCGCACTCCAGGAGCTGGCGCGCATCCGCTCCGACCGTGAGGGACTTATCCAACAGCGCTCCAACCTGCGCTTGATCACGCCGGTCCGGGGCCTGGTGGCGGCGCGCAACGCCGATCCCGGCACCACCGTGGTCGCCGGGCAGTCGGTGGTGGAAGTGATCGATCCCGCGAGTCTGTGGATCAATGTGCGCTTTGATCAACTGCGGGTATCGGGCCTGCATGCCGGACTTCCCGTTCAGATCATGCTGCGCTCACAGGACGGGCTGAGCTTTGCAGGACGCGTGCTGCGCCTGGAGCCTATGGCCGATGCGGTGACCGAGGAAACCCTGGCCAAGGTGACATTCGATGCATTGCCGAAGAGGTTGCCTCACGTCGGGGAGCTCGCCGAGGTCACTGTAGCGATGTCGGCATTGCCGGAGACGCCGGTGGTGCCCAATGCCAGCGTGCAGCGGGTCGACGGCCGTCTCGGGGTCTGGCGGATCGAGAACGACAAACCGCGCTTCACGCCGGTCAAGGCGGGTGCCAACGATCTCGACGGACGAGTCCAGATTCTCGACGGGCTCAAGGCGGGTGAGCGCTTCGTGGTCTACAGCCAGCGCGCGCTCGGTCCCCGCAGCCGCATCAAGATCGTCGAGCGCCTGGACGGGGTGACGCCATGATCAGTCTGGCGGGCCGCGACATCCTGCATGCCTGGGGAAAGTTTGTCTTCACCGGCGTGGGGCTCGGGCTCTTGATCGGGGTGACGCTGACGATGGCCGGCGTATACCGCGGCATGGTGGACGACGCGAAGGTCCTGCTCGATAACAGCGGCGCCGACCTGTGGGTGGTGCAGCAGGACACCCTCGGCCCCTATGCCGAACCGTCCAGCTTGTATGACGACGTGTATCGCACCATTCTCGGAATGCCCGGCGTTGGCCGGGCGGCCAATGTCACCTATCTGACCATGCAGGTCCGACTGGGCGAGCGCGACGTGCGGGCCATGGTGGTCGGCGTCGTGCCGGGCGGCACCGGTGAACCCGGACAACCCGTCTATCTCATCGCCGGCCGGCAAATCACGCGCAGCCACTACGAAGCCGTGGCCGATATCGCCACGGGATTCAAACTCGGCGAGCGCATCCAGATCCGCCGTAACCATTACACGGTCGTCGGGCTGACCCGGCGCATGGTCTCCTCCGGCGGCGACCCGATGGTCTTCATTCCACTGAAGGATGCGCAGGAGGCACAGTTTCTCAAAGACAACGACGCCATTGTCCAGCAGCGCCGCCGAACCGCCGCGAACCCGGCCTTCAACCGTCCGGGAACCCCCGGGCTGCTCGATGCAGTGATCGCCTCGCAAAGCGTCAACCCGTACATCAATGCGGTGCTGGTGCAGGTCAAGCCCGGCTTCATCCCGGAGGCGGTGGCCGAGCCGATACGGCGCTGGAAGCACTTGCAGGTTTATACCCGGGCGCAGATGGAAGAGATCCTGATCGGAAAGCTGATCGCCACCGCGGCCAAACAGATCGGCATGTTCCTGGTGATTCTCGCCATCGTCAGCGCCGCCATCGTCGCCTTCATCATCTATACCCTGACCCTTGGGAAGATCCGCGAGATAGCGGTGCTCAAACTGATCGGCACCAGAAACCGCACCATCGCCGGGATGATCCTGCAGCAGGCGCTGGGATTGGGCATGATCGGCTTCGTGGTGGGCAAGATCGCCGCCACCTTCTGGGCGCCGATTTTTCCCAAGTATGTCCTCCTCGAACCGGGGGATTCGGTGCGGGGGTTCATCGCCGTCATGGTCATCTGCGTCCTGGCTAGCGTTCTGGCCATCCGCGCCGCACTCAAGGTGGACCCCGCGGAGGCGATCGGTGGCTGACATGCTCGGAAAAGGCATCCGCATCGAGGGATTGCGCAAGCGCTATGGCAAGGGCGACACGGCCGTCGATGCGCTCAAGGGCGTGGATATGCAGGTCGCCCCCGGCGAGGTGGTCGGGCTGATCGGCCCCTCGGGCTCCGGCAAGAGCACCCTGCTCAAATGCCTTGGCGCCGTGATCGAACCCACGGGTGGACGTATGACGCTGGGTGAAGAGGTGATCTACGACAACCGCTGGACGACAGCGGATCTGCGCGCCCTGCGCCGCGACAGGATCGGTTTCGTGTTTCAGGCGCCGTACCTGATCCCGTTCCTCGATGTCACCGACAATGTGGCGTTGCTCCCCATGCTGGCCGGCCGCTCCAATGCGGAGTCCCGGAAGCGCGCGCTGGAACTGCTCGAAGCGCTGGACGTTGCGCATCGCGCCAAAGCCATGCCGTCGCAGCTCTCCGGCGGCGAACAGCAGCGCGTTGCCATCGCCCGGGCGCTGGTCAATCGACCGCCCGTGATCCTCGCCGATGAGCCCACTGCACCCCTGGACAGCGAGCGGGCGCTGGCCGTGATTCACATCCTCAACCGGATGGCCCGCCAATACGAAACCGCCATCATCGTTGTGACGCATGACGAAAAGATCATCCCGACCTTCAAACGCATCTACCACATCCGGGACGGTAAAACGCAGGAAGAGGCCGGCGAGGGACGGGTGTTCGAACCGGACGGGGGATGAAAACGTGATTGGTGTCGTCTTCGATATCGATCCTGTCTGATATTTATGAAAACGGAGCTGTCAATGAAAACACGTCGCTGCACACTTCCGACAGGCGTATTGCTTCACCCGGTCTGTTTGGCCCTGTGCGTGGGAATACTGGCCGGCTGCGCCGCCGGGCCCGACTTCAAACGACCCGAATCGCCGCAGGTTGCCGGCTACACCGCCACTGTCCTGCCTGCGCAAACCGCTTCGGCTCCCGGCAGCCTGGGTGAAGCGCAACGCTTCGTCGCCGGCCGGGCGGTTACCGCCGCCTGGTGGCAGGAACTTGGCTCGGCCAGGCTTAACGCCTTGATCCGGCAGGCGCTGCAATCCAGTCCCACACTGGAAGCGGCAAAGGCCACGCTTCGTCAGGCGCAGGAGACTTACGAGGCGCAGGCCGGTTCAACGATCTATCCCCAGGCGACCGGCAAACTGGGCGCACAACGCCAGCGCATCAACACCGCCGCATCCGGCCAGGAGGGGGGAGAACGCACGTTCAGTCTTTATAACGCCGGCGTAAGCGTGAGCTACAACCTGGATCTGTTCGGCGGCAACCGCCGCGCTCTCGAAGCCCTCGCCGCGCAGGCAGACTTCCAGCGCTACCAGTTCGAAGGGGCGCGCCTGACGCTGGCGGCCAATGTGGTCACCACGGTCATCATTCAGGCACAGCTGGCCGCGCAGATCCAGGCCAGTGAGGCCATTCTGACCGGCCAGGAAGAACAACTCGACATCACGCGCCGGCGTCTTGCACTCGGCGCAGCCTCCCAAAACGACGTCCTGGCGCTGCAAGTCCAACTGGAGCAGTCCCGCGCCGCCATTCCGCCTCTGCGCAGCAGACAGGAACAGACGAACCATCTGCTGGCGGTGCTCATCGGCCGACCGCCGGGCAGCGGGGCCATGCCGCAATTCACCTTCGCCGATTTCACCCTGCCGACCGAACTGCCTCTTCGCGTGCCATCCGAACTTACGCGGCAGCGCCCGGACATTCAAGCTTCCGAAGCGCTGCTGCATGCAGCCAACGCCCAATACGGCGCGGCCATCTCCAGACAGTACCCGCGGATTACACTCAGCACCGATCTCGGATTTCAAGCGCTCACCGCGGCGAGCCTGTTCGGCAGCAGCTCTCTGGTGTGGGGGCTGGGGGGACA
>JAMDBG010000077.1:0-6760 GCA_023487865.1 Deltaproteobacteria bacterium | reverse complement strand
CGCCGCTGATCGATCCCAATTTCCTCGACGATGCGCGCGACATGGCGGTGCTGCGCGCCGGGGAGCGTCTGTCGCACCGCATTGCCGAGGCCCCGCCGATGCAGGCCTTCGGGCCGAAGCACGGGCGGCCGAAGCGGGATTCGATGCGGCCGCGGCCAACTATCGCCAGACCGTTCTGCAGGCGCTGCGCAACGTGGCCGATGTGCTGCGTGCACTCGAGAACGATGCACAGACCCTGGCGGCGCTTGCCGCCGCCGACGCATCGGCACAGGAGTCGCTGCAGCTGATGCGGCAACAGTATGCCCTGGGAGCGGTCAGCTATCTGCAACTGCTCATTACGCAGCAGCAGGCGCAGCAAACCGGTATCAACCTGATCGCGGCAAGGGCCCAACGCCTGGCAGACACCGTCGCGTTGTACCAAAGCATGGGGGGTGGGTGGCTGCGCAATGACAGGGACGGGTCCTATTGATCCAAACAGCTGCTATCGGCAGGATTGACAAGAGACCCCGCAATGGACTATGATTCCCGCCGATTGGAAAGGATACGTTGGGACTTTTTTAGGTTTGGGACGACGTGCCCGGCGATTTGTCATCCCGTTTCGCCAACTGCAGAGAAAGGAACGATCATGAAAAGAATGCTCCTCAGGTTCATATTATTGGTTCCGGCGCTCCTGATGATTGCGGCCTGCGACACCTCGCTGACCGTAGGCAGAAAGACGATCGGTATCCGTTCCGGGGAATTCCTCTATACGGACGGCTACCTCCGGGCCACCTACACGTTCCCTTTTGAAAAAGTCTGGTCAGCGTGCGACAAGACCCTGACCGACCTCAAAGCCACCGACATCGAGAGGAATCGGAAGATTGCCACAGGAACGCTTTCGGCGCTGATTCAGGATGATAAGGTCCGGATCTCGGTGGAATACGTGGAAAAGGAAATGACCTCCGTCTCCGTAATGGCCGGCCCATCCGGCAGCACTCTGGCATCGCAGCTCATCCATGACCGGATCACCACCGTCCTGAAAAATCCCTGAGACCTGTTTCCTTATTCCTGTCCCGTATAAGCAGGTTAAAACGGGTAGGGGTCGTTTCAGCCGGAATGGAGACAAAGCAGGAGCCCCTTGAGGTAACGGCCTTCGGGATGGGCGAGGTTTACGGGATGATCCGCCCCTGCGCCGAGGAGGCGGAGGAGCTGAGCGTTCTTCCCCGCATCCCGGACCGCACCGAGGACAATCTTCTCGAAGAGTTCCGGATCGATAGGATTTGAGCAGGAGAAGGTGGCAAGGAATCCGCCTTCCCGGAGGAGCCGCGCCGTCTGGAGATTGATCTCTTTGTAACCCCGCGCCGACCGGTCCACGTCCTTCCGTGATTTGGCAAAAGCGGGGGGATCGAGAATGATCATATCGAAGGTCTCTTCCGTTTCCCTTAAATAATCGAAGACGTTGGCGGTCAGGACCGGGTGCTGATCCTGGGAAAAGCCGTTCCGTAACAAGTTCCGGCAGGCGATCTCATTTGCCGCAGCCGAGGCTTCCACGGAAACGACCCGGCTTGCCCCCTGGCGGGCTGCGTAGACGGAAAATCCCCCGGTATAGGAGAAGCAGTTAAGGACCGCCGCCCCCCGGCTGAAGCCGCCGACGATTTCCCGGTTCAGGCGCTGATCGAGGAAAAACCCCGTCTTCTGGCCGGCGAGCAGGTCGACCTCGAAGCGCAGACCGTTTTCCGTGATCTCTGCCCGTTCCGGAACAACTCCGGCTGCGGTACCGATCCGGTCGGGAAGTCCCTCCAGTTGCCGGGAGCGTCCCTCGCTGCGCTCATATATCCCAACCGGCGCCTGAATCTCCAGCAGAAGTCCGATCACGGTCTCCCGCCATTTCTCCATCCCCGCCGTCCCGATGGTCACGACAAGCCAGCGGCCATAGCAGTCACAGACAAGACCGGGCAGGCCGTCCCCCTCCGCATTGATTAAACGGAAGGCGTCTGTATCCGCAGGAACGACCCGGCGGCGCAGGGTAAGGGCCCTTTCTATCCGTCTCCGCCAGAAGCCGACGTCGATCCGGGCGGCGGCATCGTCAGTCAGGAGGCGGAAGGCGATATCTCCCTTGTTGTAAAATCCGAGGGCGAGAGGTCTCCCGGCGGCATCCGCCGCCAAAACGATATCTCCGGGTCCGGGTTTCCCCTCCACGGCGGCAATGGCCCCGGAGAAGATCCAGGGATGACCGTGGCGCAGTGCGACATCGCGTCCTTTTTTAAGTATGATCCTCGGGTAATTCATACCAATCGTCCTGCCGGGACGGTTTCCTTTCTCCTTCTTTTGACAAATGCCCATCCGACCATCGGCTCTCTCCGTGACTGGTAACGCCCTTCGCCGCGGGGCAGGCTTCCCGGAAAGGATACGGTTCTCAGTGAAAGGAATCCTGACAGAACAAACCAGAAGTTGTCAATGACTTTGAGACACAGCCGTCAAATAATCCAGCGGGGCACAGAATCGCTTTTTGGAGCGGCAGTGTAATGCTCCAGACGCCGCAATAAATGCGCAAGGCGAGACAACATTCCCCATGGGCAGTGCAACGTCGAACCTGACCAGTGACAGACGGGTTCATTCGCTGAGCCAAGCTCAGACATTCTTTGTTGTTATTATCATATTAATATTTGATTTCAATAGATTACAGCATGTACCCTTATCCGATCCTTGAAAGAATAAAAGCGGCATAATGACCCATCCGGATGAAGGAACGGGTGGCTGTTCGCTATCTGGCATGGAATCTGCTTTACCATTGTCGTCATAGATACGGGAAGGAGGAGAAACCATGCATCCAGCGATCACCCTCGATGAAGAATCAGAACTGCGCGGCCGATTGCAAAACCGCACCCGACAGGCTTTTCGCACCGACCATACCCCGATCTCGCTTCCTAAAAAAGATGAATTGCTGCTGCTTCTGCATCTCAACCGGATTCACGAAGACCGGCAAAAATTACCGGTGCGACCTGTGGAGCATATCCCTACCTTTCCCCTCACAAGGGTCAAGTGATCATGAAACAGGATGACTGCAACCGGATGGTGGGGTGTCGAGCCCAGTCCGCAAGGGGGGAAACACAGGCTATCCTTGAAGCGAAATCACAACCCGCACCCATCCATTGGGCCGTGGGATGGGCAGACTTGATGATGACCATGTTTGTCCTTTTTCTGGTGATGTATCTCTATCAATCGGCCCAGCAACGTCAAATGGCCGAGCACGGACTGTCTTCCCCCTTGGTAAAAAAGGTTCAACAAGATCAATCCCTCCAGGGAACCCAAATCAACCGGCAAGAGGCGAAGCCAGACGACAACGATCATAGCCTGGTGGAACGGCAGTCTGCCGGGAGACAAAAAACGGACACCGGCACACTCGATGAACGTCCGGATCCAAATAAAATGGAAATGGCCAGGTTGTACGATTTGGCTATACTCACCCTGAAAGATAAGGATTTGGCAAAATTTGCCGACATAGAACTGAGTCCCGATCGAACGGTCCGGATTGTTTTGGCTGCCGATCTCCTCTTTCCATCGGGCAACGCCGACCTCGGATCAACGGCCAGGGAAAAGATCCTGAAAATAGCCTCTTTTTTGAAGAGAACGCCGCATATGATCAATGTGGTTGGCCATACCGACAACGTACCGATCAAGTCGGGCCCATTTGCCACTAACTGGGAGCTCTCGGTCATGCGGGCGACCACGGTGGCCCGCTTCCTGATTGAGGAGCTGGGGGTCCCGGCCTCCCAGTTCAGTGTGACAGGCCATAGTTATTATCAGCCAAAGGAGAATAACGATACAGCGGCCAATCGCACCAAAAACCGACGCGTCGAAATCATCGTCAGCCGGGAACAGCTGCCATCCCTGCCGATAACAGCCAATCCGAGTTTACTATAGGAGAATGTCAATGCTGCTAAATAAAAATATGATCGGTCTTCTGCTCACACTCTTTATCACCCTGGCCGGTTTTTTGCTGGCGGGAAATCTGGGCATGTATTTCAACCTCTCCGGTTTCCTGATCGTCATGGGCGGCAGCTTCGGTTGCGCCTTGATCAGCTACAGGCTTGACCGCCTGGCGGTTGTCTACCGGGTGATCCTGTCCTCATACAACCACCGCCCGAAGCAGCCTCGTGAGATTGTCGAAATCCTGATTGATCTCGCCGTAAAATCGCGTTTCAGCGGTATTCTCTCCCTGCAGGAGGACGAGCGGGAGACCTCCATCCTCTTTCTCCGCGGCGCCTTGGGTCTTCTGGTGGATGGCCACCAGCCCAGCGAGGTTCAGGATATCCTCGGTTCGGAAATGTATTTCTTTAAGCAGAGACGGGATGACGCCGAGAGGATCATTCGGACCATTGCCAACTATTTCCCTCCCTTCGGCCTGATCGGCAGTATTGTCGGGCTGGTCGCCATGATGGTCAATGTCGGCGACTCCTCCGTCATTCTGGCATCCGTCCCCATCGCCCTGACGTCGACACTCTATGGCCTCGTTTTTTCCAATTTCTTCTTTTTACCCTTTGCCGCCAATCTGAGTGAACGAACCAGTCAGGAACTGCTGCTGCAACGCATGATCCTCGAGGGGGTACTGGCCATTCAGAGTGATATGAATCCCCGGCTGCTGGAAACCAAGCTAAAGTCATTCCTTACCCCCTCGATGCGCGACGGCAAGATGGTCTCCATCGACAGGATCAAGCAGAAATTCAATATCTATGAAGAAAAGCAGCCGATCGGGAACTATGCAGGATAATGACAATGAGGCTATGTCATACCGTCTCATCAGTCGGAAGCGAAGTCCCCGGCAGCACGCCGTAAATCTCAAGGAGGAAAGGCATGCGTCCGTACACCGATGAAGAAAGGCAAACCGCGGAAATCATTTTTGAGGAAACCCTGGGGAAGGTCAGCCTGGGTTTTGATCCCGAGGTCTTGAAAATCCTGGACGATCCCGAATCATCGGAAAGGGAAAGAGAGACAATAAAAGAAAAGATCAGCCAGGAAATTGCCGGTCATCTCATGCAGCTGGCGAACTCGGCTTATTTCGGGAAAATCAGCTTAGGAAAGGTAGCGTCATTTGCCGCCGTTATTCTGCGTCTGGGAACGATTTACGTAAAAATTTTCATTATCGGCTTTGGTCTTTTGGCCTTGGCGAAGGATGAAAGATCCAAGACACTGCTGGCCAAAGGTTTTTCCGCGGCCGTTGTAGGCAAGCTTTTAGCCGAGCAGCTGAATTGGCAGAAAGAATATGTGCAGCAAGTGGAGGTCTGTTGTCTTTTCTCGGGTATCGGCAAAGTCCTTCTCAACCTGTACGAAAAAATGCAGGAGGAGCCTTTATCCGCGGACTTTATTGAACGGTATCATCTGCTGATGGCGTTGAAAATCGCTGAAAAATTCGAGCTCCCGGAATACATAGGCAGATCCATTTCTTTCGTTTTTGGAGAGACTTCCTTGAACTATACGAACCAGTCGCTGTCAACCGAGGGGGCGGTGCTGATGGCCTATGCCACTGTGAATTATGTCTTCTCAAGGGAGCACTGTCTGGTTGTCCGATCCCCCATGCCCGACCCTAAAGATGCCCTCGCTTTAACACCCGGTAAAGCCATCTATAATTATCTTTCATCCCTGGCGCTGAGCAGCGGTTATCTAAGAATCGTTCCCGAAAAAAAATGATGAGCGCCGGTGCGGAACCGGGTTTGCCTCTCCCGTTTCCGCCGCGCTCCTCGTCAGTCACACGCTGCCCTTATCGGGACAGGTACTCGTGTATCGCCCGGGCGGCCTGCCTCCCTGCGCCCATGGCGAGGATGACCGTGGCCGACCCCGTGACGATGTCGCCCCCCGCATAGACCCCTTCCCGGCTCGTCCTGCCGGAAGCATCCTTGGTCACGATGTACCCCCGGAGGTTCGTCTCCAGGCCCGGCGTCGTGGCCGGAACGATCGGATTGGCCATCGTCCCGACGGCGACGACCACCGTATCGGCGGGGATGACAAACTCGGAGCCCTGGACCGGCACGGGACGCCGCCTCCCCGATTCGTCCGGTTCGCCCAGCTCCATCCGCTGGCAACGGACACCAGTCACCCAGCCGTCCTTGTTTCCGATATACTCCACGGGATTGGTCAGGAGTTGAAACTGAACACCCTCCTCCCTGGCATGATGGACCTCTTCGATTCGGGCCGGCATCTCCACCTCGGTTCGGCGATAGATGATCGTGGCCTTTTCCGCACCCAGGCGCAGCGCGGTCCGGACCGAATCCATCGCCACGTTCCCGCCGCCGATGACGACGACCTGCTTGCCCCGGACGATGGGCGTGTCGTATTCGGGAAAGCGGTAGGCCTTCATCAGGTTCGAGCGGGTAAGGTACTCGTTCGCGGAATAGATGCCGCTCAGGTTCTCGCCGGGGATGTTCATGAAGACGGGGGCGCCGGCGCCGACGGCGATGTACACCGCGTGGTACCCCTCGGCGAAGAGCTCGTCCACCGTCTTGAGGCGGCCGATGACCGTGTTGGTCTCGATCTTTACCCCCAGTTTCATGAGATAGTCCACCTCCGCCTCCACGATCGCCTTGGGGAGACGGAACTCCGGGATGCCGTAGACGAGCACCCCTCCCGGCTTGTGGAGGGCCTCGAAGATCGTCACGTAGGTTCGAGCGGGTAAGGTACTCGTTCGCGGAATAGATGCCGCTCAGGTTCTCGCCGGGGATGTTCATGAAGACGGGGGCGCCGGCGCCGACGGCGATGTACACCGCGTGGTACCCCTCGGCGAAGA
>JAMDBG010000138.1 GCA_023487865.1 Deltaproteobacteria bacterium | reverse complement strand
GTCGCCAAAGACGAAGGCCAGCATGGCTGTAAAAGGGATTGATTTCAACCTCGACATTGCCGGAAATGGTATTTCCCGCGACCTTCCCCTTGAAGAACATCCCTGTCTTGTTTTTTCCCAATCCCCTGCTCAGGAAAAAAATTTCATTGACCACGTACTTTTTGGCATTGGAAATGGAGATATGGGCCTGTTTTTTCAGCAAGGTGACCTGGATCTCCTGGAAATGCTGGACCACATCCACGGTATATTCGCCGTCATTTCCCACCGTGGGTGCGCTGATCTGCCATCTGCCCTTCACCTCTGCAGGCAAAATCCAGTAATAGTAAGTGCTTTCGCCCAATTGCTCAACCACATCCGGTTTCCAGTCTCCCATGTCGAAGTCATGGGACAGGATGCGCGTTCCCGGCTTGAGCTGTTTAAACAACCGGGGACGGAGGCCGAGATTCAGCTCAGGGAGGAGATACAGGGCAACGATGGTGGCCGGACTGATGTCGGTTGTAAAGAGGTCCTGTTCATGAAATGCCACCCGGTCGTCGACGCCCGCCTTTTTTGCGTTTACCCGGCTTTCGCGTATCCGCTCGGGATCGATGTCGATGCCGATGCCCCGGGCGCCATATTGTTTCGCTGCCGTAATGACGAAACGCCCGTCCCCGCAACCGAGATCGTAGATCACATCTTTCTGGTTCGTACCGGCAAGCTCCAGCATTTCATTGACCACGTACTGAGGCGTGGCGATAAAATGAACGTCCGGCGCCCCTGCCGACAAGGCGAGTCCCATGACGCCGAACAAAACCAGACAGATGACCGCCCCGCTACACCAGATTCTCCACTGACGCTGCATAACCTTTCCTCCTTGGAAATATCTATCTGTTTTGACGCATCCGGGGCAATACAGCGATGACCGCCCCCACGAAAAGAACACCCACGCCTACCAGAGCCCCTCTCCCCGTATAAGCAAGACTGGCCTGAAGCATATACAGACAGGTCGAGCAGAATACCACCGGGATGAGAGGGTACAGGGGGGTTTTGAAGGGCCGGGGGACACCCGGCTCCCTGATGCGCAGTACAACGAGGGAAACGCCGGCCAGCAAGAAAAACAGCCAGAACACCGGGGCGGTGAACTCCACCATGTCACGAAGCCCCCCGCGGGTCATCGCACCCAACAGTACCAGCGCCGAGGCAATGGCTCCTTGCAGCAGAAGGGCGTTGGCCGGTGTGTTTGCCCGTGCCTGCCAGCGGCCGAGAAAACTGAACAGAGGAAAGTCCCTGCCAACCGCATAATTGGTCCGGGCGCCTGTGAAGATGGTCGCATTGATCGCCCCCAGGGCGGATACGGCGATGAGGAGACTGACTACATTCGCCCCTCCCTCACCGAGGACGTTTCGCATCAGGTCCGCCGCGACGACCTCGGACCGGCTCATGGCACCCATCCCCAGCCCCTTGAGATAGGAGAAGCCGGCCAGCAGATAGATGGCGGTGATGGCGCCCAGACCCCACAGCAGCGCACGGACCATGTTGTGTTTTCCGCCGCGCAGCTCAGCGGAGAGATAAGCCGCCTCATTCCAGCCGCCGAACGTCAGAAGAACGAAAACCATCGCCAGACCGAATGAGGGGCTGGCATTGGGCAGGTTTCCCGCAGAGGGGGAAAGGGGCGGCGCCAGGATGATACCGGCAGCCAATACGGATACCAGGCCAAGCACTTTCGCGGCCGTAAGCAGGTCCTGCATCCGCGCGCCTTTCTTCGTACCCAGCAGATTCATGGCGGTCAGGGACATGATGGCGAGAATCGCACCAAGAGAGGGAGTATACACGGACGGCAGCAGCTGCGAGCAATAGTCGCCAAAGACGAAGGCCAGCATGGCGATGGATCCCGGCTGAATAACCGTCATGCGCGCCCAGCCGAACAGGAAGGCCACCTTCCGGCCGAAGGCGCGGCCGAGGTAATGGTAATCTCCGCCGGCATGAGGATACGTCGTCGCCAACTCGGCATAACAGAGGGCGCCGATCAGGGAAACGAGGCCACCCAGCAGCCAGGCAAGAAAAAAAACGGCAGGGTCCGCCGTGTTGGCGGCAACAATCGAGGGCGTCTTGAATATGCCCGTTCCGATGACTACCCCGATAATCAGGGCGACTGCATCAATGACCGATAGTATCCGCCGGGGTGCGGCTGTTGTATCATCCATACCGTTTCCCTGCACCTTTCGGGAGTTCCTTTGACTGTTGACAAGACAGCCATTCGATATTGACAAGTATCCTCAATGGGGTTGATGGAGAATATGAGGAAGACCTGGGCATGTCAAGGAGATAATAATGAGCTTTACCCATTTCTTGAGCGCTTATTTTTCATTCATATGGCCCGCGACTGCGTCCTGAAAGCGGTAATTGAAGAATTTTGAAAAGTATGCAAGATGATAACATACAAGAGATGGTGCTGCTCCGATTGCAGCGCAAACCACTCGGTGAGAAGATGTTTTGAAAACAGGCACCCGGTCGAATGATAAAGGAGGAGTCATGAAGGTAATCAAGGTTGACCAGATAAAAAAGGAGTCCCAGGTAAGGCCGCTTTTTGCGGGTTCCGTTTCCCAGCAGACCATTGTCGATACAGGCCTCAGCAGCAGATTTTCGATCAGACAGGTAAATTTTGACAAAGGGGCGAGAAACAAGTTTCACGCCCATAGTATTGAGCAGGTTCTGATTGTCACGGAAGGCAAAGGCATCGTTGCTACGGACAAAGAGGAGATCGTCGTCATGCCGGGGGATATCGTTTTCATACCGGCAAATGAAAAACACTGGCATGGCGCTACCAAGGACAGCACCTTCTCCCACTTATACGTAATGGCACCGGAACAGAAGACCACCCAGCTCGAAGACTAGTTCGCCGGACCTGGTGTTTAAAGGAGAAGTGACTATGATATGCATGCTTATTGAAGTTCGTGTCAAGCCGTCGGCGATTGACGAGTTCCTGAAGGTCATCAAGTATGATGCAGTACACTCGGAGGGCGACGAGCCCGGATGCATGCGCTTCGACGTACTGCGCGATAACGATGATCCGCTGAAGTTCTTTTTTTATGAGGTCTACAAGGACGAATCCGCGCGGCTGGCCCACCGGGAGACGCCTCACTTTGCCAAGTGGGCCAAGTTCATGGAGAACGGCCTGGACGGGGAAATTGTGCGGCATGCAACGACGAATTTTCATCCAACGGATGCGGAGTGGCGGTAAGTATCTGACGCCCGCAGCGGCGAAGGATGTCGGGCAGAATCCTTTGAAGGTAGCGGGGGCGTGAAACAGGCCGTGAGTTCCAGACCCGGTGCAACCCCACGCCGCAGAGGGCTCACATTTCGCTGCAGGTGGTGAGGAGGGATCGGGTTACGACTTCCCCCCCTGCAGGTTCGAGAGTTTTTCCAGCAGAAGGATAAAGCTGGAATTGTCCATATCGCCCTGGCCGTCGTTGAGCGTTTCGGTCATCAGCTCACGCACCTGCGATGTGACCGGCAGCGCCGCTCCATAGGCCTTGCCGGCTTCCACGGTGATGTCCAGATCCTTGCGATGGAGGCGCATCCGGAAACCGGGTTTGAAGTTCCTGTCGATCATCTTTTGCCCATGGGCTTCCAGGATCCGGCTATACGCCGAGCCGCCCATCAGCGCCTGACGCACCTTGACCGGATCGACGCCCGCCCTGGCGGCAAACACCAGCGCCTCGGCGACCGCCTCGATGTGGATGGACGTGAGGATCTGGTTTGCCGCCTTGGTAATCTGCCCCGCGCCGGACTCGCCGATGCGCAAAATCGTTTTCCCCATTGCCTGGAAAACCGGCAGGGCGCGGTTAAACGCGGCTTCCCTTCCCCCGACCATGATCGAAAGCGTCCCGTTCTTCGCCCCGGTTTCGCCGCCGCTGACGGGGGCATCGAGAAAATCGCAGCCGCGCGCCTCGGCATCCCGTGCGAGTTTGCGCACCGCGATCGGTGAAATTGTGCTCATGTCGATGATCAGCATCCCCGGGCGGCCGCCGTCAAACACGCCGTCCCTGCCCGCAACGGCCTGTGCGACGTCAGGCGTGTCCGGCAGCATCGTGATCACCACATCGCTCTTCTGGGCGATTTCTTTGGGCGTAGCAACGAT
>JAMDBG010000192.1 GCA_023487865.1 Deltaproteobacteria bacterium | reverse complement strand
GTACTACTTGTTCCATGGGGTATCTCCTTTCTTTATTGGTCTCGCAACCGGGAGATACCCCTTCTTCTACCTCTGACACAAGATCTGATACATCACCTGCGGCTATTCTTCCATTGACAGACGAGACTCGCTTATCTTATAATTTAAAGATGAAAATCAGAGTGATTGTTCTCGGCTTGTTATTGGTCATTGCTTTTTTGATTTTTGCGGGCTGCCAAAAACGCACTTCCGTCGTTTTTAGGGAGCCTGTCAAACCCCCAAAAGATTATAATCGCCAATTGCCGCCAGGCGAACTGGCACTGAGAAAGATTACCGATCCCAGCCAGATTCCCGACTACACACAGGCTTGTGCTGATACTGACCGCTTGCGGGAAGCCATCGCCAACAGTCTGAACCACATGGCAAAACCATCCAGCAGAAAGGTCTATCCTTATGGCGAGATCACATACCAGCGGGCGGTAAGGAGCCTGCGGGAACTGGAAAAACTTGTTGCTTTGCGATTGTCTCCCCAGAAGATGAACGAGGTTTTGCGGGAAAGATTCGATACGTATATTTCGGTCGGGTGTGACGATCAGGGGACGGTATTGTTTACAGGATATTATACGCCGATTTTCAACGGTTCCCCTGTGCGCACAGACCGTTTCAAGTATTCGTTGTATAAGCCGCCTGCCGATCTGTTAAAAGGGCCTGATGGAACGATTCTGGGCCGAAGGGGGCCGGATGGCCGGATCCGGCAATACCCAAGCCGGGAGGAGATACAAAATTCCAATGCCCTTGCCGGCAATGAGCTTGTATGGCTCAGCGACCCGTTTGAGGTTTATATCGCTCATGTGCAAGGTTCAGCCAAAATCCGTATGCCGAGCGGACGGATCGAAACGATCGGCTATGCCGCTAATAACGGCTGGGAATACCAGGGTATCGTGCAAAAAATGATAGCTGACGGGAAGCTTTCCACTGGAAATATCAACCTCAAAGCCATGATCGATTATTTCAAGACCCATCCTGATGAAGTCGATGGGTATATCAACAATAATCCCCGTTTTGTTTTCTTCCGGTTTGAAAAAGGCGATCCCAGAGGTTCACTCAATGAACCGGTCATCCCCTTTAGAACGATTGCGACGGATAAGACGGTTTACCCCCGGGCGATGTTTGCATTTGTCTCGGTTGCCCTGGACAGGCCCGTCGGGTTTGTTTTGGATCAGGATACAGGAGGCGCTATCCGGGCCGCGGGCAGATGTGATGTGTATATGGGAGTGGGCGACCATGCCGCTGAACTTGCCGGCGGAACATACCGCGAAGGGCGGCTTTATTACCTCTTCAGCAAACCGGACAGGGATTAGATGGTGGGTGCAGTGGGCAGGAGGACACCAGGCCATTCAAGCTCAGGGGGAATTGGCCGGTAATCCTGATGATCGTCATCTCGAAATTCGGAAAACAACCATCGGACGCTAAAACGATAAACCCGTCTGCCCGGCACAAGATCAAATTCGAGGGCGCACCGTGAACAGCGTGATCGAGATCATCCAGACGGATATTACCACCTTGAAAGTGGATGCCATCGTCAATGCCGCCAACACGTCGCTGCTTGGCGGAGGCGGTGTGGATGGGGCGATTCACCGGGCCGCCGGACCGGAGCTCCTGGCCGAGTGCCGGACTCTGAAGGGTTGCGAGACAGGCAACGCCAAAATCACCAGGGGGTACCGGCTTCCGGCAAAGCACGTCATCCACACCGTGGGTCCCGTCTGGCATGGCGGGACAGGGGGCGAGTCGGAGCTGCTGCAGAGCTGCTATCGGAACTCCTTCCGTCTGGCCCGCCTCAATGACATAAAAAGCATCGCCTTTCCCGCCATCAGTTGCGGGGTGTACGGCTATCCCGTACCGAAGGCTGCACGCATCGTCCTTTCCGTCGCACGCGACGAGGCAACCGGGGGACATTTTGAGAGGGTCCTCTTCGCTCTGTTTGACGCTGAAGCGTTGCAAGCATACCGCGAAGCGGCGGCGGAACTGAATCTGTGACGAAACCGATTCATCGACATCCATGGTCGCCGAAGGGGCTTTTTTTGACTGTCAGCGGAAAAACAGCGGGCAGGTGATTTACTTCACCGCACCGCCCCTTCTCAGGAGTGAGACAATCGCCTCGGCCAGTTGGCGGTACCCCGCGGTGTTGGGATGGATAGGGTCGGACAGGAGGGTGCTGTCGGAGAGCACTGTGGTCAGGGCCTTCTCTTCGAGAGGAATTCCCATTTCCCAGGCGATTTCCCGGTAGAGTGGCGCCGGCGACAGGGTGATGTTCGGTGATGGCACCTCGATTTGAACGACGGCTCCCTTTTCTATGGCTATCTCCAGGTAAAGAGGGTCCGGTGACAGGTCAATTTCCAGCAGCGGAACCGCGATGAGAACGACGGCAGTCCCCCTCTCCCGTGACAGCCGGATCATGGCCCGCAGATTGGCGGCAGCCTGCCGCCGGTTGAGGCCTCGCAGAAAATCGTTGGCGCCGTGACAGAGGATCAGCAGAGCCGGTTTTTCCCGTTTGAGCATTTCCGGCAGCCGCGCCAGTCCCTCACCGGTCGTCTCGCCCGGTATCCCCTCATTAACCACCCGCCTCCCGACCACCCGCTCCAGAACCGCCGGATAACTCTCGCCGGGCGCAGCCCCGGTTCCGAAGGTCAGGCTGTCGCCGAACGCCAGGATGACCGCATCTTTTGCAAGCAGGGGCAGCCCGGCACCTGAAGCAAAGCCAGGCGGAACGGAAACGACGATGATTGTCAGCAACAGGAAAAGCAGCGGCTTTTTTCTTTTCGGGATCATGTCATTGTCGCCGGGGGATGAATAAAGCGCCATGTCAGCAAAGGACGGCGGTCACTTTTCGCGGGCTGCGGAATCCTCTTTAGTATGGATGCCCTTCCATACTGTGAAGGCCGCCTTGATGGCCGCTACGGCCCCCTCGATGCCCATGTAGCCTGTATTGACGGTCAAGTCGTAGTAGACGGGATTTGTCCAGTCGGCGCCGAAATGCTTGCAGTGAAAGGCGTTCCGATCCGCTTCCGTCTTGTAGACATAACGCTCCGACGTCTCGAAGTCGGTATTCGAATCCTTCATGACGTTGCGGATCCGGATCTCCCGGGGGGCGATGAGGCGAACGCGGAAGGTCTCTTCGGGGGGCAGCACGAATTGTCCTCCCCGGCCGATGATGATCGTATTGCCTTGCTTGCCGATCGTCCCGATGACTCGTGTGAGGTAGCGGAGGTATTCATCCGGCCAGATGTGGCGGGTCCGGAACATGGAATCGATCCAGAAGTCCCGCCGTCGGACTTCCTTTTCGTCCAGGGAGGCGATGACCTTCTCACTGATATCCGCCCGCTCGGCGACCTGCTGGATGATCCGGGAACCGATGAGATCCATCCCCAGGTCTTTCGCCAGGCGCCTGGCAATCTCGGTGCCGCCGCAGCCCGGATCGCGCGAAACGGTAATGCAGGGACGGGGGCTCGCACGCTGCTGCTTCTGCTCGATCCTCAGCCGTTGCCACTTGATCATTTGTTCTTCAACGATATCCACCAGGGAACGGCTTTTCGCTTTGCGCATAAGAAACCTCCTTTCCGGGGAATGAGGCGTTATGACCACCCAACCTACTATTTTTTTTATAAAAGGAAGGAAGTTGCGTGTCAAGGGAATTCGCCGGCAAGACAATGCCGTTCTTGCCGAGGCGGAAACGGATTGGATTTTCGTGGATGCCGTGAGCGGTCGACTACACTCCATCCCCAAGGAGGTTGCAACGGTCTTTGAACTGGTTCCGGAAGAGAAAGAAGCTGCAATCCTTGCTTAAATTTCCCGCCCGGCCTGATCCCCTTCGTGAATCGCCTCCAGGAGGCGTCGCGGGCTTTTGGCGTCACCGACGATTCTGTGCGGGATGCCGGATTCCATGAGGGCGCCTTCCAGGCCATTATCCGGCTTGGCCCCCATCGCCGTGACCACCAGGGCGGCCGGTATCTTTTTCTCCTCGTTTTCCTGCCGATAGATCACAGTGCCCTCTTCAATCCGGGTGACCGTTGCCCCCAGGACGATCCTGCCTCCCCCCTCCCTGATCCGCTTGTGGAGCCAGTAGCCGTGGGCCGTATGCCTTCCGACGGGGGCGGAGTTCAGCATCTCGACGAGGGTGACCTTGATGCCTCCCGCGATAAGGAAATCGGCCGTCTCCATGCCCACATAGCCGGCACCGAGGACGACGGCGGGGCCGGCCGCTTTTACCTTTCCGACCAGAAGATCGCGAGCGTCGACGACCTGCGCGCCCTCGAGACCCGGGATCTTCGGCGTCACCGGATAGGCGCCGGCGGCGAGGATGACGGCGTCCGGCCTTTTCTCCACCAGCCTTTCCGCGGTCATTTTCCGGCCATAGTGGATTTTCACCCGGCATTTTTCCAGCTGACGGATGGACCAGTCCACCCAGTCCAGGTAACTCTTTTTGTGGGGCGGCCGACAGGCCGACTGGACCTGCCCGCCCGGGAGGGCTTCCCTTTCGAAGATCTCCACTTCGTACCCCCGGCCGGCTGCGGCCAGGGCGGCGGAAAGACCGGCCGGCTCGGCCCCGATCACCCAGAGCCTTTTTGTCCCCTCCACGGGAGTCGGCGCCCCTTTGTACTCCTTTCCGCATTCGGGATTGAAGGTGCAGGTGGCCGATTTCATTTCGAATGTCAGCCGTTCGATGCAGCCCTGGTTGCAGGCGACGCACCGGCGGATCTCCTCGAAACGGCCGGCCTCGGCCTTCCCGATGAAATCGGGGTCCGTCAGGTGCTGACGGCCGAAGCTGATGAGGTCGACGCTCCCCTCGGCGATGGCCCTCTCAGCCAGCTCGGGATCGTTGATCCTGCCCACGCCGATCACCGGGATATTTACGATTTCCTTGATTGCCCGCGCCCGGAAGAGATTGAATCCGGCTTCCGTGTCCATCGAGGCGATGCTCAGGTTCCCCGGTGTGGAATAGACGCCCACGGAGGCGTGGATCGCGTCTCCGCCGGCAGCGACGAGGCGCGGAGCGAGCCGTTTCATGAATTCCAGATCGTAACCGCCTCTTATCAATTCGTCCGCAGAGATCCTGATGATCACGGGGAAATCGGAACCGACCGCCTTCCGGACGGCGGAGACGGTTGAAAGGAGGAAGCGAGACCGGTTCTCCTCGGAGCCGCCGTATTCATCCGTCCTTTGATTGGAAAAGGGGGAGAGGAACTGGTTCAGGAGGTAGCCGTGGGCGCCGTGGATCTCCACGGCGTCGAAGCCCGCCTTTTTCGCCCGCGCCGCCGCCCGGGCGAAGGCGTCGATCATGAAGGCGATTCGTGACGCACCCATCTCCTCGCAGGGCTGACCGAGAGCGACGCTCGGGATGGGGGAGGGGGCCTCCGGCGTTCCCCCCGCTGCCGCTTCAAAGGTCTCCCTGCCCGCATGGTGGAGCTGGAGGGCGATCTTCCCCCCTTCCGCGTGAACGGCCTCGGTCAGATGGGTCAGCCCAGGGAGGAAAAAGTCGCTCCAGACCCCTATTTCGTTGAGGAACGCCTTTCCACGCGGATCGACGGCGCAGACCTCGGTGATAATGAGCCCCGTGCCGCCCCTGGCCCGCCGGGCGAGATACCCAATCAGCCGATCGCCCACCGTGCCGTCTGCATTACCGTAACCGGTCCCCATGGGCGGCATGACTGCCCTGTTTTTCAAGGTCATGCCGTTGATCCTGATCGGTGAAAAAAGGTGTTCCAGTTGCATGGCTCCTCCTGAAGCGACTGTTTGACGTCTTTTAAAATCTTTGTCAAGACAAATGGGAAAATGGGAAAAAGAAGCGGGGGAGTGGTAAAAGAGAGGGGGCATCGGACAGGGAGGCGAATGGCCGCCAGACGAGGGAAAGGCCCGCAGGCGGATAGAGGGGAAAAGCGGAGATTATTGGGGAATCACGTCCCCACGGTCAGGGTTTTCTTCAGAACTCGGAAGGGCGTCGCTTCCGTCATCCACACCCGGATCTCCGGCTTGAACTCCCGGTTCTGTTTCGTCTTTTGATCGTTTGGCTTCCGCGCGGCGCGCCGCCTTGTCTTTTTGCTTCTGTTGCCGGGCGATTTCCCTCTGCCGCTTCTCAAAGGTAAATTTCGTTCTTGCCATGGTTTGCCACCCGTTGCCTTTCATGCAATCTGTGATCGCTGCAAATAAAAAAGGCGCCCCGGAGCGATTCTCACACGCCGGGGCGCCCCATCGGTCATAACGAAAAACTACACGGGTTTAACGTTTTCCGCTGCCGGGCCTTTCTGACCCTGCGCAACATCAAAACTGACGCGCTGGCCCTCGGCTAAAGTCTTGAAACCGCCGGCCTGAATGGCGCTGTAATGGACAAACAGATCCCCGCCGCCATCCTTCTCGATAAACCCGAAGCCCTTCTGCTCATTGAACCACTTCACTGTACCTTCTGACATGATATGCATCCTCCTTTCTTAAAAATTCCTCAAAGTCGGATGAACACGATGACAGAAAGAAAAAAACCGCCAGACTCTTTAAGAGCATAGCGGCAGCCTTTGCACTTCAAAATGTCTATATCCAACTCTTACGATACCCTGTCCCACGATGTCGGATAAAGGGTACGGTCGGCTTATACATGAGACAATGGATGAAAGTCAAGAATTATTTTAAATATTTTTTGACTAATCCTCATATCGGGTGTATGAGAGACCAATTTTGCATTCTTTCAGCACAGATTTCCACAAAAACTGACAAAGAGCATGACGATGACGTTCCTGTTGAGCCAATCACGATCAGCGCACGTCTCGAGTGCATGACCGTCCGTCCGGGGTGTCCGAAGAGGTGGATGAATGACTGACGCAACAAAGAAAAAAGGGCAGCTGCTGGAAGAGCTCTCGATCCTGCGCAGTGAGCTGTCTGATCTGAAGGAACGCGAATCGGAATGGAAACAGGCAGAGGGCGAGGCTCAACAGGCCAGGTCGCTCTTGATTTCAACCCTGGAATCCACTGCCGATGGAGTTCTTGTTATTGATAATCATGGGAGAGTGGTCATATACAATAAAAAATTCCTCTCCCTGTGGCGTATTCCGGAATCGCTGGCGGCCAAGCAGGATGATAATATGTTACTGAATCATGTGCTGAGTCAGCTTGCGGATCCGGGGATTTTTTTAGAAAAGGTAAGGCAGCTGTATTCTCAACCGGAGGCGGATAGTTTTGACGTGCTGGAATTTAAGGATGGTCGCGCCTTCGAAAGGGCTTCTCAGCCACAGAGATCGGGAAATGATATCATCGGCAGGGTGTGGAGTTTTCGGGATGTGACGGATCGCCGGCGGGCGGAGGAAGCGCAACGTCGGAACCGGGAGGCCGCCGAGCGGCTGGCCGAAGAGATGGCCGTCATCGCCGAAATCGGGCGGCTGATCGGCTCCACGCTGGATATTGATGAGGTGTACGAACACTTCGCCGTCGAGACCCGAAAACTCATCCTCTTTGACCGGCTTGCCGTCAGCCTGTGCAATCTTCAAAAGAACACCATCCGCGTTACCTATGTTTCCGGAGCGAACATCAGCAATCGAAAACAGGGGGATTCCCACTCAATAGCGGGAACGTTCAGCGAGGAGATCATACACACACAGACGAGCCGGCTCTTCCAACCGGCGAGCATCGACGAGATAGACGAGATCCTCGCCCGCTTCCCCTCTCTTTCCGCTACATTTCAGGCAGGGTTGCTCTCCCTGATGAGCATCCCCTTGGTCTACCGGGACGCGGCGATCGGTATCCTGCACTTCCGGTCGAAAAGAGCGAACGCCTACACCAAACGGGACCTCCGCCTGGCGGAGAGGATCGGGGCGCAGATTGCTGGAGCGGTTGCCAATGCTCAGCTTATTGGCGATCTCAAAAAAACGCAGGATTCACTGCGGGAAAGCGAGGGGCGCTTCCGCGCCCTGGTGGAGCAGGCGGCGGTGGGTGTGGCCGAGATCGATATGGTCACCGGCCGTTTTCTTACGGTGAACCGTCGGCTTTGCGAGATGGTCGGCAGGACGGAGGAGGCGATGCTGGCCATCACCTTCCAAGCGATCACGCATCCTGAGGACCTCCATCTGCATGAGGACAAAACGGCGCTGCTGCTGGCCGGGAAGATCGGGCACTACGGCCTGGAGAAGCGCTACCTCCGGAAGGACGGGACGATCATCTGGGTGGCTGTTACCGTATCGCCGCTCTGGAAGCCGGGGGAAAAGGCCGGGCGCAATATGGTGGTGGTCGAGGACATCACCGAGCGCAAGCGAGTGCAGGAAGAAAACGAACGTCGTTCCCAGCAGCTCGCCGTGTTGCACCAGACAGGGGTAGACCTTATCGCCGAGCTGAATCTCAATACACTGCTCCAATCTATTGCCGAACGGGCCTTGAGTCTGATCGGCGGTGAGGCCTGCAATTGCTATATTTACAATCCGGAATCGGACTTGATTGAAAGGGTTGCGGTTGCCGGCAGGGAATTGGTTCTCGGCGGCCGGACACGTCAACGCGGGGAGGGTGCCGTCGGTAAGGTCTGGGCGACGGGTAAGGCATCGATCATCAACGATTATCACTCCTGGCCGGAGCGAAAACCGGAGTATAACTCTTTTCCGAACCGGGCGCTGATGACGATGCCGGTATGCTGGGGTGATGAATTCCTTGGCGTTCTCAATATGCTGGCATATACCCCGCATAGATATACGGAAGCGGATAAAGATGTGTTGAGCATGTTTGCGACGCAGGCAGCGATCGCCATCCGCAACGCCCGTCTCTATAGCAAAATCGAACAGATTTCTGTGACCGACGAGCTGACGGGCCTGTTCAACCGGCGCGGATTTTTCCAGCTCGGCGAACGTGAATTCGAACGTGCATTGCGTTTTGCGCGGCCGCTTGCGGCGCTGATGCTCGATATCGACCACTTCAAGAGGGTCAACGACACCTATGGCCATCCCGTCGGCGATCAGGTTCTCCGGGTCCTGGCCGATTGCATCCACCGGGGCATCCGCGGGATTGATGTCGTGGGACGTTACGGCGGCGAAGAGTTCACCCTCCTGTTGCCGGAAACGGATCTTCCCGTGGCGATCCAGATTGCCGAGCGCCTCCGCCAATCCGTTGCCGACCTCTCTATCCCAATTTACAAGGGAAATGACGATTCATCGCCGGTCCATATCGGGATCAACGTGAGCATCGGCGTTGCCTTTCTGCAGCCGGAAGTTCCGAATCTATCAGTCCTGATTGATCGCGCTGACCAGGCCCTCTACCGCGTGAAGGATTCAGGGCGCAATCGCGTCGTCATATGGGAGGGGAACTAGAATCCCAATTTACTCCTCTTTTCTGACCGTAATGAAAATCTTGTAGAGCAGGGTGATCATCAGCAGCCCCAAGGCCCAGACGCTGATCGTGACGGCCATTTCCGGTACCGTGGGGGTGTAATTGGTGATCGTCTCCAGGGGGGAGGGGACAAAGCCCGTCACCACGAGCCCCAGTCCTTTCTCGATCCAGAGAGACAAAAACACGCCGATACAGGCCAGCGCCAGAAGCGATTCATTCTTCCGTGTGCGGGGGATGAGCAGAAGAATAAGGGACGCCAGGGCGGTAACCGCCGACACACTCATCCACCGTGCGATCGTGTGGTGGCCTTCCAGCCCCGCGAAGAGATACGTCAGGTGGTTCATGTGTCCCGGAATCTGGCTATAGAAGACGGTGAAGATCTCCACCAGGACGAAGAAGATGCTCGTTGCCAGGGCATAGGCCACGATTTTGACCAGGGTCTGGATCGCCTTTTCCCCGGCGTCGAACAGGCTGAAACGCCTCAGAATCAGACAGAAGAGAATCAGCAGTGCCGGACCGGAGGCGAAGGCGGAGGCGAGGAACCGGGGTGCCATGATCGCCGTGAGCCAGAAGCCCCTTCCGGGGAGGCCCGCATAAATGAACGCCGTGACGGTATGGATGCTGACGGCCCAGGGGATGGAGAGAACAATCAGCGGCTTCACCCAGGCCGGCGGCGGGACGCCTTTCCTGTCGCTCTCCAGGACGGTCCAGCCGGTGACGATGTTCAACAACAGATACCCGTTCAGGACGATGATGTCCCAGAACAGAACGGATCTGGGTGAAGGATAGAGAAAGAGATTGGCGACCCGGTCGGGACGGCCCAGATCGATGAAGACGAAGGTGACGCACATCGTCACGGCGGACACCGCCAGGAATTCCCCGAGGATCGTGATCTTCCCGAAGGCCTTGAAGTCGTGGAGATAATAGGGCAGGACCAGCATCACCGCCGATGCCGCGATCCCGACCAGAAACGTGAACTGGGCGATATAGAGCCCCCAGGAGATGTCCCGGCTCATGCCGGTGATCCCCAGACCGTAATCGAGCTGTCTCAGGTAGAAGAAAAAACCGACGGCGACCAGAAGCAGCAAAAATGCCACCCAGATTCCGTATCCGCGCGATCCTTTCAGGGCTTTTTCAAGCACGGCAGCCTCACAAAATATAATAGACCTGAGGTCCTGTTCCCAGTTCCGCTCTGCGCCGGAGGGACAGGTTTCTATCCAGTATGAGCCGGACCGGGGAACGGGATTCGTCCAGATCGCCGAACGCCAGGGCCTTGTCCTTGCAGGCGATGACGCAGGCGGGGAGCATCCCCCGGGCGAGCCGTTCCTCGCAGAAGTTGCATTTTTCCACCACCCCCTTGGTCCGTGTCGGAAAGGCCGGATTGATCTTTCGGATGAAGGGCCGGGGATCCCGGTAGTTCATGCTCCGGGATCCGTAAGGGCAGGCGGCCATGCAGAACCGGCATCCGATGCAGCGGTGGTAGTCCATCATCACGATCCCGTCCGCCCTCTTGAAGGTCGCCTGCGTCGGGCAGACCCGCACGCAGGGGGGATTCTCGCAGTGGTTGCACAGAACCGGTACGGACAAGCCCCTGATCGCGTCCGGCAGACGGGGGTGAGCCTCCGCGGGAAAGACATGCCCGACCCTTTCGAGGCTGATCCAGTGGACGTCATCCTTGGGATTTTTAAAATCGGGCACATTGTGCTCCAGATGGCAGGCGGTGATGCAATCCGTGCAAGCGGGCCTGCATTTTCTTGGTTCGACTGTCATCGTCCAGCGCCTGGCCTTCAGTGCCGGAAGAGAGCCCGGGGCCGCCGGGGATAAGATGCCTGCGCCCGGGATTCCGGCCTGAGCCAAGGCGAGTGAAGGCAGAAGGGGAAAAACCAGGCTCACGGTCGAGAGCCCCGCTGTTTTCAGGAATTCTCTGCGGGTGGTCGCCATCATCGGACCTCCTCGGGTATGATATGGCAATTCCAACAGGCGGGTTTGGCACCGGAATAGTCGTGGCACCGGTCGCAAAATTTATCCTTGTTGCTGTGACAGCCCAGGCAGGTTCCCGTAAGACTTACTGGAATCACCTGTCCGTCCGCCGCGGTGTAGGACCGGTTCCCCTCGCGGACGGCAGCGTCCCGCCAGGCGGCAAGCAGTTTCATGTGGTTCGCTCTCATATAGGGTGTTGATTCCACGCAGCGTTTCTCCTTGAGCCGCTGGATGGCGGGCGTATCGAGCTTCAGGTCGGGCGGGGGAACGGCCTTCCCACCGCCGTACCAGAACGGGAAGGTGGCCAGGATCAAAAAGACCAGAATCCCGGCGATGATCATTCCCCGGTTATAGAGTTTCATCGGCTGCCTTTCCTTCGATCGGTTCCCCGCGCAGGTCCGTCGTCCTGTTCTTTTCCCTTTTCATGATCAGGGCGTTGGCCAGCAGTTCATGAACGCCCGTGACCGTCACCCCCGGCACCCAGTAGTCCATAAGCGAAGTCAACGTCGCACGGTCGATGGCGCACATACAGGCCAAACGGTTCACACCGTGCTTTTCCTTCACCTGTTTCACCGCCATGGCCCGGGGCATCCCGCCGCGCATCCGCATCTCCATGTTCTCGTCGTTTCCCAATCCCGCCCCGCCGCCGCAGCAAAGGGTCTTCTCCCGGATGGTATCCTCGGCCATCTCGTGGAAATGGTTGCAGGCATGGCTGATGATGAAGCGGGGCTCTTCGAACAGTCCCATCGCCCGGGCGGGGTTGCAGGAATCGTGGAAAGTGACCCGGAGGTGGTCGTTGCGGGACGGATCGAGCTTCAGCTTCCCGTTTCGGATGAGGTCGGAGGTGAATTCGGCGATGTGCACCATCTTCGTCGACCGGGCGTTTACGAAGGGCGTCCCGGTGATCGGTGAAACCGGCTCTTCAAGAAAATCGGCGGGGCCGTTCATCGTGTCCATGTACTGGTGGATGACCCGCCACATATGGCCGCACTCGCCCCCGAGGATCCATTTGACCCCGAGGCGCTTCGCCTCCGCGTAGAGCTTGGCATTGAGACGCTTGATCATCTCGCTGGAGGTGAACAGGCCGAAGTTGCCCCCCTCGGAGGCGTAGGTGCTGAAGGTGTAATTCAGGCCGATCTCGTGGAAGAGCATCATGTAACCCATGCAGGTGTAAGTTCCCGGATCGGCGAAGTAGTCGCCGGAAGGCGTGACGAAGAGGATTTCGGCGCCTTTTTTGTTGAGAGGGACCTCCACGCGCACGCCGGTGCGGTCCGCGATATCGTCGGCCATGAACTCCAGCATGTCCTTGACGCCCCCGGGCTGGATACCGAGATGGTTTCCCGTCCTGAAACAATTTGCTGCCGGCTCGGTCACCCAGTTGATGTTGCAGCCGACGAGGTTGAGGAGTTCCCGGCCCATCATGGTGATCTCCGCCTGGTCGATCCCGTAGGGGCAGAAGACGGAACAGCGGCGGCACTCCGTGCACTGGTAGAAGTAGTAGAACCACTCCTTGAGGACATCCACCGTCAGGTCCCGGGCGCCCGCGAGTTTGCCGAAACGCCTTCCCGATTCGGTGAAATAACGGCGGTAGACGCTGCGCAGCAGCTCCGCCCGGAGGACCGGCATGTTCTTCGGATCGCCGGAGCCGATGTAAAAGTGGCATTTGTCTGCGCAGGCGCCGCACCGGACGCAGAGTTCCATGAAGAGTCGGAACGACCGGTACTTTTCCAGGCGTTCCTTCATTCCCTCCAGGATGATTGACTGCCAGTTCTCCGGCAGTTTCCAGTCCGCGTCGGAGGGCTGCCACGCCCGCGGGTTTGGGAGACCCAGGGCGGTCAGGCTCTTGACGTTGCCGCTGTAACTCCAGGTGCCGGGGCGGAAGACGGTAGGGGTCTCCATCCAGGGCGTCTCCGGCGGTGTGTAACGGATCGCGATCAGCTCATCGGGTTTGGGTGTCTTGGCATCAGCCATCGCTACTCCTTCTCCAGAGGCAGTCCCGCCAGCTTCATCTTCTCCCGGAACTCGTCTTCGTATTCCTCATAGGTGTGAACCTTGACCGGGGCGTTCCAGGGGTTGAGATGACGCCTCATCCGGTTGTCGTTGGCGAGGTTTCTTGTCGGGCTCAGGAAGATCCCTCCCATGTGCATCAGCTTGCTGAAAGGAAACCAGGCCAGCAGCGTGAAGACGAAGCACAGATGGATATAAAAGACCGGGCCGACCTCTTTGGGCATCGCCGGGACAAAGGTGATCCATCCCAGAGCCATATTTTTTATCTGGATCAGGTCGGCGGGGAAAAAGTGCCGCATCAGGAGACCCGTGGTCACGATTCCCAGGAGCAGCAGGAGTGCGAAATAATCGGTGACAAGGGAGATGTAGCGGAGCTGCGGGACGACCAAGCGGCGTAAAAACAGAAACGTCAGTCCCAAAAGGAGGGCACCGTCGCTGAGATAGAGCGTCGGGACGCCGATCTCAAAGAAACCGTCAACCGCTGAGAGGCCGTTGATCCAGGGGGTGATCGGCTCGATGAAGAAGCGCAGGTGCCTCAGCACGATGATCAGCAGCGACCAGTGAAAAAGAAGCCCGAAAAACCAGAGCCATTTGGCGCTGCCGTAAACGGGCCTTTTCCCCACGATCGCCACATCGGTGTTCCGGAAGAGTGATCGGAACAGGAAGACCTCCAGTGCCATCCGCCCGATCACGCCCCACACGTCGGCCGGGCTCTCCAGGGAATTATTCTTGATCCAGGGGAGGGAGGTCTGCTGACCGCAGGTGGTCGTGATGCGGAAGGGGACGGGGGCCTTGGCCCAGTTGACGACGCGATAGACAAATCCACCGATGAAGACCGCAAAGGCGGCATAGGGGAGGAGCGCCGTCAGGAGAAACGAAAGAGGGGTGAATGCGATCCCCAGAGCCGACAGGGTCAGGATCAGGATGGCGAGAACCGATATCCCCAGAGGCTTTCCGATCATCAATGCCACTCCCACTGGATGAAGGGTTTCTTGAGATCGGCCATCGCGTTGACGATCAACTCCACAAGCCCGCCATAGAGGATTCCCGACTTTTCCCACACGTCATAATATTCGAACATATCCCGGAACTGGCCCTTGCAGTTCGAGCAGGGGGCACAGACGTACTTCTTCACCTCCGGCCCAGGGGCGTCTTGGAACGCTTCGAGGATCTGTTTCATCTTCATCCGGCCGGAGACGGAGTTTCGCCAGTCGGGGAAATTCGTCGATTGGGTGATGGCGAAGCCGCTCCCCCCGCCGCAGCAGTAATTCTCCACGCCGTGGGGCGTCATCTCCCTGAACTGGGGGCAGATTTTTCTCAGAATTCTCCGCTGGGGCTCGACGATCCCCATCAACCGTACCATGTTGCACGGGTCGTGGAGGGTGACGGGAAAGTGATTCCGACTGGGATCGAACTTGATCCGTCCGCTCAGGACGATCTCCTCCAGCAGGGGGAGGCTGCTCTCCCGAGGAATGATAAGATCGCCCACAAGGACACGGTCGGCGACGACGATCCCAGCCTTGTGGGCGTGGCCGCACTCCCCGAGGGAAATCTTCCGAACCCCGAGTGCCCTTGCTGCCTGGGACTGGCGGATGGCGACCCGGGCGAACTGAAAGTCGTCGTACCAGACGCCGTAGTTGACGGAGTCGTAACCGGCAATCTCGGTGGAGAGGGTCCAGTCCACGCCGGCCGCATCCAGGATGATGGCGAAGGCCTCCAGATTTTCCGGCCACGCTATGAATTCCCCGGCGTTATGGATGAGCAGGATGTCGGCGCCTTTTTTATCCACAGGAATCTTTATCTTCCTTCCCGTCTTCTCCTCGATCTCCTCTTCGGCAAACTCCAGGATGTTCCTCAGGGCTGCGGGCGTCATCCCCGTGCTGGAGCCGACCCTGAGCTGCTGGACGGACCCCTTTTCATGGATCTCCTTGGGGGCGATTCCCATCTGCTGGCTGAAGACCTTCCGGATCTCCCTGCTGATCAGGGCATTGTCGCAACTGAGCGGGCAGACTTGGGCGCAACGCCTACAGAGGGTGCAGCGATAGGCCAGTTCCCCCAGACGAGCCAGGGTCTGCCAGTTGAGATCGATATCGCTGTCCTTGATTTTCCGCAGGAGCGGGTGTTCCTTTTTAATGTACGTGCTGACAATCCTTCGAAAGAGCTCCGGTCTCATTGTGGGGCGGTAGATATCCTGACGGCCGCTGGAGACGTAGACCGGGCAGGCATCGGAGCAGATCTGGCATTTGACGCAGTACTCGAGGGTGTGAACAAGGGGTTGGAGAAAAGTCCAGTTATCGTCTGTGGAGAAGAGTTTCTCGATGCCGGCCAGAAATTTGTCAATGAAGGCCTTCTCTTCCTCCGGGCTCTTCGGAGGCGTAAGGCCGATCGCGACGACGCCATCGAGAGAGGCGTCCATGCGCGTGCTCTGTTCGTCAGTCAGTTTCCGGATGGGCGGCTTCTCCCTCTTGTCGTATGGCGGCGGAAGGGGGCTAAGCTCGGCGGGATCGAGCTCGGTAACTTGTCCACCGGGATGGGTGAAATCATCAATATGGAAATTTTTTTTCATGGAGTATCCTTTTTTGTTTCCGGCAATCCCGATTCCGTGGCCGCTTCGGCCCAGCTCTTTCCCGACGGGATATGTTTCCCCTCCCAGGAAACCTTTCGTTCCAGGAGACTGGCGATCTGTTTCTCCATTTTACCGCCGGGCAGGTTCGGCTCATCATCCCAGCGGATGAAGTAATAGGCCAGAATCCGTGTGATGTAATGTGTCGAGCGGGTAAAGGGCAGATAGATGAGGAAGATGTCGAACAGGACGATATGGAGGACCGTCAGCGGATGGAGTTCCGGTGGCGTCAGGGTGATCAGCCCGAGCCAGTAGGCCCGGTACTCTTCCAGCGTTGGATCGAGCATGAGCCATGCGAAAAGGCCGCTGCCATAGACAACGAGGAAAAAAAAGTAATTGAAGAAATTCATCGGCATGGAGTAGGTTCTCAGTCCCCGGTCTGCTAGCCGGACGATCGGCATGCCGATGCTCCCGAATGTGCCGGCCACGAAAGCGACCCCCCCCGTGAGCAGCAGGAGGTAATAAAAGCCCTTCCCCAAAAGCTGAGGCGACCCGGCCGTGATCTCCAGGCCGCCGACCATGGTTACGGCCGCAAAGAAACAGAGGATATGGAACGTGATGATAAAGATGAACCCCAAGTGCCACGGCAAGAGACACAACCAGTAGGTTCGGTTGCGATTGAAGTATTCCCCCATGTAAAAATTGTCTTTCAGGGAGTAAAACAGGCTTCGCCAGGTGTTCCGGGGCCGCGGTTTTGTCCACCATTCCGGCTGTTCGTAGTAGGAGCCGCCGTAACGGTAGTTTTCCTCGTGGATCACTGGGTAGAGGTCCCACCGGATATGGGGCGGCAATTTCAGCCAAGCGACAATTTTGATCGTATATACGACGACGATGAACACATAGGCGATATACGTCAAAACGATGATCAACGTTCCCATGAATCCCTCTTTTCTCCGATGGTTTTATTAGACGCATCCCGTTGGCTTCGAAAGGCCGGCGAGCTTGCACGCCCCCTTGGCCGGACCGGATGGGAAAAGTGTATAAATCTTTTTCAGGTCAAATCCCGTATCTTTACACATCTTTCTGATCATGGGAGCGATCCCGAACTGGGCATAGTACTCCCGGATGTAATCGATAAGTTTCCAATGTTCCTCGGTCAGTTCTCCCTCGATGCCTTCGATGGTTGCGTAACCCTGCGCAAAGTCTCTACCCCACTTGTCCAGTTCCTGCAGGAAACCATCCTCATCCACTTCGTAACTCTTTCCTCCAACCTCTAACTGTGGCATAGCTTTACTACCTCCCTATTTGTTTTGTGGATTCTATTAAGACAAACTCCTAAGACCCGGCGGAAACGTGTGTCATGTCATCCTCGAAATCTGTGTGACAACCGGGACTGCATCCGCCGTCATCGCCTGCTCTGACAATCGTTTGCTCTGGTAATATACGGCCTGGTCCAATAATGCCTTGGCCCAGCTTTTCGCTCCTGAAGCGTGGACGTGGGAATAGGTGGCCAGGACATTCTTATAAAGCAGGCCGTCCCTGCCCCCATGGATGCCCAGCCCCCGCTTTACCTTAAATACCGTATAACCTATCTTCTCCCTATCCGGGATGTGGGAGTAATGAAACTCGTGACCATGAAGGATTTCTCCTGTGGAGAAATAGGGATTAGGGGCATCCACAGCGAGGATCGTGTACCCGTGACCGTGAGGGCTTCTGTCTAAAACAAAGCGCAAAGGGAATACTCCCGTCATGGGATATGTGTTCTCTTTCACGATGAGCTCTTTTCCGAGATACATGAGGCCGCCGCATTCCGCATAAACGGGAAGCCCCGCCTCCGCGGCATTGCGGAGAGAGGTACGGAAACTTCCGTTGGCGGTCAGCGCAGCGGCATGAGATTCAGGGAACCCGCCGCCGATATAAAGGGCGTCCACCGGGGGAAGTTCCCTGTCGTTAAGGGCACTGCATGCGACAAGGGATGCCCCCAATTTTTCGAGAACCTCCAGATTGTCCGGATAGTAGAACCAGAAGGCGGCATCCCTGATAAAACCGATTTTCGGTTTTATAGAAGGAGAAGGGAAGGGATGATGCTCTTCCTGCCGGCTCTCCTGTTCGTCGAATTCAAAGGCCGGAGCGCCCCGCGCAATTTCCCACACCCTGTCCACATCGACGTGTCCATCCACAATGCGGGCCGCCTCGTCTACGGCCTGTCCGGCCCTCGGGTGTTCCCGCGGGGGGACGAGACCCATATGCCTCTCGGGAAAGATTCCCGCCTGTATCCTGGGAACAGCCCCTAAAATGGGCAATCCGCAACGATCCTCTATGGCGGAACGAATGACAGATTCATGGCGAGCGCCTCCGATCCGATTGAGGATGACGCCCTTGATGGCAACCTGGGGATCGAAATGTTGACAGCCGAGAATCATGGCGGCTACGGTACGTGTGGCCATGCTGCAGTCCACCACCAATATGACCGGCGCCTGCAGCAATTTGGCAAGCTCTGCCGTGCTGTAACTTCCCTCTCGATCCATGCCATCGTAAAGACCCCTGTTGCCCTCCACCAACGCGCCGTCGGCATGTTGCACACGGGTTGAGAAGGAAGAGAGGATCCCTTCCCTTCCCATCAGGAAGAGGTCCAGATTATAACAGGGACGACCTGTTGCCATGTCAAGCCAGGCGGCGTCTATATAATCGGGACCCTTCTTGAAGGGAGACACGGCCTTTCCCCTGTGCTTAAGGCATGCCCCCACCCCCACGGTCAAGAAGGTCTTTCCTGAATTCCCTCTCAGGGCTGAGAACACAACCCTCGGGCGGTCAACTATCATTGCTTCACTCTATGGTTTACTCTTCGCTGTCTTCCGCCTCGTGCTGTATGCCTGCCCCCTTGAGGCCGATCATCGTGGTGCTGCCGCTCGACCAGTACTCGAGGAGACCTTCGGCGACCATCTCGTTCACAAGCTTGCTGACTTCCCTCGGCCTTTTATCAGGGAACATGTTATTGAAGTCTTTCAGATAGAACTTCGTCTTCGTTTTCTTGCCCTTCAAGGTCTCGATGATCAGCTGTTTGTCTGCTTCTGTACCCATCTCACACCTCTTTTCCTAAAATTTAAACTGTGTGCTGGTACGCCAGGTTGTGTAGGCAAAACGGTAATCGTCGATCAGGTGTTCCGTAAAGGGCAGATCCGTCTTCTCGAAAAACCTCTCCCAGCCTATTCTCGCGGCCCAGTCGCCGAGGCGTTCGTATTTCTTCGCGTCTTTTGCATAGGCGTTGAGAATTTTCTTGACCGCCTCCACCGTCTGCGGCCAGCGAGGCGCCTCATTGGGAAGGAAAGGAACCACAACCTTGGAAAACATCGGGGCGGTAATCCGGTTCGACAGCTTGCCCCCCACCAGGATCGCCACACCGCTTCCCTCCGCATCCGCCAGCGGCATGGCGGGACACATGGTGAAACAATTGCCGCAGTACATGCATTTCTCGTTGTTGACGACCACGCTCTTCTTGTCGTCCAGGGTGGTCGCCTTGATGGCTCCCGTGGGGCAAGATGCGACGGCCAGAGGAATCTCACACATATTCGCCAGGTTGTCATGATCCACCATGGGCGGTTTGCGGTGAACGCCCAATATCGCGATGTCGGAGCAGTGAACGGCGCCGCACATGTTCAGGCAGCAGGCGAGCGATACCCTGACATGAGCCGGCAGCCTCATCTTACCGAAATCCTCGTACAATTCATCCATAACCGCCTTGACCACGCCCGACGCATCGATCGCCGCGGTATGGCAATGGAGCCACCCCTGGGTATGGACGATATTCGTCAAACCCGCCCCGGTGCCGCCGCGGGGAAATTTGAGCGATCCGCCGGCGAATTTCCTTGTTTCCAGATCTTCCATCAGCGGCTTTAATTTCGCTTCGTCATCGACCATAAACTCGATGTTGTTGCGGGTCGTCCAACGGACGTAGCCGTCACAGTGCCTGTCGGCTATATCGCATATCTCGCGAATATGGGTGGCGCTCATCAAACGTGCGCCGCCCACCCGAACGGTGAACACCTTCTCATTCGACTCAGAAAAC
>JAMDBG010000190.1 GCA_023487865.1 Deltaproteobacteria bacterium | reverse complement strand
GGCATGACGGGGGGGGCGCGCCGTCCATTCCTTCCCACCAGATATCCCCGTCGTCGGTCAGGGCGCAATTGGTGAAGATCGTGTTTTTTCTCACGGTTGCCATCGCGGACGGATTCGATTCACAGGAGGTGCCGGGTGCGACCCCGAAGAAACCGCATTCGGGATTGATGGCGTAAGGCCTGCCGTCGGGACCGATCTTGATCCAGGCGATGTCGTCGCCGATACACTCGGCTTTCCACCCGGGGATGGTGGGGGTGAGCATCGCCAGGTTGGTCTTCCCGCAGGCCGAGGGAAAGGCCGCCGCAAGATGGTACTGTTTCCCGGCCGGGTTCGTCAGACGCAGGATCAGCATATGCTCCGCCATCCATCCCTCACGATTTGCCATGGCGGACGCGATGCGCAGCGCCAGGCATTTCTTTCCCAAAAGGGCGTTGCCTCCATAGCCGCTCCCATAAGACCAGATGAGATTCTCTTCCGGGAAATGGCTGATATACTTCTTCTCCAAGGGGGCGCAGGGCCAGGTGGCATCCTTTTCGCCCGGACCGAGCGGTGCGCCTATCGAGTGCAGACACGGAACGAAATCGCCGTCGGCGCCGAGTTTCTCGATGACCTTTGTTCCGACGCGGGTCATGATGTGCATGTTACAGACCACATAAGGGCTGTCTGTGATCTCGACACCAATCTTGGCGATGGGGGAATCGATGGGGCCCATGGAGAAGGGAATCACATACAGGGTCCGGCCCCGCATGCATCCCTCATAGAGCCCCCTCATCCTCGCCTTGAGCTCCCCCGGAGCGACCCAGTTGTTGGTCGGACCGGCAGCGTCTTTGCTCGTCGTACTGATGTAAGTGCGGGATTCAATCCGGGCCACGTCGCTCGGCTGGGAACGGAAAAGGAAACTGTTGGGGCGTCTGACCAGTGGAATGGCCATACCGCTCTTCACCATTTGCTTCATCAGCCGGTCATACTCCCCCCGGCTTCCATCACACCAGTACACTGCATCCGGTCGGCACATCGCGTCCACCAGCAGGCTCCCGTCTGGGAACTTCTGAACCCGGCGCATCTCCCCCACGTCGTGCTCGTCTTCGATCTCCCCGACGAGCTCCTCGAGGAGATCTTCCGTCGTGACAAGGCCGCTCATGATGCCGTATTCATCGACGACCAGCGCCATCTGGATCCGTTTGCGCTGCATCTCCTTGAGGAGGCTGCTCACCTTCTTTCCTTCCGGGACAAAGAGGGGCGGCCGGACAATCCCGGCGATATCGAAATCGGTCCCGGTGGACATTCTTCCGATGAGGATGTCTTTGGTGTGGACAAAGCCGGTCACATGGTCGAGGTCTCTCCGTTAGACCGGATAGCGGGTGTACATGTTTTCCTGGACGGTCCGGAGAATGTCCTCTCGCGACAGGTCAAGATTCAGGGCGACGATCCGGGTTCTTGGGACCATCACCTCGCGGACGGTCGTATGGGTGAACTCAAAAATGTTTTCGATGTACCTGTGCTCTGTCTCGGTCAGGGCGCCGGCTTCGCTCCCTTCGGAGAGGACCTGCTGCACCTCCTCCCGGGTGACGAAGGCATGTCCTTCTTTTGGTTTGATGCCGAAAAGCGAAAGGACAGCCCGGTTGGAGAGGGTCAGAAACCAGACGATGGCGACCGCGGCTTTCGACAGGATATGAATCGGCCGAACGACACTCAGGGCCATCCGGTCCGCATACTGAAGACCGATGGTCTTCGGGGCCAGCTCTCCCAAGATGAGGAATAGATAGGATATCCCGATCACGATGATGGCGATGGCAAGGGTCTCCGCCGAATGCTGGATGAAGGGCATGGGGATGGACCTCAGCAGGGGCGTGAGGTATTGGATCGCTGCAGCGCCGCCGACCACCGAAGCGAGCGAACCGACGATTGTGACCCCGATCTGGACGGTTGCCAGAAAACGGTGGGGGTCCCTCTGGATCTGTTCGACGAGCCTGGCCTTTTGATTGCCGACTGCGGCGAGGCTTGCGATGTGACTCTTGCGGGCGGATACAACGGCCAGTTCGGCGCCCGCAAAAAACCCATTGATCAGGATCAGTATCAGAATAAGGACAAATTCATTGAAAATCCATTCCAAGGCTATTCACCTCCTTAAAGGACGCCGTCTGAGGAAGCCCGATCCTCCGGGGCGTTTGTTGCCGAGAATCTGTTGAGTGATGCAAATACATGGATTCCTCACCAGCTTGAGGATGTCATCATGGTAAAAATAGGCCAGAATGACAATCAGGGCGCTGATTCCCAGAATAACCGCCGTTGTCATAACCTGGTCGTTGCGGGCGCAGTATCCGCTGATGGAGAGCATGATGGTACCCAGGAGACGCCCGGATGTGCAAATGATGAGAAATGTCGAGGTCTTCATATGACTCAGACCGATCAGGTAGGAGAGGGCGTCCTTGGGAAATCCGGGGATTACAAAGAGAATGAAGGTGATGAGTATTCCCCGGTGTTCCATGAAATAGTCGTACTTCTGTATGATCCGGGGGCTGATCACTCTTTCCACGAACGGCAGGCCGAGCCAGCGGGCGAGGACGAAGGCGAGCCACGAGCCGATCGTGAGCCCGATTGTGGAATAGAGGGTACCCAGTACGGGGCCATACAGATATCCCCCGATGAAGCCGTTGACTTCGCCGGGGATCGGTGCAACGAGTACCTGCAGGATTTGGAGACCGATGAAGATCAGCACGGAGAGGGGGCCGAAGGAATTGACGAATTCGACGATCTGCTTCCGGTTGATAAAGAAGGTGTAAAGGTCGTAATAGAAAAAAAGGAAAACCCCTGCGATGATCATGAGAAGCAGGGTGGTAATTTTGATGATGTCATCTCTATTCATGAATCGGTGACCCTTGCTCGCTGTTTCGCGGGCGATCTGTCCAAGCCCGGTCCCTCCCTTTTTCCGCGCTGATATCTTGTAAGCTAACATACATGAAAGAAAATTGTAAAGCAGGATGTTTGTGAATACAGTGGTGGACAGTGGATTGGTACTGTGGTAAGTCCCCTGTCTGTCCCGACGGGGAAGAGGCATTGTCACAACGGACAGCCGAAAATGCCAATGACTCTATGCGGGGATATTCTAAATAGACAGGATTATGGGTGGTTGATATGGCAGGTCTTCTGGTCGGTCTGATCGCCGGTTTGCTCGGCGGTCTCGTCGGGGTCGGCGGCGGGGTGATCATCGTGCCCTTGATGACCGAGACGCTCAAGTTCAGGCAGCACGAGGCGCACGGCACGAGCCTGATCGCCGTCGTATTCACCGGGGTGGCGGGATCGGTCATCTACTATCTTCACGGTTCGGTGGAACTCGCGGCAGCGGCGGTTCTGGCCGGCATGGCCCTCATCACTGTCCGCCTCGGGGCGAAGTACTGCTGTTTTCTACCCGAAATGACACTGAAAAGGACCTTTGGGTTTTTTCTTATCTTTGTTGCCTTGGTGTTCCTTCTGAAGCCCTTCCTGCCTTACGTCATGGAAGGATCGCCACCCGTCTGGATCCGGTGGATCGTCCTGGTCCTCCTGGGCGCCTTGACCGGCTTCATTTCCGGAATGATGGGGGTTGGCGGCGGGAGCTTCATGATCCCGATGATGGTCATTTTTGCAGGTATTCCCCAGCATACCGCCCAGGGCATCTCTCTTCTGGCGATGATCCCTGCCTCGACACTCGGGGCGTGGACCCATTGGCGGGAGGGGAATATCCGAACGGGCCGCCTGCCCGGTCTTGTCGCAGGCGTCCTCACAGGTGTCTTAGTCGGCGGCAGCTTTGCGCACCTCATCCCGGAGAGGGAACTGCGCCTTGTCTATACGGCGATCCTCCTCTACACGGCACTCCGGTATCTGCGGCTCCGGAATGGGCCGGAGGTCGTCTGCACGTTAAAAGAAGGGCAGGGATAGATTTATTGTTATAAGTTAGATAAATTGCACGATGCTGCAAACAGGGGGAACCCTTTCAGTGATGTGAAGGAAAGGAATGGCTATGACAGTGAAAAATGTAAAAGTGGAGGAGTGGGTTAAAGAAGTGTCCGCGATGTGCCGACCGGATGCAGTGTACTGGTGTGATGGAAGCCGGGGGGAGTATGACCGGCTGATGAAGCAAATGGTGAAGAGCGGTATGGCCATTC
>JAMDBG010000085.1:3430-4224 GCA_023487865.1 Deltaproteobacteria bacterium | reverse complement strand
ATCAGGATGTTAACCATTTCCTTCACATGCCCATCCGCGGGGACCTCATAGATATCCATTTCCAACACCGTGGAATTTGCATAATCCATGATGTCGTCGATCGCCCGGGACAGATCAAAGATGTCCTCTCGGTCGAGCGGAGTAACGAATGTCTTGTCCAATGCCTGGATCAGCATCAGCCTCAAGTCATCCGCTTCCACCTCGCATTTCTTGACCTGCTTGGCATTATCCGGGCTGCAATCGTCCATATAGCTGGCCAATGCCTCAAGCCCCTCCAGGGTCTTCGCAGATTGACGCAATAGGAGATCATAAAAGACATTTTTCCCCTTCAAAAAGGAGATCTTTTTGCCGATGTTGAACACCATGATTCCACTCCTTTCAACCTCGCGGAGGTCGCATACAGCGCCCATGAGAAACGTCAGCGGAGCCGCAAGAGCCACGCTGGCTCGGTGACGATCTATGCAGCCGAGGTATCCCTTCCCCTTTCACCGTGTGGGCATATCCTCTGTTTGGGTGCACCTGACCTCGATAAGCCCAAACGATATCCGTCGTTTCGACCGGCCGTCCCAGGGCGCTAGAGGAAGATACGCGCCTCGACATAGAAGAACGCGGCCGCTATCAAACCACTCACGGGAATGGTAATCAGCCACGCCATTCCCATATCCTTTGCTACCGTCCATCGGATCATCTTCGGCCGGAACGCCGCCCCCGCCCCCATGACCGATGAGGAAATGACCTGGGTGGTTGAGAGCGGAAACCCGAAGACCGCGGCCATCTCGATGACGATCGTGGCT
>JAMDBG010000085.1:1508-3356 GCA_023487865.1 Deltaproteobacteria bacterium | reverse complement strand
AGCGTTCCCACCATCATGGCCAGCGAGCAGGCGAAGATCACCCAGCCCGGGATGAAGAGCGCATGGAGTCCTCTGAGCAACTGTTCCCGTTCCGCATCGGCAGGGGCACTGGACATCCTTCTCACGGCATCTGTTTCTAGGAGAGCGATCAATCGCTTCCGATGGGCCTTCGTGAGGGGCACATTCTCCTGCGTTGATCCGGCGGTGAGCGTGGCAACCGTGTCGGGATCGATCGCGTCCGGGCTGACGCCGGCCGGCAGTGCAGTGATGGTCCGGACCAGAAACTGGTTGATCGGGACGGGGATCGTAACGGTGCTGGTCGTATAGAAGCCTAGGACAACCAGCGAGAACATGATTACTCCCATCGTTTTCTGAGCATCGTTGGTTCCGTGGGCGAGTGCCTGGGTGATAGTGGAGACAATCTGGAGCATCTTGAATGTACGATTCACATTCGGCGTCGACCACTGCGAAAATGTCAGGGTCACCTTGGTAAATAGCAAACAGGCGAGAAAACCGACGACAGGGGAGAGGATCATGATGGCGATGATCTTCCACACATTCTGCCAGATGATCGGGCCGGGTCCCCACCCGATCATGAAGGCGCCGATTAGGCCTCCGATCAGTGCGTGAGACGATGATGAGGGGATACCGAACCACCAGGTGATGATGTTCCACGTGGTCGCACCGAGCAGGGCAGCGATGATGATGTAGACTCCCTCCCTTCCGGTCTCGAGTAGGCTCGGATCGACGATCCCCTTGCCGAGGGTCTGGGCGACCTCGGTGCCAAGAAAGTAGGCGCCGATGAAGTTGGCCACTGCGGCGGTCGTCAGCGCCACCTTCGGGGTAAGTGCATTCGAGGTGATCACCGTCGCCACCTGGTTCGCCGAGTCGTGGAAGCCGTTGGTAAAGTCGAAGTAGAGCGCCAAGCCAACCACAATAACGGCGGTGATTATGATCTCCCCTTCCAATGAAACACACTCCTTGCTCATCCGATGCCCTTCGGATGCTGATCTCAGAACCTGCTGTAACAATCACCTGCCGCAGCTTTCTTACGGACGTGCGGCAGGTGATCCACCTTAAACCCACCTCGCAACGGGCAGGTCATATTTTCCGTTTGGGGTCGTCGATCTCCTCCACGATGGCCCAGCCGGATCCCTTGATCTTCTGTCTCTCCAAAAAGGTCTGCTTCCACTCCTCAGGCGTCTGCGCCACCATGCATTTGGCGACCGACTTCCTCTCCTCCCGGGTGGGTACCGGACGGTCTTCCGGTCCGTCGTACCACTCCTTCGGCGTCAGGGTCTGACCGAGCCGGACGGGCTCTTCCTGCTCGATCTCCTCGCAGTAGTGCGCCCCCGTCGCAAAGGCCCGTGTCACCGCAAGAATGCCCCACGTCGCCTCGGGCGTAAAACCGAGATCGAACATCACGGCGCCGGTGGCCCCCAGAAGGTCGATATCGACCGGCTCCTTGCTCAGCTTCTGGGCGGCCTTGACGACTTCCTTGATGAGGGAGATGTACTTGCCCGCCACACCGAGCTTTTCCGCACGGGCGATCATCCGCTTCGCCATCGGGTCCTTCAGCATCAGACCGGAAACGCCGAGCGCCGGGTCATTGAGTTTTGTCTTTACGACCGCCTCGACCGTCTCCGCGAGCGGCTTTCCCTCCTTCGCCTGTCTTGCCAGGATCCCGTCCAACAGCTTTCCGAACGCCTGATAGGCCCCGTAAGCATGGCCGAAGGCGAGGATGGAGGCGCCGGCGGCCTGGGTCAGGATGGTCCTGCCGCCGGCGACGATCCGCGTGATGTTGGCCGGCGACGAAAGACCGTCTTCCAGCATGCACACCATCACATA
>JAMDBG010000085.1:0-1498 GCA_023487865.1 Deltaproteobacteria bacterium | reverse complement strand
GTTATTGAGCATCTGGTCCTCCTCGATCAGAGGGATCCGCGCCTGAAAGTCAATGAACAGGACGTCCGTCAGGCCGTACCCCTTCTCCACGAGCTCCGTCGTATCGTATCCCCGCGCAACGATGCGGTGGACGTTCTTGTATGCCACTTCGGACACCCATTGGAAACGGTCGCGCTCTTTGTCCATCGGGACCGTGCCCTGCTCCCGGGTCCGGTAATTAAAATTGAGTCTCGGATCGTCTAGATTGTCCATTTCTTGTATTCTCCTTCCTCTTTCTGTTTTCTGGCGTATTCCTGTCGCTCGGCCTGACTGGGCACTTCCCGATCGGCGGGACCGACGTACTTGATCATGGACAGATCCAGCATCTGGACCATCGGTTCGCGCTTCGAGGCCGCCCAGGCCCGTCCCTTCTTCATCGTATAGGTGGCATGGGCCGCACAGCTGAAACCCCGGCAGACGCAGCCGATGCACCAGGCCGCGTTGGGGGAGAAGCCAAGCTCGGCAAGGGCCGTATTGCCGGCGCCGATCATGTTCACCGCCACGAAGGACTTGCCTTCCTTCTTCCGGCGGGCGTTGAAATGTTTCTCGATCGAACGCTGCAACTCGAGATACACGCCGCTGCAGAGCTGTTCATGCTTGATGTGCGTCGGTTCGGCACGGGGATCCCCGTCGAGGTGCTGGGGCTGACCCATCCCCATGACGGCCAGACCTGCATCCATGTACTCATCGACGAGGATCTTCCCCATCTCTTCGATGCTCTTCCCCTCCACGCGGGCCCGCTCGATGTACTTGTGCATCATATAGCCGTGCGCCGCGCCGGGGCCGTGCGCCGATCCAAACGTCATGACGGCCGCCGAAACCGCAGCCGGTAGATTCGGTCTGCCCCCGATCACGGCAATCGCCGACGCGGCCGACGGCGACATGGAATGCTCGAGAAATTCCCCCGTCTCATACCGCAGCATGTCCACCTCGTTCTCCGCGGCAATCCGGTTCTGGAAAATGAGAAACAGCATGTCGTAAAACGTATAACCCGCCTCAGCCAAGTCGCTCACGCTGTAACCCCTTAAAACGGTTTTTTCCTCCGTCTTGTAAGAGATGGCTGTCTTTCTTTTAAACAACGGTTGTCTATCCATCTAAATTCCCTCCCAAAAGTGTTGACATTCGACTGCTCCCCTCAAAAGTCGCCTGCCTTCCCCTCCGCGACGCCGATCTCCCCTTTTTTCACCGCAGGGACTTGATTTCTGAACCGTATCGAACATCACGGTCAGACGATATGAAGAGAAGAATAAGAAGTTGAGTACAAAATAGAAAAGGTGTAACTATAAGTCAAACTAATATTATTTATATTCAGGATAACAAAACATTATGAGATCCTCTCCGATCTCCGCCAGACGGGCGATTAACGGCTCAGACCAATCGCAACAACGCCGAGCGTGATCAGCAGGGCACCGAGGAGTTTCTGCGCCCCATGTTTCTCCCCCAACAGGACAACCCCGAT
>JAMDBG010000191.1 GCA_023487865.1 Deltaproteobacteria bacterium | reverse complement strand
GTACCCCGGACGATGTTGGGGGCGCCCAGGCAGATGAAGAGTCCTTTCTCACGGGCGGCGTGTACGGTCTCCATATTGACCGGAAATTCCGTGATCCGGAACCTGCAGCGGGAGATCCAGATCGCGATGATTGTGGTATCGCACGATCTCGGCGTGATCCGTCTTCTGTGCCAGCGTACCCTGGTAATGCGCTACGGGCGGATCGTGGAATCGGGGCTGACGGACCAGGTCTTCGAAGATCCGCAGCACATGTACACGCAATTGCTCGTGAGTTCACAGTTGTAAAGACTCAGGGGTAGATACAGGGGTCACTTTTTTTAGTAATGGTGCGATCATGATCGAAGTCAATAACCTTTCGAAGACCTTTACCCTGCACATCCTTGGCGGAAAGGTGATCGAGGGGTTCGGCAGCGTATCCTTCCGGGTCGTGCCGGGCGAATTTCTCGGCCTCGCGGGTAGAAGCGGCTCGGGGAAGAGCTCCGTTCTCAAGTGCATTTACGGAACGTATCTGCCCACGACAGGAGAGGTTTGGTTCGCCTCGGACTGTCATGGGAAAGTGAATCTCGCCGGCGGGCACGAGCAGAAGCTCCTGCAAATTCGCAACCGCGAGATGGGATACGTTTCGCAGTTTCTCCGGGTCATCCCGAGGGTCGCCGCCGTAGACGTGGTCGTCGAGCCGCTGCTGAGGCTGGGCGAAAATCCCAGCAAGGCCAGGCGACGCGCCTCGGCGCTGCTGGAACGGCTCGCCATCCCCGCCAAACTGCACGACGCTTATCCGGCCACATTCAGCGGGGGAGAGCAGCAGCGCATCAATATCGCCCGGGCCGTCATCTGGAAGCCCCGTCTGCTGCTTCTCGACGAACCGACGGCCTCGCTGGACCGGGGATCGCAGGGGATCGTCATCGACCTGCTGCGGGAGTTGAAGCAGAAGGGGACCTCCATGATCGGCATCTTCCACGACCGGGCCTCAATGGAAGCCATCGCCGACCGGGTCCTCACCTTCGGCAACGGGAGCAAAACCCATGAAAAAGCTCAATGACTTCATCATCGAAAATGTCAGCATCGTAACCCCCGAAGGGATCCTGGAGAGGGCCTCCGCCTCCGTTTGCCAGGGGCGTCTCTACAAGATCCGCGAAGGCTGCATCGATAACGGCGGGGAGAGGATCGATGCCGGCGGCGGCTGGCTGCTGCCCGGTTTCATCGACATGCATAGCGACGCCCTGGAGAAGGACCTGGAACCCCGGCCGAATTGCCTCTTCCCCCTGGACATCGTTCTGTATGAAATGGACAAGAAGCTTGCCGCCTGCGGGGTGACGACAATGTACCACTCGATCTCCTTTGCGGAAGAGGAGATCGGGATCCGGTCAAACAGCATGGCCGCCGACATCATCACCAGGATCGGCCAAGCCGTGAAACGGCTCCATGTGCGGACCCGGGTCCATGCACGGTTTGAGATCACCGATGGCACCGCGATCCCGAGGATCGAGTCGCTGCTGGCCGAAGGAAAGATCCAGATGCTCTCCCTCATGGACCACACCCCGGGGCAGGGACAGTTCCGGGAGATCCTCTCCTTCCGGAATTACTATCAGACCGTTTACAGAAAGAGCGATGACGAGATCCAAAAAATCATCGACCGCAAGATGGGGGCCCGCAAGTTCATAACATCCCACGTAGACCGCATCACGCGGATCTGTCGCCGGCTGGCCATCCCCATGGCCTCACATGACGACGACTGCAGGGAAAAGATCGACTGGATCTCCGAACAAGACATCCGGATCACGGAATTTCCGGTCAATATGGAGACCGTACACGCCGCCCGTGAGAAAGGACTCTTCATCTGCCTGGGCGCCCCCAACATCGTCCGGGGTACTTCACAGGCACGCAACCTGAGCGCCCGAGACGCCATCGCGGCGGGCGGCGGCGACATCATCTGCTCCGATTATGCCCCCATGGCGATCCTGCATGCCGTCTTCACACTGGAAAAGCTGGGGATTCTGCCTCTCCACCAGGCCGTGAACATGGCGAGCCTCCTGCCAGCAAAGGCTCTGGGTATTTCCGACATCACGGGCTCACTTGAGGAGGGCAAAGCGGCGGACCTGATACTGGTCAAGAACGGCGACGGGGTCCACCGGATCATGAAAACCTGTGTTGAAGGAAGGGAGGTTTTTTCCACATGGTTAAAATAGGAAGCAAGATCGACGAAATCCGCATCGACGGAAGGCTGGATATGCTACGCAGGGATCTCGAACAGTTTGTAGCTCTGGACATAGAGGCGGTGGAATTGCCCGTACACGGGCTTGACGCGATCATGCACGGCCGCCTCAACCGTTCAAGGCTTGCCGCCGTCAAATCGATCCTGCAAAATTACGGCTTCACATACAGCGTCCACGCCCCCAATCCCCTGAATCTCATGGACGACAGCCTCAGGCCCCTGCATTATCAGGTGTTTCGTTCAAGCCTGGAGTTCACCGCGGAGATCGGCTCAGCGATCCTTGTTTACCACGCGGGCCGCTATGTTCCCGAGGAGGCCTTCTCGATCCCCGGCGACTTGCAGTTAAGCGACGCCGACCGGGCATCGCTGCTGGACTGCGAGGCAAGCGCCATCCGGGATCTTGCCGATGAATTTCCCGATGTCTGCATCTGCATCGAGAACGCACGGCCCTATCTTTACCACTCTCCCTACTGTTATGCCGAGAATCCTCGGGAATTGCTGGAGCAAGTCGCCCGCATCGGGAGGCCGAATGTCCGCGTCATCTTGGACACCGGACACCTCTATATGGCGGCGAAGCATCATCACTTCGACACCGTGGAAACTGCAGCAGCCCTGCGGGACGTCATTGCCCACGCACACGTACACGACAATTTCGGGCTTTCGATCTATCACACTGAAAAACAGCAGACCCATCTCGTCCCCTTCGGCCGCGGCGATGCCCACATGCCCGTGGGCTGGGGGGAAATCCCCATCGGCGCGATCCTGGAGACCTTCGTCGATTCCTATGAGGGCCTGATAATCACCGAGCTGCGCAGCCGCTACTTCGAACACACGAGGGAGTCGATCGACAACCTGAAAACCATCCTGCAGAACCTGAAGGCGGAGCCGAAACCGGCAGCAACGAAAGTCGGACATTGTGAAACGAGAAACAGGTTCGTTATCCCAGATATAAGCCAGGGTGGGCGAGGATAAGAGGGCAGCCATTATGTACACCATTGAATGTTTTAATGGGTTGAGGACTTGTAGGCAACATCAACGGCATACCCCTTCCCTACTTAAGTCTGCAAATCGTCAATATTTATGAAAATAGTTGACTTACAATGATTATCAGTAATTCTATGTTTTGCGATGATGGCAAAAGTAATTGCAAACGAGGGGAAGGAACGCCATGGACAAAGCATTGAAGAAGACTCTCGAAACATTGATTGCCAGTCCTGGCCAGGGCAGCATTTGGGAACAGATCGACAAGCTTATTCGCAAACAGCAAAGAATACAGCTATACGATATACTAGAGAATACAGACAAAAAAGAAATCGTCAGGTTCCCAATCGAACTCGATAAGATCATCCCGCAAAACGGGAAAAAAAGAGCCAGCGCTGCTTCGATTCCATCTGCAAAAATGGCGGGATTATGATGAAGCGTTTTGGCAAGCCCTGGGCGATTATATTATCCTTGCGCTTCATCGCGTGAAGGATATGGAATATGACAGCGGAAGGGGAAAAATCAAGCTTCAGTATTTCAACAAGGCAACAAGCAAAAAGAAAAAATCGCCGGAAGACATAAAGGAGATTATCCAAGGGCTCGCCTTTCTCGTAGACACCGATGTTTTGCCTACAGACTTTACTCGTTTTCGGAGGATGACTGAAAGGCGTGACACCGTAGGTGAAATGAGCAAAGAACAAGCTGCGTTAGTCGGCGTCATCCTTAAGTTCATTTAAGCCATACGAGTTAAATGCGTTGTAAACCTATCCCACCTGGTGGTTCAGCAAATTTCCTATAGCTGTTTCAATTTCAGCGATGAACTCTCCGGCAGAGGTAATCTGCGCTTCTGCCTTCTCAATGATATAATACAAAAAAGTCATAATCGGCCTGTTTACTGCATTGTATGACACTTTCCCGCCAGTTGCTCATCTCCCTGCGTACCGTTCCACCTTTGACGAAATGCTGATAAAACAAGGAGGAAAAATGAGTCAACTCAAATCACTTAACAGAAATTTAAGCTTATCTTAATAATCTCTTTACATTGATACTTTATCATCGGCACCAACAAAGCACGAACCCGGGGCAGGAGTTTCGGAGTCTTTATGGGCATACGCGGCATTGTTTTCGACATCAACGGCACTCTAGTCGACATCAAAACGGAAGAAAACTACCATGAAATCTATCGTGTGTTAAGCAACCTGCTTTCCTATCAAGGCGTGCTGCTAAGTCCGGAAAGTGTCAAAGATCAATATTTTCAGATCATGAAGGAGCAGCGGTGTTCAATAAATGAGCACCATCCGGAGTTCAACGCAGTGTATATCTTCCGGGAGATTATTTGGCGAAACGCAACAGATTTCACACGCCGGCTACCTGGAGCAAAGCTCGATCAACTCCCACTGATCATGGCGGAAACATTTCGCGCCGCCTCCCGTTTCAGGCTCGATCTTTATCCCGGTGTCAGGGAGGTTCTAGGAGACCTGCGGCACCGATATAGACTTGGCGTCCTTTCGGATGGGCAGTCCGCATACGCTGCCAAGGAATTGAACGCGGTGGGACTTCTCGATTATTTTAATCCGATAATCGTTTCAGGCGATCATGGATACCGAAAACCTGACAGGCGGTTGTATGAAATGACATTATCGCACATGAATCTGGCGCCGCATGAGACGCTGTTCGTAGGGGATAATATATCCCGCGACATCTACGGCGCGAAACGGATCGGGATGAAAACCGTTTTTTTCAGGACAGGCGATCAGGGCCGCGCCAAACATGGAGTAGAGCCGGATTACATCATTTATGATTTTGGGGAATTGCACAACGCGCTCGGTTTTTTCAATTAAATTCTTTATACATCTTTGCAAAGATCCCTGTGTTCGTGCACAGGCAAGGCAGGACGATGCCTTGGCCTTTTTACAGAAACCTTTCAACGATCCATCCCTGGCAGATTGCCATATCTGTGGCCGTGGAACGCAGCAACCAACAGATATCGGGCATTTCAGAAACTGTCAGTAAGGGTAAAGGAGTATCTATTCAGATATCAGACTTAAAGACATTAAGGAGGTGATAAGGACTATGGGCGATCAAGACTTCAGAAAAAATGAACATAAGATCACATTGCCGGTAGATACTATCCGGGACAGCCAGGTGACCCCTTTGGAAATAAAGAGAAACCAGGCAGAGGAAAAAATTCCGAAAATCCCTCACGAAGAAGACAACAAAAGGGAAAACGTCACCGCCACGTATTGGGGATAGGAGGGATTACCTGGAACAATCCCTGGCCCCTTGTTCCGGAAATTACCGTTCCCAATGGACCCTCACGTCCGGAATATGCGCAACCTGACCCTACGGTAGGCTACAAGCGTCCGATGAGCCGGGAGACAGCAGTACGATTGCTCACCGAAGAGTACAAAATTAATAAGATTGAGGAAGACGTCAAGCCAAACAAAGGGGGCCGCCGGAGCCGCCCCCTTTTCAGCACGGTCGGGACAGAAGGATACTTTTACTTGTATGTCATCTTACCCGTCATGGTTGCCGGGCTCTCATAGAAGTCCAGGTATTTCCGGTTCCCCTCCGGCGTGTCCGGATGGTCGGGCCCTCGCCACCACTTGTCAGCCAGGAAGTTTCTCCTAGCCAGGTCCCAAACCTCTGGCGGGGCCGGGATGTTTTTCGCTTCCCAGCTCAGCTCCTCGGGGGTCATCTCGTATACCGTGTAACGCATCGGATAGGTGGCGATCGAAGGGCTAACGAAATGGTACATGTCGTCGACCTGCTGATAACGAGTGGAGATGTGCCGGTGGCCGGAGAAAACCAGCTTCACGCCGTATTTCTTCAGCAGGGCGCGCACCTCGTCGGAATTATCGAGCCGGAACCACCCCCAGGAGTTATGGTTGTTCTGGTCCCCTTCACCCCAGGGAACCAGGCTGTGGTGGGTGAGGATCATGACCGTCTTTTGCTGGTTCTTCCTAAGGACCTCCTCGAGCCACAGCAGCTGACCGACGTCGAGCTTGCCGCCGAAATCGTTGAGGCCCGCCTCGGGGACGAACACCTGGGCACGGGAGGTGTCGAAACTCACCAGAACCAGATCTTTGTCGACCTCATGGGTGTAGTAGGTCATCCCCGGTACCATTCCCCCCGAATGGCCGATGAAGGCGCCGGCGACGGTGTACTTGGAGAGGGTCACCGGCTGATCCTTCTTTTCGTGAGGGACGCGGCTCAGGTCGTGGTTCCCCAAAACGACATAGTAGGGGACCTTGAGCCCGTCGAGGATCCTTCTCAGTTCATCGATGTTCCAGGGTTCCGCATCCTGAGTGAGATCACCTGAAAGCAGGACAAATTTCAACTCCGGGATCTGGTTGAGTTCGGCAACGACGCTTTCCGTGAGCATGACGGTCTTAAGACCGAGCTTGTACCCATCGGATACCCCTTTCTGTTGCGGGATCGAAATATGCGGATCCGAGATAACGGCGAATTTCACCTTGTCGAAGGCAAGGCCGGAACCGCACAGGCCCAACTCCAGCAAAGAGACCAACACCAGAGACCAAATACCAAACCGTTTCCTCATGATTGCTTCCTCCTTCTTTTCCTGTGAGATGTTCTGTCGTCCCCAAACGTAGCCGCCTTTTTGCAACCACCGTACTCAGCAAAGGTTAAGGCATAATTACAGAACCATTAAATCGCGATTAAATTTCAGTCAGGCCCGAGGCTCAGTCCGTTCTTGTCCTTGAGGGAGAGGCGATTGAGATAACCGGCCTCGAATTGACTCCAGGAAGTGCTGCGCTCTGGTCATATCTATCAGGTTCGATTGTCGGCCCGCTCAGCGCACCAACGGCTTGACCGCTCCGGAGACAAACCGCAGGGGGCCGATGCTCCCCTCGGCACAGCCTTCGGTATGGTGGGTATTGAGAAAAACCATGACGCCCCGAATGCGATCCGGAGGCTCGCCTCCCTTAAGGTCCGGGAACAGCCTCCGATAGTCGTCAGGAAGGTACCTCCTCTCTGTGTACCATTGTCCCAGAGTGTCCGTCTTGTTGCGCAGAACGACGTAACGGACGTGGGAGAGCTGCAGCTGGGGACTGGTTGCGGCGAGGTTTTTCGGTGCTTCGTTATCCCAGATATAAGCCAGGGTGGGCGAGGAGAAAAGAGCTGGAAATCCCCGGGAAGGAAAGATCACATAGAGCTGGAGCGCCTGATCATCCCGCTCGGCCAGACGAATATCCCCTCCCGCCGGAAGCCGGTCCGCCTTCCACCGCCATTGGAGAAAAGGACAGCGTCGACCTCAACCTCCCGTTTGAGGCCGAAGGCCGTCTTGCCGCACCCGGCAAGTCTCAACATGTTCTGATCCATCAAGCGATCAACACGGAGGTCGGGACTTCCCCGATATGTCTGAAGACGCCATTCCCTGTCTCCGCCTTCACCCGTTCCGAGGACACTCGGAAACAAGAGGTCAAAGCAAGGTAATCCGTCGTTGGCCCATGCCATGGCCCCTCCAACGCCGAAAATGGCCAGGAAGGCCGACAGCGCCACACAGAAGCGCAGCCGGTTCTTCAAAAGAACCCCCAAGCCGCCCTTCACCTATCCAACCGTTCATCTTCGATGTTGTAGCTTCTGATCATCGGCTTTAACCCCACCCTTCATTGCTTCCCGGACCGCCACTGTAAGCTAAGGCTCTAGTGTCGGTTCAAGATGGGTGATGGTGAAGGCGTCACTCTCCGGTGATGCCTGTTCACCCTTCCTCCATTTCAGCTCGATGACGAGTTTTTCCCGCAGGCTGTCCTTTTCCAACCTGGCCTCAGCCTCAAGTTCGAGCATCACCGGGTCCTGGGGTTTCAGGATGATCGCCTCGCCGTTCTTGCGGATGCAGAGCCGGCCCTCTTTGAGGGACTGGACCAGTTGCTCCAGATGATTGATGACCTCGACCAATCCCTCTTTTGCTTTGACCTTCATATGCTGACTTGCCATAAGGCTTGCCTCCTGATGATCGGGCGGCGCCGAATGCAGCTCCTATTCCTGTGAAGGATCATCCCTCTCCTATAGCCGGGATTCACGGATCTCCCATTTGAGTTTAAGGGCAATCTTCTCCCTGCAGATCCCGTCGTTCGGCTTGATTCCGGCTTCCAACTCAAGATCAAAGGGCTCGGAGGGTTTCAAAAGGATAGACCTTCCTCCCTGGTTAATGAAAATGGTTCCCCGCTTGAGAGAGTCGATCAAACTCTCCAGATGCCCGATGGCGGCGGAAAATTCCGTTTTCGATCTGATCTGCATATGCTGGCTAGCCATGGCTACCTCCTGAGGATTTTATGTTAAAGAGAGCTCTGTTCCATTATTCAGGGCATCCTAACAGAGGATTGTTAAATGTTGATGACCGATTCATGAAGAGAGTATGATGGGTTGCCGCCTGCATGGGACCCCAAGGGCTGCTCAGCGGCTGCTTGGAACTGCCAGCGGAATCACCACCTCATCTCCTAATAGTTTTTCGGGGAAACCGATGGCCCCTTAAAGAGGAAACGGGTCAGGTGGAGATTGTGGCTGAAAGTGTCTTTGGGAGGGAGCGCCCCTTCCCCGCCGTGCCCGTCCCACCTATAAATGATGAGCGGCACGTCCGCCTCATGAAGGGACCCGTGGGCTCGGTAGTTGGCGGGCAACTCCTCACCTGTTGTCTGCTCCAGATCGCCGAAGACTGTCTCGCGGTCACCAAGGACCATCAGATCGCCCACATATTCTCGGGGAAGACGGAATTGCCGAACGGCCTCCTCACGGCTGAGAACACATTCGACTCCTTCGAGGCTCCAGCAGACTTCCCGAACCCTTTTAAGGTCAACGGGCCGATTGATCCAAATCCACGCCGATCCGGCGAAGTTGCGGTGATGCCGGATGTAATAATCTCTCTCGGGGGAAAGGGCGAACCGTACGGAAACACCACGTTCGGAACAGGCCCGGGCCAAGTCCCAGCATCTCCTCTTCATGTTCATTCCATGATCCGCGGTGATGAGGAAGGCCGCATCCGGGGCCGCTTCCCTGGCTTCACCGATGAGTGCGTCAAGCCGCGCGAGATGGTTTTTAGACCCCTCTTCTTCCGGCGCCCACCGATGCATGGGATAATCCGTCGTATGAATGTAAAAGACCCCGAGATCGGGCCGGGTCCGGAGCAAATCGATCGCAACCTTCCAGAGCCATTCATTGATCTCGCCGGAATAGATGTCAGGGGGAACTCCGTAACGGGAAACATATTCGGAAGGGGGAGCTTCGGCGGAGATCGCGATCTTTGCGTCCTTATGGAACAGCTCCACCGTTTTTCGCTTCGCCGTGAGGAGAGCTCCCCGGACCTCGTACCTCCTGGCGCGCTGGAATAGGGTCTCGGTACGGATCAGATCTGCCGAATTCATGTACACGGCTTGTCCTGAAGTAGGATCGAAGTAGGAATTGGCGGAGATTCCGTGTTCATCCGGCCAGGCGCCGCAGCAGATGGAGACGTTATTGGTATTGGTGACCGTAGGAACAACCGCCTTAACGGAGTGGTAAAACCCCTCGCGACTCATCCTCTGCAAGACGGGCATTGGACTCTTCTCAAAATAATCCATCCCCAGGCCATCCATGAGGGCGATGACCAGGCGTTGCTTGGTTCCAAGATGACTCATCTCTTCCCTCCCTCAAAAAACGGTACGGCAAAGCCACCGGGTCAAATCAAAATTCATGACGAAGTTTTCAGGAGAAGGAACGATTCCATCCGTTCCATAGAGGATCAGGGGAATGTCCTCCTCATAGAGAGATCCATGATTTCGATACCGTGGCCCGAGATCTTCGAATTCAGCATTGAGATCCCCAAAGACCGTACTCCGATCGGCCAGGACCACCAGGTCACCAATCCGCTTCCCCATCAGGTTAAAACGTTCCGCTGCCGCCCGTCGTGAAAGGACATACTCCACCCCCTCCAGCCCCCGAAGGAACCCCTGAATGACCGCACGTTCTCCCTTTGAATGAAGATAAACATAGGAAACCCCTCCAAAACCCCGGTGATGGACGACCAGGCGATCGGCTACAGGGGAGACGGAGAAACGGAGCTCGATGCCGTGGCCGGCACATATTCTACGAAGATCGAGGCAGCGCGTCTTAAAATTCATACCATGATCGGCCGTGATCAGAAAAAGGGCATCGGGAGCCACGACCCGTGCTTCCCCCAACCGCTCATCCAGCATGGCCATGTGATCAAGGGACTGGGTTTCGTCCGGTCCCCACATGTGCATGGGATAATCCGTTGTTTGAACATACACCAAGCCGATGTCAGGCCTGGTTTTGAGAAGGTCGATGGCGATCGTCCAGAGCCATTGGTTCACCTCTGCGCTGTACATGGGGGGCGGCGCTCCGTATCGAGAGACCACGTCCGGCGTAGGCTCTTCGGCAGCCACCGCAACCACCGTGTCCTCACCGAGGAGTTTAAGGGTTTTCGCCTTGCAGGTGAGAAGGGCAGAGCGGACCCCGGCCTCGCGATAACGCTGAAAAATGGTCGGGGCCAGGATGAAGTCGCGACTCTCCAGGAATCGGGCCGTTCCCGATGCTTCGTCGAAATAGCAGTTCGTCGTCACCCCGTGTTCGGAGGGCCAGGCGGCGCAACAAACAGAGACGGTGTTCGCATTGGTGAGGGTGGGAAAAACCGCCCGACCCCGTTTCACCATCCCCTCCGCAGCCATGCTCTTCATGACCGGCAGTGGGCTCCGTTCGTAGTAATCGTACCCGAATCCGTCGTAGAGGCAAATGACGGCGCGTTGCGGTTTTCTATGGTTCATGGGTGTTATCCCACCTTTCCGGTGATGAAGTCGCGCACCCGTCCGTTTTTGGGGTGTGTGAAAATGCGTTCGGTCGTATCCTGCTCGAGAGATTGCCCGTCATAAAGAAAGAGAGACTGATCGGAGATCCGGCGGGCCTGTGCCAGGTTATGGGTCACGATGACGATGGGCAGCTGCGGTTTCATGGCCAGAATCAATTCCTCGATCCGTGCCGTCGATACCGGATCGAGGGCGGAACAGGGCTCGTCCATGAGGATGGCCTCGGGATCGTTGGCCAGCGCTCTGGCGATGCATAGCCGCTGGAGCTGGCCGACAGACAGCCGGGAGGCCGGGTCCGACAGTCGGTCCTTCACCTCGTTCCAGAGGCCGACCCTATCGAGACAGCTCCGGATGATCTCGTCTTTGGTCCGTCCGTTCCAGTTCTTGTGAAAGCGAACCCCGAAGAGCACGTTCTCCCCAATCGACATGGGAAAAGCCACGGGCTTCTGGTGCACCATGCAGATCCGTTTACGGACGAGCCTCGGATCGGTTCCGTTTCCGTAAAGCCGCTCCCCCTTGAAGTGGATGTCGCCGGACGTAACGCGGGCATCCAGTGTGAGCTCGAGGGTGCGATTCATGGTGCGTAAGAGCGTCGACTTTCCGGAACCCGAAGGACCGACGATGGCAAGGACCTGACGGTCCAGGGCCATCGCGTTGACTCCCCGGAGAACAGATCGGCCGTTAAAGGTGACGGAAAGGTCGCGGACATCGAAGATTCTTGGTCCGTCTGCGGGATCTTCATGATCCCCTTCCGGGGCATAGGAACATGTCATTTCCATTGGGACAATCATTGGGCAGAGCCGCCTCCGAGCCGGCGAAGGAGCGTGGCGCTCGCATTGAAGATCAGAAGTCCGGCGATCAGGACGAGGGCCGTGCCGAAGGCCTGATCGAAAGAGATTGCTTCCGAAACCAGATTGTAGAGATGCGTGGGCAAGGTCATCACGGGCCGGTCGAGCCCCAGTCCTCCCTTTGAAAAATAGATGCTGGCCGTAAAGAGAACCGGGGCTGCCGATCCCACCGCGTGGCCCACGGCGAGCACGATGCCCGCCACGATGCCCCTCCAGGCTTTTCGCAAGAGAACCCGGCGAATAAGGTAGAAGCGCGTCACTCCCAGGGAGAGGCCCATTTCCCGGTAGGCGTCATCTATCGACCGGAGTGATTCTTGTATGGCGATCAAGAGGATGGGAAACATGATGAGGGCGAGGACCAGACCGCCGGCGATGAGGGAAATGCCGAACTTGAGGAAGACGACGAGGAAGGCGTATCCGAAGAGTCCGTAAATGATGGACGGGACCGCCGCGAGACACTCGACGAGAAATCGAACGGTCTCATTGAATCGTTGTGAACGACCGTATTCAGAGAGATAGAGGCCTCCTCCCAAGGCCAGGGGAAAGGCGACGAGAAGCCCGATCGACGCCAAGGCGAGAGAACCCTCCACCGCCGGCCAGATTCCACCCTGGGTTCCCAGCGGTGTCCCTTTTGGGTAGTCCACCAGAAAACTCCACGACACGCGGTGGATCCCCTCAAAGACCAGGTAGCTGATGATCGAGACCGGCAGCAGGAAACCGATGAAGCCGCAAAACCAAAGCGCGGCCCGCCATAAGCGGTCTCTGAGGACCGAGAGCCTATACGTCTCCGAACCTGTCATGTTCGCCGTTGGAGATAATACCGCCGCGTTATGCATGCGAGCGCTCCAGGAAGCGGTGCTTCAGGGTCCAGATCATCACATTGATGCCCAGGACAACGATCAGGAGGATGAACCCCGACGCAAAGAGGGCCTGGTACTTGTCAGAATGAACGACCGTTTCTCCAAGCTCCGTGGTCAGGAGTGCGGTGAGCGGCTGGCCACGGTCCAGAAGGGAATGGGGGACCGCAACCGTATTACCGGCCAGCATGAGAACGGCGAGCGTTTCACCCAGGGCCCTGGCCAATCCCAGGGCAACTGCCGCAAAAAGCCCGGGGAGCGCTTTTCGAAAAAGGACCCGGCGCATGACATAGAGCTGCGTGACGCCGAGGCCGTAGGCCATTTCTCGGAGATCCTGGGCGACGCCCCGGAAGGCTTCCGCGGCGGTGCTGGCCACAAAGGGAAGGACCATGACGGCCAGGATCAACCCCGCAATGAGAAGGCATTCCCCGGCAGGCATATCAAACCATGTCTCAAAGTTTCGCACGAGGGTGACGTAGCCGAAGAACCCATAGACGACCGCGGGGATGCCGGCAAGGACTTCAAGTGCGGGCTGCATCACCTGCTGGACCCATCGGGGGGCGACCTCGGAAAGAAAGAGGCCGATTCCAAAGCCCAGGGGAATCGCAAGGCCCAGGCTCAGGCCGGTGACGACCAGGGTCGATATCCACGCATGGAAAATGCCGTGGCTCGGGGGCGTTGCCATCGGCGCCCAGGGTTGGCGCACCAGGAAATCAAACAGGTTCATGGCAAAGCCCAATCCGAGCGACGATTCCCGCAGCACGAAAACGATCATCAGCAGAAGAAACGCAACACCCGTTCCCAAGGCGAGAAACGAAAGCTTCTTGACAGCGGCATCACTCCAATAAAGGGTCTTCGCGAGAAAATGTCGAATCATCGGAGCGTCTTTACGGGGACATATCCATGTTCTTGAATGATCTTCTGCCCGTCGCTCAGGACGTAATCGATAAACTTCTGCCAGGCGGGTTCCGGCGTCCCGTTTACCAGGAGGATGAGGGGGCGCGATATCTGGTACGTCCCGTTGATCACATTCTCATTCGTCGGGGCTACTCCCTCATACTTGAAGATCTTGAGCTTTGAGCTCTCCTGGGCGATCACGGAAGAGAGATAGCCGATGGCGCTGGTATTGGTTTCCAGCTTCTTCAGATTGGCCCCTTGCGAAGGCACCTGGATCGCGCTGGAAGAGAAGTTCTTCTCTTTCAAGATCATCGTCTTGACGATCTCGGTGGATCCTCCGGCTGCATCACGCATCTGGATCAGGATGGGCTTATTGGGAAGCGAGGGAGCGACGTCCTTAAAGGTCTCGGCCTCCCCGGAGAAGATCCGGGTGATATCCGCGCGGGTGAGATTGTCAATCTTGGCGAGGGGATTCTTCTTGTTGACGGCAAATGCCAGACAATCCTTGCTGACCAAAAACTCCTTGTATTGGCCGAGCTGGGCCTTTTCTGCGTCTTTCAGATCGCGGGAGGCCATCCCGATGTTGACCGTCCCATCCATCACCGCTTTGATCCCGAACCCCGATCCCCCGCCTGTCACATAGATGAGGATACGGGATTTGGGGAAGGAAGGGTCTACCTTATCCCAGGTCTCATACTTCTCCATGAATTGACTCGTGGCGTCTGCGATCACGGGGAGAAGCGTCGTGGATCCGCCGATCCGGATGGTCCCATTAAAACTTTTCGTTACCTGGGCGCCGGCCATGGGGGTCAAGGTGAGAGACAAAAACATTGCAACCAGCATTTTGAGGTGCTTCATAAAGAGCCTCCTTAGGCAAGGGATTTCCCAATCAACGTCCGGACACATTGTCCAAACACATGGTCATCTAAACACAGAATTGTTACGTCCTTGTGTCGTCATTATTAAGATTCTGTAAATGAAAAACGCCCATCGGAAATCTTCCGATGGGGTGCTTGGATTGTTGCCAAGCCTTGAGTGCAGGAAGGGAACCCGCTGCGTTCGCCATGGGTGCTCATCCGGGTGTGCAGGAATCAATTACTTCGAAGGGTCAACGATACATTGGTTGTCGCCCCCAAGCAGGGGGATACTGTTCAAGATTGAGGAGGGAAACACCTCTGAACGCCACCTCCTTGATTCACCCGGAGCGACAAACGGGAAGCATTCATGGAATCTTCACCGGCCCGTCATCATCCTGCAACAAAAGTCTCTTAAATTTCCAAAAATATTTAAGGAAGAAGAAAATGAACAAATTTTCAAACGGCTTATGTTGGTGGCGGCGTGCCTGCTGGTCGGCGCCGGAACGGTTCTAGCGGAAAACGTCGTAATCAAGGGATCGACGACGGTTCTGCCGATCGCCCAGGTGACCCTGGAGGCTTACATGAAGGCGAATCCGGGGGCAAATATCTCCCTTTCCGGCGGCGGATCGGGCGAGGGGATCAAGGCGCTGGTCGACAAGACCGCGGACATCGCCAATTCATCACTGGAGATGAAGAAGACGGAAACAGAGCTGGCCAAATCAAAGGGCGTCACCCCGATTGAGATGGTTGTGGCAATCGATGCGATCGTGCCGATCGTCAACCCGAGAAATCCGGTCAAGAACCTGAGCGTCGAGCAGTTGAGCCATATCTACCAGGGGAAGATCACCAACTGGAAAGACGCAGGCGGTGAAGATCTGGAGATTGTGGTGATATCCCGTGACAGCAGCTCCGGGACGTACGAGGCCTGGGGCGAGTTGGTACTGGTAAAGGCGGAGGGTTTCGTTCCCCTTCCGAAGAAGCAGAAGACTCGCAGAGGGAAGTGCAAAACGGTTTGTGCCGAATCTTCAGGCAGGGACAGGCTGTAAATGCCTGCCCCTGTTTTATTGGCATTGAAAATGGAAGACTGAGGAATGAGGTAATGAAAAAGCAGAAGGTCCTGTTTGTCTGTCATTACAACAATGCCCGAAGCCAGATGGCGGAAGCCTGGTTGAATTTTCTCTACGGGGAACGGTTCGAGGCGAAAAGCGCCGGGCTGGTGCCCGGAGACCTGAATCCACTCGTAGTAAAGGCCATGGAGGAAGCAGGGATTGATATTTCAAAAAACCAAACCAAAAGCGTCTTTGACATCCTCAAATCGGGCGAGCTGTTCTCCTGGGTCATCACCGTCTGCGACGAATCAATCGCCGAGCGCTGCCCCATCTTCCCCGGTGCGGCTAAACGTATCCACTGGAGTTTTCCCGATCCGGGGGCGCTCAGCGGCTCGCTGGAGGAAAAGATGAACGCAGTCCGGAAGATCAGGAGCGATATCAAGGCTGCAGTAAGACAGTGGGGCGCCTCCCATTTATTGGCAAAGCAGTGGGGCTTCAGTCATTTTTTGACATTGAAAATGGAAGATTCAGGAGTGTGATGATGAAAAAGCAGAGAGTCCTGTTTGTCTGTGTTCACAACAGCGCCCGCAGTCAGATGGCGGAAGCCTGGTTGAATTTTCTCTATGGGGACCGGTTCGAAGCGAAAAGCGCCGGGCTGGAGGCCGGAGAGCTGAATCCTCTCGTGGTGCGGGCTATGGAGGACGTGGGGATTGATATTTCAAAAAACCAGACCAAAAGCGTCTTCGATATCCTCAAATCGGGTGAGCTGTTCTCCTGGGTGATCACCGTCTGCGACGAAGCGAGCGCCGAGCGCTGCCCCATCTTTCCCGGTGCGGCTAAACGTGTCCATTGGAGTTTTCCCGATCCGTCGGCGCTCAGCGGCTCGCTGGGGGAAAAGATGAACGCCGTCCGGAAGATAAGGGACGATATCAAAGCTGCGGTAAAGCAGTGGGGAGACTCCCAACGTCTGTAGACCGTCGCGCCAACCTAAGGCCGGACGATCGCCTCCAGCCGACCGCTACGCAATTTCATATAGTCTTCATGAACCGGTCATAAACGCTTCACAATCCTCTGTTATGATGCCCCAAAAATCATGGGAGTCATCATGCAACACCAGTACATCGACCGCGAGAGCCGCAGGATTCAGACCGAGAAGTTACTCGGCGATGCCGCCATCCGTTTCCTTTATTCGGGTGTGAGGGAATGGACCCCTTGGCTGTTCCGCCGGCTCATCAGCGCCCGCGCCTCCCGTATCCTGGGAGATCTGAGCTACAGCGGGATGTTTTCCGAAAAGGTTGCCGACCGGCTTGGTCTATCCACTGCCTGGGGCATCGATCTGCGGGAATGCGTCGACCCTCCGGCGCGGCTGGACACCCTTCAGCGCATCTTCGAGCGCAAGATCCGTTACTGGGAATGCCGTCCGACGCCGAACGACCCGCATGCGGTCGTCTCTCCCGCCGATGCACGGATGTTATACGGGTCTTTTTGCGAGACATCCAGTCTCTTTATCAAGGGAAAGTTCTTCGACTACGAGGAACTGTTCGGTGTAAACAAGAATAACTGGCTCACGGCCTTCCACCTCGGCGATTTTGGGATCTTTCGGCTGACACCGGACAAATACCACTACAACCACTCGCCCGTGGCCGGAAAAATCATCGATTTTTATCAGATCCCGGGTCTTTACCATGCCTGCAATCCCAACGCCGTGGTCTCCGTGGCAACACCCTACTCCAAAAACAAGCGCGTGGTCACTCTTATCGACACCGATGTCCCGGAGGGAACTCAGGTCGGACTCGTTGCCATGATCGAGGTTGTAGCCTTGATGATCGGCGATATCGTCCAGTGCTACAGCGAACAGAGATACGACAATCCCTCGCCGATCGGTACGGGGATGTTCATCCGGCGGGGGACGCCCAAGAGCCTCTTTCGTCCCGGCAGCAGCACCGTCGTGCTCGTCTTTCAAAAGCAACGCGTCAGGTTCGCGGACGACATCTCCGCAAACATGGCTCATCACGGGGCGGAAAGCATTTTCAGCCGGAACTTCGGCCAGCCCCTTGTGGAATCGGATGTCAAGGTGCGGTCGTTGATTGCAAGTAGGAACGGTATGCGTATGGCATCCTGAGCCGAACACCGGGAGAAAGAGACGCAGATGGACCACCGAAAGATGCTGGAACATGTCAGGGGGGAACTCATCCGGAAGATGAAAGAGCTGCAGGGCACACTCAACCGGACAGACGTTCGAATAAAGGACGGATCGGAAAGGATGGCGGACTTCGTCGATCAGGCGGCCGCAGAACATGACCGAACGGTCGAACTGATGATCAGGGGCAGGGAAAGCGAACAGATTCGGGAGATTCATGAGACGATCCTTCTCATCGATCAGGGTCGATTCGGGGTGTGCTGCCAGTGCTGCAAGGCCATCTCCCCCAAGAGGCTCCTGCTGGCGCCGATGAGTCGCCTCTGCGCCTCCTGCAAACAAAAACTAGAGCTGAGCTCCCGGATCGGAGACCGTCCCGTCGACTCTGGAGTCTATCATCATGTTAACTGAACTTTTTCTCTTGACTCTCACGATCAGCCTGATCGTTCTTTTTCGCTGGGGTTTCAGAACCCTGCCGGGCGAGAGGTGGCAGATCATCGGATGCCTCCTCGGCAATAAACAAAAAGACGGCGCCTGGAAAGGGCTGAACCTGACCTATTACGGATTCTTCAATGCCACCGCCTATTTGTTCGCCGCGGTCCTCTTTTTCATTCTCATGGGTTCTCTTTCCGTGCCGGTCTCCGGCACTCTGGCCATTCTGACGGTTATCCTTACGGTCTGCATGCCGGCATCGAAGCTGATCGCCTCCTGGGTCGAAGGAAAGACGAACACCTTCACGGTGGGCGGCGCCTCTTTCGCCGGCCTGATCGCTGCGCCCTGGATCATCCAGTTCATCAATGGGACATTGGGAGTCCGGATGGGCTTCCAAGCACCTGTGATGAGCGTGCTGGCCGCGATCACTGTCGCCTACGCCGTCGGCGAGGGGATCGGCAGACTGGCCTGCATCAGCTTCGGATGTTGCTACGGAAAGCCCCTCTCGGCATGTCATCCCGTGCTTCGAAGGATCTTTTTGGGAAGGGCCTTTGTTTTTGCCGGGGAGACCAAAAAGATCGCCTATGCCCATCATCTCGACGGACAGGAGGTCATCCCTATTCAGGCCGTGACGGCACTTCTCCTCACGGGCACGGGACTTCTGGGATGCTACGGTTTTCTCAAAGGGCTCCCCTTCACGACTTTTGCCGGCCTTATTGCCGTGACGCAGGCCTGGCGGGCACTGTCCGAATTTTTTAGAGCGGACTACCGGGGAACGGAGAAGATCACCACGTATCAGGTCATGGCTCTGCTCTCCATCGTTTACGCCTTTCTTCTACTGGCCTTTTTCCCGGCAGCCGGGGGGAAAATACCGGATCTCAAAGCAGGTCTGATAACCCTCTGGAACCCCGGGGTCATTCTCTTCTTTGAAATCCTCTGGGGGGCCGCCTTCCTCCACACCGGGAGGAGCCGGGTGACCGGGGCCAAAATCCGCTTGCATGTGGTCGAAGGGAAGATTTGAACATTTTTCTTGTATTTCATGAAGGCTTCACCGATAGTACATTCAGTGTGGTCTATGCCTCCGGCGCCCTCCCCGTGGATTTCAAAAAAAACAAGCATGCCGGCCGGAAGGGAAGTCACTGACATGAAAATGGACATTAAAAAGAAAACGAAGATCGTTGCGACTATTTCCGACAGGCGGTGTGATGTGCCGTTTCTGACGGGGCTCCACCGGGCGGGGATGAATGTCGTAAGACTCAATACTGCCCACCAGTCCCCGGAAGAGTCACTGAAGGTCATCCGAAACGTCAGGATGGTGTCCGACCGCATCGCCGTCATGGTCGACACCAAAGGCCCGGAAGTTCGGACTACAAAAGCGGAAGGAGAAATCGTCCTGGCAAGGGGCGATCTCATCACATTCCGAGGCGACCCGGAGAAGGAATCCACCCGAAAAGGGATCTACGTCAGTTACAAGGATTTTGTCGACGAAGTGCCTTTAGACAGCCATATCCTCATCGACGACGGGTATCTGGACCTCTCGGTCCGAGAAAAGAGCGGCGATGCACTCATCTGCGAGGCGATGAACGACGGACGGATCGAAGGTAGAAAGAGCGTGAATGTCCCGAAGGTGAATTTCCGGCTTCCCTCCCTCAGCGAGAAAGATAAGGAGTATGTCCGTTTCTCCATCGACCAGGATGTCGATTTCATCGCCCACTCCTTTGTCCGGAACAAGCAGGATGTCCTGGCCATTCAGGCTATACTGGACGAACGAAAAAGTACGATCAAGATCATCGCCAAGATCGAGAACCAGGAAGGGGTGGACCATATCGATGAAATCCTCGATCACGCCTACGGCGTGATGGTCGCCCGCGGTGATCTGGCCATCGAAATCCCCTATGAACGGATACCGGGCATCCAGAAGATGCTGATCAACAAGTGCATCTCGCGACGGAAACCCGTCATCATCGCGACCCAGATGCTCCACTCCATGATCCGCAATCCCCGGGCCACCCGGGCCGAGGTCAGCGACATCGCCAACGCGATCTACGGCAAGACTGACGCCATCATGCTGAGCGGGGAAACGGCCGGCGGGCTCTATCCCTTGGAGGCGGTGACCACGATGGCGACGGTTGAGTGTGCCCTGCAGCTCTTTCAT
>JAMDBG010000051.1 GCA_023487865.1 Deltaproteobacteria bacterium | reverse complement strand
CACAGTCGCGTCTGCAAATCGGTCACAGAGGACCCATGTCCCCTCCTTAAGCGCCGGGAGAATGATTTCCCGGACATGCTGGGCGCGTGCCGCAGCAAAAAGGAGGAGCTCCGCCTCGGCGCCGATTGTGCAGGAACGGATGACATTTCGCCCCAGTGAGGGACGGCGGCGGGTCTTTATCATGCCGGAAGCGGACCGGATGCATGCCGCTGCGGCCAATGCCCTTTTGAAAACCCTGGAAGAACCGTCGGCGGGGAACATCCTCCTGCTGACGACCGCCCGGCCGCATGCCCTCCCGATGACCATCCTCTCCCGGTGCCAGCATCTCCGTTTCACCCCCCTGGCGAGGGAGGATGTGGAACGGTATCTCCGGGAGAAAGCCGCCCTTGACACGGATATAGCGACGGTCATTGCCGCTTCGGCCGGCGGGAGCATCGGCAAGGCCCTGGAGATGAACCGGGAGGACTACCTGACCCCGAGAAACGCGATCCTGGATCACCTGTCTTTGAACGACCCAGCCGATCCGCTGGGCAGGCTTGCCTTTGCGGGTCGCTTCGGAACGGAGCGGGAAGAGATCCTGGAAAGACTCCAGATTCTGACGACCTGCTACCGGGATGCACTGGTATTTCGCGAGACCAAAGAGGCGGAAAGACTGATTTTTCAGGATCGTATCGACGTGATTCGCACCGTCGCCGGACGCCTGTCCGCGTGCGACCTTCTGCACAATATCGCCGCTATCGAGGCGGCCGCCAGAGCCATCGACAAGAATGCCAATAAGACGTTGACTTTGGAGATTATGGCGATTAAGCTCATCTGACGGAAGCGAAATGCCCCGACCGCAGGGCGGGCCGTTGCGGAACGAGTCACTATGACAGAGGTGAAGAACCTTGAAGAATATCGTCGGCGTCAAATTCAAGAAAGAAGGGAAGATATACAGCTTCAATGCAGGCGATCTCCCCCTGAAGCGGGACGACCTTGTTGTAGTCAGTACGGAAAACGGTCCGGCCGTCGGTACGGTGGCCAAAGAGGTCCATGTCGTCCCCGCCCAGCAGGTGTCCGCCAATCTGAAGAATGTGATCCGCATGGCCTCGGACGAGGATCTGCTCACCTGTGAAAACAACCGGCAGCTGGAGCAGGAAGCCAAGCAATTCTGCGTACGGAGGATCGCCGAACGTCAGCTGCAAATGAAGCTGATCGATGCGGAATGCCTTTTCGACAAGAGCAAGATGGTCTTCTCATTCACGGCGGAGAATCGCGTGGATTTTCGGGACCTGGTGAAGGACCTGGTGCAGAAGTTCCGGACCCGCATCGAGCTTCGGCAGATCGGCGCGCGGCAGGAGGCCCGCATCGTCAAGGGGCTCGGCATCTGCGGACGGGAGGTCTGCTGCGCGACGCTCCTGCAGAGTCTGGACCGGGTGTCGGTCAAGATGGCCAAGGAGCAGAACATGTCTCTCAACCCCGAAAAGATCTCCGGCCTCTGCGGGAGGTTGATGTGCTGCCTGGGCTACGAATATGACTGCTATGCGGACTTGAAAAAGGACATGCCGAAGTGTGGAAAGATGGTCCAGACCCCCGAGGGACGGGGAAAGGTGATCCGCCAGAGCGCCCTCCACGGCGAGATCGTCGTCGCCCTGGAAAGCGGGAAAGAGGCGACTTTCAAGGTGACGGACATCCAGAAATAGAAGGATGCCCTTTTTTTCTCTATTGACACCGCCGGATTTTTATTCTAGGGTTCCAGAAATTTCGTCATTGGGGATTCCTGAAAATGAACGGCAGGTTAAGAAGGGCGCTGCATCTTCATTGGGACCTGACTCGCCGGGGCCTCCTGTTGTATCTCGCTCTTCTTTTGATGGGCATCAGACCCATCACCCGTCGTTTTTAGGAACAGCAGTACCCCGAATAACAAATGTCTCCTAAAGGCCATGGGTGGAAAAACCATGGCCTTTTTATTTAAGGTTTTTATTGAGGAGATCACTCTTGTCGATGAAGGAAACGCTATGGTTGAAGTGATATGGCACGGCCGCGGCGGACAGGGTGTCGTGATCGCGGCGCAGATCCTGGCCGAATCGGCCTACCTGCAGGGATACAAGGGGGTCACGTCGGCGCCGACTTTCGGCCCGGAGCGCCGTGGGGCGCCGCTTACTGCGTCCACCCGAATATCCGACACCCCTATCCGGACCTTCTCGCAGATCGAAAAGGCCGACATCGCCGTCGTCCTTGATCCGTCGCTTTTCGGTGTCATCGACATCGTCGGTTCTCTGAAACCGAAGGGGTGGCTCATCGTCAACACCCTTCAGAAGGCAGACCAAGTCGACATCAACGGCTCTTTCAATATCGCCGCGGCGGATGCGGCGGCGATTGCAATCCGTTTCCATCTGCTTAAGGAGGGGGCACCCATGGTCAACACCCCGATGCTCGGGGTTCTCTCCCGCGCCACAGGTCTGGTCTCCTGCGAGTCTCTGGAAAAGGGGCTGAAATGGAAGCTCTCCGGCGGGGCCTCAGCAACGAACATCGCCGCGTTAAAGGCCGCTTATGAAGAGGCAAGTATCAGGAACCACGCTTGAATAATAGGGATGGAAGGTGCGTTATGGAAACCAAAGACGACAATCTCTCCGCGATGTGCAAACCGGCCGTCGGCGAGGCGGGAAGGACCGGCGACTGGCGGGACGCCACGCCGGTGATCGATCCGGCGAAGTGCATCGCCTCCGTCAAGAACCGCCCTGCCTGTTACCTCTGTTGGCTTTACTGTCCGGAGGGGATCGTCACTGCCGCCGTTCCGGTGAAGATCGATCTTGAGTACTGCAAGGGATGCGGCATCTGCGCCGAAGAGTGCCCTTCGAAGGCGATCACGATGGTGATGCACGAGGAGACCAGGAAATGAGCAACGTCCAGATCATGACCGGCAATTCAGCCGCCGCTTATGGGGCGAGGCTCGCCAAAGTGCAGGTGGTTTCCGCCTATCCCATCACCCCGTCGACCTCCGTGACCGAAACGATCGCCAACTGGGTCGAACGGGGCGAACTCAAGGCCGAATACGTCCGCGTGGAGAGCGAACACTCGGTCATGACGGTCTGCATTTCCGCCTCCACCGTCGGCGCCCGGGTCTTCACCTCGACCTCTTCCCACGGCCTGCTCTACATGCACGAACAGCTCCACTGGGCGGCGGGTTCCCGTCTCCCCATCGTCATGTGCTGCATCAACCGCGGCGTCGGCGCCCCCTGGTCGATCTTCAACGACCAGCAGGACTCCATCGCCCAGCGGGACACGGGCTGGATCCAGATCTACTGTCGTGATAACCAGGAGATCCTGGATTCCGTGATCCAGGCTTACCGGATCGCTGAAGAGGTCTACTGCCCCGTGATGGTCTGCTACGACGGCTTTGTCCTCTCCCACACGATGATGCCTGTCGATATCCCCGACGCCGATCAGGTCTGTCGGTTCCTCCCCCCCCCTACCAACCCCATACGATCCTCTGCCCGGAAGATCCCCGGAACATCAACCCGGTTATCTTCCCCTGGCAGAGGCGGGATGCCGAGGGGGTCCTCCGCGACGGCTACATGGACATGCGCTGGAAGCTCCAGCACGCCCTAGAGGAATCGCGCGCCGTGATCGTCAGGACTTCCCGGGACTTCGCCGAACACTTTGGCCGCGACCCCGGCGGAATGCTCTGGAGTTACCGGACCGACGACGCCGAGGTCTTCATCGCGGGGATGGGCTCCCTCGCCACAGAGGCAACCATGGCGGCCGACCTGCTCAGGGAGCAGGGTATCCGCGCCGGCGTTATCGGCCTCCGCGTCTATCGCCCCTTCCCCCGTGCGGAGGTCCGCGCTGCTTTCCGGCAAGCCCCGGCGATCGTCGTCTTCGAAAAGGACATCAGCTACGGCTACGAGGGGGCGCTCTCGGCCGACATCAAGGCCGCCCTCTATGGGACCGGCATCGCTGCGCCGGTCCACAATTTTATCGCCGGACTCGGCGGCCGCGACGTGAAGGCCGGCGAACTGGCCGATGCCGTCCGCGCATCGCTCGCCGCTATCACCGCGGGTGAACGGGAGCGGCAGACGTGGCTCAACTGTGTGACGGAGTGAACAATGCCAGAGAAACTCTTTAAGGTGCACAAGGAAGAATACATCCTGCCGGGGAATCGCGCCTGCTCGGGTTGCGGTCTCTCCCTGGCTTACCGCTATATCCTCAAGGCCCTCCGGGAAAATACGATCCTGACCCTCCCGGCGAGCTGCCTGACGGTCCTCCACGGCCTCTATCCCATCACATCCGTGGGAATTCCCTGCCTGAACTGT
>JAMDBG010000179.1 GCA_023487865.1 Deltaproteobacteria bacterium | reverse complement strand
CTGTGCAGAGGCCGCGGGGGACGCTCCCCATATCCAAGCAGCGTGCGGACACGGGCGAGGCCGGCCTCACCGGCCGCCAGCAGAGCTCTCATCGTCGCCGGCAGCGGTTCGCTGCCCGGATTTTGCTGCCGCCATGCGCCATCCAGCGCCGCAAGATCCACGATATCGTCATTGACAAGGGCGCCGAGGCGCGGGACGCCGTCCTGCCCTTTCGGCGTGAATGTCAGCAGTCTCATTCCCCTCTCCTTCTCTTCAAATCGCCGTGCCGCCTGACGCCGGAGCCGGCCTCGCCCGTGTCCGCACGCTGCTTGGATATGGGGAGCGTCCCCCGCGGCCTCTGCACAGGGATTGGATATACAAACCGGCGGCGGTCCGGTTCTTTCCGCCGGTGACCGATGCGGAGAAGTTTCTCTGCGTGGGGAAGAACTACCGTCAGCACCTCGAGGAGCTGCGGCGAAACGATCTCCTCCTGGAGACGCCGCAGGAGCCGACCTCCTTTGTCAAGTACAACTACTGCCTTTCGGGGCACGACTGGGAGGTCGAGCGGCCGGAGGGGATCGTCCGGCTCGATTACGAGCCGGAGCTGGTGTTCGTGATCGGCAAGCGGGCGCTGGGCGTCAAGAAGGCCGAGGCCTTCGAGTACGTCGCCGGGATCACGATCCTCAACGATCTGACCTGCCGCGACCTGCAGAAGCGCGAGGTGGCCTCGGGTTCGCGGTTCTGGACGGGGAAGAACATCCCGGGATTCGGACCGCTCGGCCCCTGCATCATCACGCTGGACGAGATCCGCGATCCCTACGATCTCTGGATGACCTGTTCGGTCAACGGCGAGCGGCGGATGAGGTTCAACACCGTCGATCAGATATGGAAGCTGCCGGACATCATGGAACATTTTTCACGCTTCATCCCCTTTGAGCCGGGGGATATGTTCGCGACGGGGACCCCCGGGGGGACTGCGATCGGAAAACCGAACGCCGCCGAGCTCTTCCTCAAGCCCGGCGATGTGGTCGAGTGCGCGATCGAAGGGATGATGACGCTTCGGACGCGAATCGTTGCGCCGGATCGTTAACGCAAGGGATTCTGTGAAAAGGAGTGAGCGATGAAACTGGATTTGAGCAGCAACAAGGATTTCTGGGCCGGCATCATGTTCGCCGGGACCGGCGCCGGGGCGATGTTCGTCGCCCGGAATTACCCCTTCGGTACGTCTCTGCATATGGGGCCGGGCTACTTCCCGATGGTTCTGGGCGGGATTCTCATTGCATTCGGCATTTACGTCATGCTCAGGGGGCTCCGCAAGAACGAAAAGATCCAGGGCAACTGGTCCATCCGGGCCCTGGTCATTCTGCCCCTCTCCATCGTCATCTTCGGGGTCCTGATGGAACTGGCGGGTTTTATCCCCGCGCTTGCGGCCCTGGTTTTCATCTCGGCAGCCTCGGGAAGGGAGTTTCGTTTCGTCGAGGTCCTGCTGCTGACCCTCTTTCTGGGCGCCCTTTCGGTGGCCCTGTTCATCTGGGGGCTCGGCCTTCCCTATCCCCTGATCAAAGGCCTCGCGTAAGGAGATCGTCATGGAGATATTCCATAACCTGGTGTTCGGATTCAGTGTGGCGTTCACGCTGCAGAATATCTTCTATTGCTTCCTCGGCTGTCTGCTGGGGACGCTGATCGGCGTTCTCCCCGGCATCGGGCCGCTCGCGACGATCGCGATGCTGATGCCGATCACCTTCAACGTGTCGCCGACCGCCGCGCTGATCATGCTGGCCGGCATCTACTACGGCGCCCAGTACGGCGGCTCGACCACCGCAATCCTGGTCAACCTCCCCGGCGAGACGTCGGCGGTGGTCACCTGCATGGACGGCTATCAGATGGCGCGCCAGGGGCGCGCCGGGGCGGCGCTCGCCATTGCGGCCCTCGGATCGTTTTTTGCCGGGACCTTCTGTACGCTGCTGATCGCGATGTTCGGGCCGCCGATCGCCGTCATCGCTCTCAAGTTCGGCCCGGCGGAGTATTTTTCCTTGATGCTGATGGGGCTGGTCACGGCGGCGGTCCTCGCCCACGGCGACATGGTCAAGTCGCTCGCGATGGTGGCGATGGGCCTGCTCCTGGGCTGCGTGGGGAGCGATGTCGATTCCGGCGTGAAACGCTTCACCTTCAACATCATCGAGATGGCGGACGGCATCGGTTTTGTGGTCCTGGCCGTCGGGATATTCGCGCTGGGCGAAATCATCGGCAACCTCGGCGATCCGGAGGAACGCACCGTCTTCACCTCCCGGGTGACAAAACTCTTTCCCACGAAGGAAGACCTGAAGCGTTCCCTCGGCCCGATCGTCAGGGGGACCCTTCTCGGATCGTTCTTCGGCGTGCTCCCCGGGACCGGACCGGCGATCGCCTCCTTCTCGTCCTACATGGTCGAAAAGAAGATGAGCAAGGATCCTTCCCGTTTCGGTCACGGCGCGATCGAAGGGGTGGCGGGGCCCGAGTCGGCCAACAACGCGGACGCCCAGTGCAAGTTCATCCCGATGCTGACGCTGGGGATTCCGGCGAGCGGCGTGATGGCCCTGATGCTCGGCGCCCTCACCATCCACGGCATCACGCCCGGCCCGCAGGTAATGACCAAGAATCCCGACCTCTTCTGGGGGCTGATCGTGAGCATGTGGATCGGAAACCTGATGCTGGTCCTGCTCAACCTGCCGTTGATCGGCCTCTGGGTGAGCCTTCTCAAGGTGCCCTACCGCCTGCTCTTTCCCGCGATCATGGTCTTCTCGTCGATCGGCATCTACAGCCTGAACAACAGCCCCTTCGAACTCTACCTCACGGCGATCTTCGGCCTGATCGGCTTCGTCTGGATGAAGCTCGAATGCAGCCTGGCGCCGATGCTGCTGGGATTCGTCCTGGGTCCGATGATGGAGGAAAGCCTGCGGCGGGCGCTGTTGATTTCGCGCGGCGATCCCCTGGTTTTTTTCAAGCGGCCGATAAGCCTCGCCTTTCTCATCGCGACGGTCGTGATCATCATCGTGATGGTGGCGCCGGCCGTCCGCAAGCGGCGGAGCGATATCACCGACTGATGGTTTTGCACCGGTTTAGTGATTGTAATGCAGTCTAATGCGGCAAAGGCCATCCTTTGTGTGCAAATCTACCTTATCTGCGTACCAGCGAATAAGAAACAAGGATAGTTTGGCATGGCCCTCCGGTGATAAGAGAATCTCCTCTTCCGATGGTTTCATGTCAGGGAATGCCAGCGGCACCCCGGTATAGCTTATTTCTACGTCAAGATTGAATTCATCGAACGAGGCGGCAACCCGAAGCGGGCCTTGCGTGATCGATTTTGAAGCCGCCACTTCCAGCGTTTCGTTAATGGCGGAGGCGGCTCGAGAGATCACATCCGGCATGGCTCCCCACAGGCCGCCTTGTTTCTGCATGAACAGAAAGACCTTGTCGGAAGAGTCAACGCCCGGCACAAGCTCGATACGTGCAGTTTTGGAGATTCCGATCCTAAAAAAGAGGTTCAGGATGATGGCACACAGCGTGGCCAGGGACAGGGACGATTGAAAGAAAGGCTGTATCCAGTCGGGCAGGTTTTTATACATACCCGGAACGAAGTCAACGCTCAGGCCAAAGACGATAGACGTTCCTATGACAAAAGTCTTGCGTGCATCGATCATCCGCGAGAGCATGATCTGGATGCCGGCGATCACCATGAAACTGGCGGCAAACACGAGGCTCGCGCCCATGACGGGCGTCGGCATGATAACGAATATCGCCGCAACTTTCGGCAGGAAGGCCAGTGTGATGAGTATGCCCCCGGCTGCATAAGCGATTTTTCTGCTTGTCGCTCCCGTGGCGATGGAAAGGCCGATGTTGCTTGAGGAGGGGGACTGACCGAGCGCACCGGACAGCCCGGAAAGAAAATTGCCGATGGCGCAAGCCAATATCCCCTTGCTGATGGACTTCATGTCCGGACGCTTCCAGCCGGCGTCGTTTATCTTCTGACAGGTTGTAAGGTCACCCATCGTCTTCAATGCGGAAGAGAGCGATGCGACCACAAAGGGGACAATCAGGACCGCACTGAAGGTCATGCCGTAGGAGCCGGGTGCGGGCAATGAAAACCATGGGGAATCGCCAACCAGCTTGAACTGTTCCGGCCCGATCATGCCAAGAAAAAAGGTCAAAGCATAACCTATCAGCATGGCGATCAGCACTGAATAGAGGCGGAGCTTCCCTTTTCCCCAGACAGTGAGGCCCATCATGGAAGTAAGCGTAATCAGGGCGGTCAGCACCGCTGCAGGATCAGGCACCGGATGCGATGCGTCCAGTCCGAAGAATCTCTTTACCCCGAACGGGATAACCTCGATGCCGACCATGGTGACGATGGTGCCGGTTACCTCAGCCGGAAAGAAAGCGCGCATCCTGGCTGCCACACGGGAAAAGAGGGCCTCGAACATCCCTCCGATAAAGGTCATGCCGAAGATCAGTGGCAGCCCGCCCGTCTTTCCGGCCAGGATCGAAGCTGATAAGAAGGCAGGGCCATTGACAAGCGGACACAGGTATCCGGACCCGACAGGACCTTTGTTCAGCCCCTGGAGAATAGTTGCAGCGCCTGTGACCAGCATCGCCATACAGATGAGATGCCGGGCATCATTGCCGGTTCCCCCGATGGCGTCAACAATGAGCACGGGAAAAACGAAAGCGATGGCAAGGATGAAAATATGCTGCACTCCCAGCAAAATAAGGGAGGTGATCCCGGGGCTCTCGTCAACGTCATAGATCAGGTTGGCCGGTTTTTTTCGCGAAGTCATGGCGATACTCTTTTCACAGGATTGATATGAAGCCGCTTTTGCTTGGGCGGAAGTATACGAACCCCGATTTCGGATGTCAATGGAATAACGGTGCAGTATGACAATTAATAAGGATGCACATCGGTCAAGATTATCGGATGCCTGTCTTTCAGGAAGGTTCCGGGTCGCATGAATTCAGCGTTTCGGTTCCGGACGGATTCCTTCTGCGCTGATGCCATGGACAAAATAATGCGAGTCGTTGAGAAAATTCAGGAAAATGATGATAAATGAGATGGCCACTTCAATCATCAGGGTCTTGTTCTGGTATAATGCCGACAGTTGCTTTTTACGGTCAGCGTGCTTTGGTTGATCAAAAACAGACATAAGCAGCCCATCCAGATGGTGCCCTTTTTGGGGAGGTGTCACCTCCTCAAGTCCACCGGATTGTGCATATGCCATCGTCTCCTTTAGAATTTCCCGTAATGTTGAGACGGACGTCTCATGGTATCCAAAAATATGCAGGGTGATCCTCTGGGCTTCCTCCATGCTGGCTTTGGCAAGGGCTTTAGATAGACCCTGGCTGATGGAATCTGTTGCGGCTGCCCCTCGCTGCCGGATGAGCGACATCAAAACGATGTTTTTGAATAACTGGTAGAGTCGTTCGGCACCGTTCAAAATCAGTGTGGTCTGGTGGCGTCTCTCCGGCCTGTACCCTTTGTAAATATTGGTGTAGAGGGTCTGGAAGATGATTTCGAAAAAGTCCACTCCCTGTAAAGGATCCTGCAGATCGATACGCATGTCGAACGTGTTATCCAACCGGTCTGCAAGCTTGACTCTCACAACCTCCGGGGCATTGCCGGCCTGATCCAGCAAATGACCGATATAATGATTGTAGGTCTCAGAGGGCTCTTTGGTCAGCCATTGCAGATGTTTCATCAAGCGCCTCTGGTGGCCCCCCTGTATCTCCCTCAAGAAGGACCGGAACAGTTGATCCAGCTTTATCCGGTTCGATTCTTTGAACTTTGTCGGCTTGAAATCCTCGAAATGATCATGCAGCAGACAGGTCATGACATCCAGCAGATCAACTTCCTTCGATGCATGGGAAAGCAGCGCGGTGGCCCTGTGCGGATGCAACACAGAGAACGGTCCCAGGTCCCTTTTCGTTTTTCCATAGATTTTCCCCAAATAATCGAATACATGAAGCAACACCTCTTCATCACGGGGCGCTATCGGTTTCCCCTCCAATACGATGGCTGTGATGTTATTCCACTTGGGTTGCCTGGCGCTCAACTGGTAGTTCAACAAAGCGGAGATTTTCAGGAAATCGTCCAAATCATAGTACTCCATGGCGCACCCCTGCCTTTGATTGTTCCTGAAAAGCCTAAGGAAAATAATTGCGTCTGTCAATAGGAATCACTTGATTGCAACCCGCCTGCGCATGAAAAAACGGTGGTATTCTGCGCCGCTTCGTGGCAAAATCCGCCTGCATCCTCCGTTCGAAAGGATCATCATGATGGAATCGCGTATCGTGACCAGCGGTCTGGCGTCGCTGGACCAGGTTCTCCAGGGGCTGCGGCTGGGAGACAACGTCGTCTGGCAGGTGGACCGCTTGGAGGATTACATGCACTTCGCGGAGCCCTTCGCCCGGCAGGCGATACGGGACGGCCGGCGGACGATATACTTCCGCTTCGCTCCCCACCCGCCGATCCTGCCGGCCATCGAGGGGCTCGAAACGATTACGGTGAGCCCCCATGCCGGATTCGACAGCTTCAGCGGCAACCTCAACCAGATCATCGAGGCGGAGGGAAGGGAGGTGTTCTACATCTTCGACAGCCTCTCGGCGCTCGTCGTCGAATGGGCCACCGACGAACTCCTCGCGAATTTCTTCCAGGTGACCTGCCCGTTCCTCTTCGAGCTCGATACGGTCGCCTACTTCGCCCTCACCCGCGGCCGGCACAGCCACAGCTCGGTCGCACGGATCAGGGACACCACCCAGCTCCTCCTGGACGTCTACCAGGTGAAGGGAGAGATGTGCCTCCAGCCGATCAAGGTGTGGGACCGCTACTCGCCCCAGATGTTCCTCCCCCACGTGATCTCGGATTCCGGCTGGACGCCGGTCTTCGGGAGCGGGGATGCCGCGGCCCTGTCGGCGTCGGCGAGCCGGAAACCGCTCCAGGCCAGGGCGCAGTCGATCGCCCCCTGGGAGAGTGTCTACCGGCGCCTGATGCAGTACCACGAGGCGGGGATGGACCTCGACGAGAAAACGCCGGAGATCTCCGCTCTCAAGCAGGAGCTCTCCCGGATGATGATCGGGACCCATCCGGAGTTCAGCCGTCTCGTCGACAACTACATTACGCTTGACGATCTCTTCGCCATCCGGGACCGGCTCATCGGCTCGGGACGGATCGGGGGGAAGGCGGCGGGCATGCTCCTCGCCAGGCGGATCCTCGTTGCGGAACCGGGGGAGATCGATTTTGCGGAGGTCCTGGAAAACCACGACTCCTTCTATATCGGGTCGGACGTCTTTTTTACGTTCCTCGTCAATAATGATCTGTTCCGGCTCCGCCTTCAGCTCTCCCGTGCCACGCGCATCTCTCACGAGGAGTTTGCCGAAGTGGAGAAGCGCTTTCTCGCCGGGCGGTTTTCGCCGGAGATCATGGAGCAGTTCCGGGACATGCTCGCCTATTTCGGGCAGGCGCCGATCATCGCCCGTTCGAGCAGCCTGCTCGAGGACAGTTTCGGGAATGCCTTTGCCGGAAAATACCACAGTGAGTACTGCGCCAACCAGGGAACGCCGGAGGACCGGCTGGAGGCCTTTCTCCGCGCGGTAAAGCTCGTCTATGCGAGCGCCCTGAATCCCGACGCCATGACCTACCGCCGCGCCAGGGGATTGGGCGAGAGCGACGAGCAGATGGCGATCCTCGTTCAGCGGGTCTCCGGGATGCCGTACAAGCAGTACTTCTTCCCCAGCCTGGCGGGTGTCGCCTTTTCCCGGAATCTCTACGCCTGGACCGACCGGATCGATCCCGCGCGGGGGATGATCCGCCTCGTCTTCGGCCTCGGGACGCGGGCGGTGAACCGCGTCGGCAACGACTATCCCCGGATGATCGCCGTCAGCCACCCCCAGCTCCGCCCCGAATCCGGCGGCCGGATTGCCAAGTATTCCCAGTGGGAGGTGGACCTGATCGACCTGGAGCACAACGAGTTCGCGACCAGGCCTCTGGAAGAAGTGCTGGAGGGCCGTGACTATCCGAACCTTCACCTCCTGGTTTCCCTGATGAAGGACGGTTATCCGGCGGACCCCTGGAAGAGCCGCCTCGAGACCACGACGGAGGCGCTGGTGCTGACCTTCAGCAATCTCCTTGCCCAAACCCCCTTCGTCGGGCTGATCGGCGAGATGCTGAAGCGCCTGGAGAAGGCGTACGGTCAGCCCCTGGATACGGAATTCACCGCCGCAGTGGACGGTGCCGGCCGGGTCCGGATCAACCTCCTCCAGTGCCGGCCGATGCGTCTCCCGGGGGCGACGGGGCCGGTCCAGCTTCCCGAGAATATCCCGCCCGGGCGGGTCCTCTTCCGGTCGGGCCGGACGATCAGCGGCGGTGTGACGGTGCCGATCCGCTACCTCCTCTTCATCGATCCGGCGCGGTACGGGGCCATCGAAACACCGGAGGTGAAAAAATCCCTGGGCCGCATCGTCGGGCGGATCAACGAGCACCCCGACGTGGCCGCGGGCCGGATCCTGATGATGGGGCCTGGCCGGTGGGGGAGCAGCAACATCGAACTCGGCGTGAACGTGACCTATGCCGACATCAACAACACGGCGGTGCTCGTGGAGATGGCGCGGGAGGAGGCGGGGCAGGTCCCCGAAGTCTCTTACGGGACCCATTTCTTCCTCGACCTTGTCGAGGCGCAGATCATCTACCTGCCCGTCTATCCGGGCGACCAGGAGGCGGAGTTCAACGGCGCTCTCTTCGAGAAACTTCCGAATGTCCTGACGGACCTCCTGCCGGACGCGGAGCGGTTCCGGGAGATCATCCGCGTCTTCGATCTGCCAGCGGCGACGGGGGGGCTCCATGCCCATGTCGTGGCCGATCCGCAGACCCAGCGGGCCGTCTGTTACCTGGAATGAATGCCGGCGGCGCTTTTTAGAAAATGGTGTCAAAACGGGCGGGAAAATGGTACTATGACACCCGTTTCGCGGCCCGTTTGGGACGCATGGGCCAAGTGAGGAGAAGTGATGATTGAATTTTTCAAGATGAGCGGAAGCGGCAACGACTTCATCCTGATCGACAACCGGAAGGGGACGCTCGCCGTGGGAGACGTCGTTGAATTCGTCAAGAGCGTCTGCGAGCGGAAGGTCTCCGTCGGGGCGGACGGACTGATCATCATCGAATCCTCCGACCGCGTGGACTTCCGGTGGCGGTTCTTCAACGCCGACGGCTCGGAGGTGGAGATGTGCGGGAACGGCGGCCGCTGCGCTGCCCGTTTTGCCTATCTCAAGGGGATCGCCGGGGAGCGGATGTCCTTCGAGACAGTCGCCGGGATCATCGACGCCGAGGTGCGGGGGGATGTCGTCAAGCTCCGTCTGACCGATCCGCACGATCTGGTCATGAATGACCAGATCCAGATCGAAAACCAGATGCTGTTCGTCCACAGCATCAATACCGGTGTTCCTCATGTCGTCCATTTTGTCCGCGATCCGGACGGCTTCGATGTGTTCAACACCGGCCGGGCGATCCGCTACCATGAGCACTACCAGCCCGCGGGGACGAATGCCAATTTCGTCACGGTCGTCGACAACCACACACTCCGCGTCCGGACTTACGAGCGCGGCGTGGAGGACGAGACATTGGCCTGCGGGACCGGCTCGGTCGCCGCGGCCCTGATCGCCGCCCGGAAGGAAATGGTGGAATCCCCGGTGGATGTCCGTGTGCAGGGCGGCGAGCTGCTCCGGATTTACTTTGAAATGACGCCGGACGGCTTCGCAAAGGTTTATCTTGAAGGAAAGGCCAAAGTGGTCTATCAAGGCACGCTCTGGGACGAAGCCTGGAAGGATAGGTGAAAGGCCTTGACGATCAACTCCCGTGGCGCTCAAGATCTTTTTCCGACCCTGCACCTCTCCCCGCTTCGCAAAACGGAAAATAGGAAAATAGGGACAGCGCCCTATTTTCCGTAACGGGCGCTCCGCTGCGGAGGCAGGGTGCCCCGGAAAAATATCGATTCGCGCTTCCCGGGAAAGATCGTCACGCCTTGTCAGGTGTGAGGTATAATGGCTGAAAGGAGAAAGTAAGAAAGATGCAGATTGCGGAGCGTTTGACGAAGATACCCCCTTACCTGTTCATGGAGTTGCGCAAGAAGATCGCCAAGGCCAAGGCCGACGGTGTGGACGTCATCAGCCTTGCGATCGGCGATCCGGTGGAACCGACGCCCGATTCGATCATCGCGGAGCTCGCCCGGACGGCCCGCGATCCGGAGAACCACCGCTATCCGACGGACGAGGAGAAAGGGATGTTCGCCTTCCGCGAGGAGGTCGCCCGCTGGTACAGGATCCGCTACGGCGTGACGCTGAACCCGGCGACGGAGGTCCTGGGCCTCATCGGTTCCAAGGAGGGCTGCCACCACTTCGTCATGGCGCGGGTCAACCCCGGCGACGTCGTCCTGATGACCGATCCCGGCTATCCCGCCTACCGGGCGAGCATCCTGATGGGGGGCGGGATACCCTACAACGTCCCGATCCGTCCGGAGAATGGCTATCTTCCCGTTTTCGAGGAGATCCCCGCGGATGTCCTGAAGAAGGCGACCGGGATGTTCCTCAACTACCCGAACAATCCGACCGGCGCCTGTGCAACCCGGGAGTTCTTCGACCGGCTCGTCGCCTTCGCGAAGGCGAACAACATCGCCATCTGCTACGACAACCCTTACAGCGAGGTCGTCTTTGCCGGCCAGGAGCGGCTCAGCTTCCTGTCGACCAGGGGGGCGAAGGACGTGGGGGTCGAACTCAATTCCCTTTCCAAACCTTACAACATGACGGGCTGGCGGATCGGCATGGCCCTGGGAAATCCGGAACTCATTGCCGCGATCAGCAAGGTGAAGGAGAATACCGACTCGGGGATCTTCAACGCCATCCAGTACGCGGGGATCCACGCGCTCCGCCACGAGACGGGGAACATCGACCATATGCTCGCCATCTACGCCCGCAGACGGGAGAGGGTCCTCAAGACCCTGGCCAAGATCGGAATCGCATTCAATCCGCCGAAGGGGACCTTTTATCTCTGGGTCCCGGCGCCCAAGGGGATGAGCTCCATCGATTTCACGAACCGGCTCTTCGAAAAGGCCGCCGTGGTCGTGGCGGCCGGAACTGCTTACGGCCAGTACGGCGAGGGGTTCATCCGGATTTCACTCACCGTCCCCGATGCCCGCCTGGAAGAGGCGATGGTCAGGATCGAGAAGGCCTTCGCGTGAGAGGGGAACCAACCATTCCCTCCGCGCTCAAGACATTTTTTCGACCCTGCACCTCCTCGCTGCGCAAAACGGAAAATTTGGGACAGCGCCCTTATTTTCCTACGGTAAAATAGGGTAAAATAGAAAATAGGGAAAATAGGGCGCTGTCCCTATTTTCCGTAACGGGCGCTCCGCTGCGGAGGCAGGAGGCCCCGAAAAAATCTCCAATCGCGCTTCCGGGAACGGATGGTTCGGTTGTAAAAAGGTGTAAACAATGGAAATAGGTATCCTAGGGCTTCCGCAGAGCGGGAAGAGCACCCTGTTCGAGATCATGACCGGTGTCCGGAGCCGGGAGATGCACGGGGAGACCTGCGTCCGGGGCCTGGCCACCGTGCCGGACGCCCGGTTCGACCGTCTGGTGGAGATCTATAAGCCGGTGAAGGCCTCGCCGGCGAAGGTCCCCTTCAGCGACGTCAACGCCGTCGGGGAGAAGGCCTGGGACGCCGTCCGCCAGAGTCTCTCCGGCGCCGAGGGCCTCCTCCATGTCGTCGACGCCTTTACCGCGTCCGATGTTGCGGAGATACTGAACCGTTACCGGAAGCTCGAGGACGAGCTGATCCTGGCGGATCTGATGATCGTCGAAAACCGCCTGGAGCGCCTGGCGCGGATGGCGAAGAAGCCCATGACGCCCCAGGATCTCCTCCACACGCAGGTGCTCCCCCGCCTGAAGGAGCAGCTCGAGGGAGGCAAACCCCTCCGGGAGCTTGTCCTGACCGAAGACGAGCGCCACGGGATCCGGAGCTTTTCCTTCTGGACGATCCGTCCCGAGCTGGTCGTGATCAACACCCCTGAAGAGAACCCGGCCATCGCCGATGTCTTTGCAAAGGAAGCGAGGCTTTCGGTCCCGGTGATCGGGATCTGCTGCGCCATCGAGGCGGAGCTGATGGCGCTCCCGGAGGGGGAACGGAAGGAATTTTTGGAGTCGCTCGGCATCGCGGAGGCCGCCTTCGGACGGGTCATCCGGGCATCATTCACGCTTCTGGGCCGGATCGCCTACTTTACCGTCGGCGAGGACGAGGTCAAGGCCTGGATCATCCAGGCCGGGTGCAAGGCCCCCCGGGCCGCGGCGGTGATCCACAATGATTTCGAGCGAGGTTTCATCAAGGCCGAGGTGATCGCCTACGATGAGTTCATCGCCTGCGGCGGCACCCATGCCGGCGCGAAGGCGGCGGGAAAGCTCCGGCTCGAGGGCAAGGAGTACATCGTCAAGGACGGCGATATCATCAACTTCCGCTTCAACATCTGAGTGAGCCCCTGAAAATCTCGAACCCCTGCTATTCCTTTCGCCGCACCTTCCAGCGGCTGTTCCGAAAGGTCCGGCCGGGAGGAGGGCTGGGCGCAGAGTGCGCCTATACTTTGCCCAGTCCGACCCGCGTTCCCTTTTCGGCCGAAACCCATTTTGATTATTGACGATGCCGCCAGTGCCAGGGTTCGAAGGCACTGTCGATTGTGGGTTCCTGGAAGGAAAGTCCAAAACCATACTCTTTCGCATGGAGAGTCATCCAGCGGTATTCCGGCAGCACACTGAAATTTCTGGGATTGTCGTCACCATTGATGCCCTCGGCGTTGATCAAATCAATCGCCAAATGGTGCAGCGACCCGTGTTCACTCCGTCCGGGCAGTGCGACATGGCGGCTGGTCTTGGCTATATTGAACCGGTACCGGGGCAGGTGGGAGAGAAACAGGTAGAGCTGGTAAGCAGGGCTGCGATAGCCGGATTCTATTCTCAAGGCGGTGCCGAGATCTTTTTGCATGTCTTGACTCATTCGGGTGTAGGCGTCGTAAACCGCTGGGGTGACATACTGCGGAGGGATGGCCGTTGCCTGCCCATTTGTGCGGATGTACTGGTCGTCCAAACGGACCAGCGGTTGCCGGGAGGGGTCTTCATCGTCGCCGGCCGCTCCGCTGTACTGGCGGAGGTTTCTTATGATGAGGCGCTGCTTGTTGTTCAGCGAATGGGCAAGTTCCGACCAGCGGAGCAGAGGCGCTCTGCCTGCTGTTTGCCTGTCTTTAATGAGTGGACCCAGGGTTCGCAGGATCGAAACAATCAATTTTCGGTCACGGGGAGAGAAGTCGGATCCTGATTTTTCTCCGAAGGCTTTGTCGGCGCCGGCAGCGAGCGCTGCGCATACCAGAAGCCCCTGGAGCAAGGGCGTGAATATCTTCATCTGCCTGGCGAGTGAATTCATGAATCCCGTGCCCCATCGATGTTTCGCGATGCCTTTACTTCCTGATGCCAAGGTGGTCGGGTCTTCGATAGAATTGACGCTGTGTTTGTGCCTGCACGGAATCGCCGTCGGCCCGGAACGGTTTGGATACACGGCTGCTCCGCGTTCAGTGGCAACTTGATCCGAGCCGCCGGGACACTGCTTTCTTACCGAGGGCAGTTTAAGTAGATCGGGTTTTCATGTCAATGAAATTCTGCCTTGGGAAAATATCCTTGACATGCCCCGCCGCTTTTCTTATCCTCACTCCGTAGGAAGAAAGTCCTTATCAATCAATCGTATATCGGCAGGGCAAAGGGACCAGACCGGGAGAAACGCGAGGGAAAAGATGAGATTCAAGGATCAGGTGGCGGTCGTCACGGGGGCCGCCAGAGGGATCGGCCGGGCCATTGCCCTGGCCTTTGCCGGGGAGGGCGCCAGGGTCGCCCTCGTGGATATCGATGGGGAACACCTGGAAAGGCTTCACGAAGAGGTCGGAAAAGGGGGAGGTCAGGCCCTCACCGTCCCCTGCGACATTTCGAAAAGCTCCGATGTGCAGGGGATGGTGGATCGGATTCTGAAGGCCTTCGGCAGGATAGATGTCCTGGTCAACAACGCCGGCATCATCCGCAGGGGAACGATCGAGACGGTGACGGAGGAGGACTGGGACCGGGTCATCGCCATCAATCTCAAGGGGACCTTCAACTGCTCCAAGGCCGTGGTGGAGACCATGAAAAGGCAGGGCGGCGGGAAAATCGTAAATGTCTCCTCCATTTCCGGCAAGCTGGGTGACATCACCTCCGCCCCCGGGTATGGACCTTCCAAGGCCGGCGGGGATGCGTTGATGAAAACCCTGGCCCGGCAGCTGGCCCCGTACGGCATCCGTGTCAATGCCGTCGCCCCCCACGCCATCGAGACCGAGATGAGCGCCCAGTGGTCCGAGGAAAGACGGAGGGAGATCATCGCCGCCATTCCCCTCGGCCGTCTCGGGCAGCCCCGGGACGTAGCCGAGGCCGTTCTCTTCCTCGCCTCCGCTGCCGCCTCTTTCATCACGGGGGAAATCCTCGACGTCAACGGTGGCGCACTCATGGATTGACTTAGGAACGCGCTCCGCAAATCCCGCCGGCCCAAACCTGCCCCCCTGACCGGATCACCGGCCGCTTCTGAAGTCCGGCCACGGACCGGAATCCGCCATCATCCCCATGATCGAAAAAAGTCTGAAAATAAATCTTGACATCTGCTTTCCATTGGATAAAATGAGAAACAAGGTTTCGTAATGCGAAACAAGCGGACATCGGTGAGAGATACAAAGACACCCCTCGCGATTGCCTGTTCGAAAAGGTCACGAAGAAAGGTGGAACGCATACGGTCAGCCTTTCGTAAAGTCGTTATTTCCTGGAAACTTCATTAATCCTCTCGCACTGTCACCGTCCTGAAGGACGGTGTAGGATCCCGAGTAAAGCGAAAGGCGGATATCGTTCCGCCCGTCTCATTGTTTTTGACGCCCTGACCATTGTGAAGGGCGATTAACCAAGGAGGAGGGTTGATATGAAAAGCTGGAAAACCGTTTTTGTCTTATTGGCTGTGTTTCTGATTTTACCTTTCGTCATCACTTTTCCCGCATTCGGTCAGCAGAAGTACGTCTTGAAATTCAACCATGTCTTGGGTGCGAAGGAGCCTTATCACCAGGGGTTCAACAACTGGGCCAAGGCCGTCGATGCAAGAACAAAGGGCGGCCTGAAGGTCGAGGTCTTCCACAGCGCACAGCTCGGCGTCGAAGAGGACATCATCGAGCAGATGCGGCAGGGGGCGAATGTGGGGCAGAATACCGACTCCGCCCGGCTCGGGAATTATGTTCCTGGGATTGCCGTGATGAACGGCCCCTATTTTGCGACCACCCTTGAGGAGGTGATCAAAATCAAGAATACCCCGACGGTCAAGGCCTGGACGGATGAATTGGCCAGTAAATTCGGCCTGAAAGTCCTCTCCTTCACTTGGGTCCAGGGTTACCGCCATTTCTTCACAAACAAGCCCATCAAGAAACCGGAGGACTTAAAGGGGATGCGCATCCGGACGCCGCCAGCCCCCATCTGGCAGGAGTCTGTTCGGGCTCTCGGCGCAACGCCGGTCGCTATGGCCTTTGGAGATATGTATCCGGCGATTCAGCAAAAGGCGATCGAAGGGGTGGAACTCGTCTATAACAACATCCCTGCCGGCCGCTTCTACGAGGTCCTCAAATACGCCAGCGAAACCGGGCATATCATGCTGATCAACTTCGAGGTGATGAGCGCAAAATACTTCAACAGCCTGCCGGCCGACTACCAGAAGATCCTCGTCGAGGAGTGCGACAAGGCAGGACTGGACACCTCCAAGAAGATCCTGGCGTCCGAAAAGGAGGTCAAGAAGCAGTTGCTCGCCAAGGGGATGGTGGCGGTCGAGGGCATCGACATCGCGGCTTTCAAGAAGGCCGGAGAGAAGGCCTACGAGGTCCTGAAGATCACCGATGCGAAGAACAAGGTCTACAAGGAAATGGGCAGAAAGTAGGATCGCTGTCGATGCGGTTGACGATCTCCGGCCCGGCCTCTTCCGAAGCTAAGAGGCCGGGCCGGATGATGCACACGTCTGCAGGAACGAGGTTTCGAGGCTGCAGGATCTACGAGGGTGAATGATGAAAAAATTATACGAGTTCATCTGCAGGCAAGAGATGCAAATCGCCCAATACTCACTGGGGCTTCTTTCGTTATTGGTATTTGTTGCGGCGGTAGCGCGATCCTTGCATTATCCCTTGAACTGGGCCATCGATGCGGCGACATTCCTTTTTGCCTGGACGGTTTTTCTGGGCGCCGATGCCGCGATGCGATTGGATAGACTATTCTGCATTGAAGTGGTCAGCAGCAGGCTCTCCCCGAAAGCCCAGCTTTATCTCAAAATAACCAATTATGGCATCATTGCTGTTTTTTTAGTGGGCATGATCGGATATGGCTTGCCCCTTTCCTACACGACCCGATTCAGGGCCTTTCAGGGGATTCCGGGTTTCAGTTATTCCTGGGTTACGCTCAGCGTGCCGATTGGCTGCGCTCTGATGTTGATCACGGCAATCTTGAAAATCAAAGTGTTCTGGCGCGCGATAGAGACGGGTGAATCGATCGTGAAAAGTGAAGGTATTAGTGGTGAAATCATCTGAAACCGAGTCTTATGGTGATTGATGGCAGGGAGGTTATAAAATGACGTTGGTGTTGATCCTGTTTTTTCTCTTTATGCTCATGGGAATGCCGGTCGCCTTTGCCTTTGGTATTTCCGGCATTGCCTTCTTTCTGCAGCAGCCCACATTGCCATTGACCATGCCCATTCAACAGGTGCTCTCCCAAACACAAAACTTCCTTCTGCTGGCCATTCCCTTGTTCGTTCTGGCCGGCAACCTGCTCAACGAGACCGGTCTTACCGAACGGGTCATGAGACTGGCATCCATTCTCACGGGGCATATGCGCGGGGGGACCGCGCAGAGCAACATGGTGATCGCTGCATCGCTGGGCGGTATCACCAGTTCGGCGATCGGTGACGCGACCATGCTCTCGCGCATCCTGGGACCGGGCATGGCCAAACAGGGCTATTCCGGAGGATTCTCGGCATCGGTCATCGGTTGCAGCTCGTTGATCACGACGATGATCCCCCCCGGCATCGGACTGGTTTTATACGGCAGCATCGCCGAAGTTTCCATCGGGCGGTTATTTGCGGCGGGGATGATCCCCGGCCTTTTAATGACGGTATTCCTGATGGGTGCGGTAGGGTTGAGGGCCAGGCAGAAGGGCTATCTGCCCGAAAGAGAAACGCGGGCATCCCTGAAGGAGATTGCGAAAACTTTTGTCGATTGCATCTGGGCTTTCCTTTTCCCGGTCATCCTGATCGCCGGACTGAGATTCGGCATGTTTACCCCCTCCGAAGCAGGCGCTTTCGCGTGCGTATACGCCATTGTCATCGGCGCCATCGTCTACAGGCAGTTTTCTTGGAAGAAAATGATCCAAACACTGGAGAGCACTGTAGTCGATATGGGAATGATCATGCTGCTCATCGCTTTGTCGGCGACCTTCAGTTACGGCATCATCTGGGATCAGATACCGCAAAAGCTGGCCGAATTCATGCTGGGGATTTCCGACACCCCCTGGATCGTCATGCTGATCATCATCGCTTTTTTGCTCTTTGCCGGAACGTTCATGGACTCCACGGTGCTGATCCTGATGCTGACCGCCATTCTCACCCCGGTCGCTCAGGAGCTGAATATCGATCTGGTGCACTTCGGGATCATCATGGTGCTCACCCTGACCCTGGGATTGTTGACCCCGCCGGAGGGGGCTGTCCTCTATATCGTCTGCACCATATTCAGGTGCACGCTCTGGGATTTTGTCAGGGAAGGCTGGTTGCTTATGCTGTCTGTTGTCGTGGTGGTGGTATTGGTCGTTTTCTGGCCGGATTTGGCTTTATGGCTTCCGAATCTGACATTTGGAAAAGATTGACGGGGAGACGAAGATGAGACGAGATGAGCTGATCGAGGGGGCCGTTCTGTTCCTCTGCGGAGGAGTGACGGTTGTCCTTTCCCTGCGGATGCCGATCGGTACGTTCCGGATGGCGGGTTCGGGTCTCTTTCCCCTCTGCCTGGGGATCATTCTGATGCTCCTGGCCCTTCTCTATCTGGCCAACCTCCTGCTGCAAAGGGATGCGAAAGGGCATCCCGGGCAGACCGCGGGTCCGGCCCCCCGTGCCGCCGGGCAGATGCTGCTGTTTTTCGGCGCCTCGGCGCTCGGTGTCCTTGGTCTCAACATCCTGGGGTATCCGCTCACCGCGTTTCTCCTGATGCTGCTCCTGCTGCGGATTCTCGGCATCAGGCGACCGGTGCTCCTGGTGGCCCTGCCGCTCCTGGCCGCGGCGGGTTCCTATCTTCTGTTCGTTCAATTCCTCAAGATCCCCCTGCCGAAGGGGCTGATCGGCCTGTAGGAGGAGGGAATGGTTGAATCCATCCAACAACTGATGAGCGGCTTCGGAATCGCCGCCACGCTCATGAATCTCCTGTACTGCCTCCTCGGGGCTGTTGCGGGAACGATGGTCGGCATCCTTCCGGGCCTCGGGCCGATCGCCGGGATCGCTCTCCTCATCCCGGTGACATTCGGTCTCAACCCCACGTCGGCCATCATCATGCTCTGCGGCATTTACTATGGGGCGATGTACGGCGGTTCCACCACCTCCATTCTCCTGAACGTCCCCGGAGAGACCGCCTCGGTGATCACCTGCATCGACGGCTACCAGATGGCCCGGAAAGGGAGGGCCGGTCCGGCCTTGGCCATCTGCGCCATCGGTTCGTTCACCGCCGGGACCCTGGGGATCTTTGGCATGGTGTTCCTGGCGCCGCCCCTGGCCCAGGCCGCGCTCGCCTTCGGTCCCCCCGAGTATTTTTCCCTGATGATCTGCGGGTTCATCGTCCTGAGCAACGTGACCGGGGGGTCGCTGATCAAATCCCTGATGATGGCCGTCATCGGGCTCATCATCGGGGCGGTGGGGCTCGACCCCGTCACGGGGGAATACCGGTTCACCTTCGACACGACCTATCTGCTCAGCGGGATCGAGTTCGTCGCCGTCGCCATCGGACTCTTCGGGATTGCCGAGGTCCTTGCCAACGTCGATCAACCGCTGGATCAACTGGAGCAGAGCGTGATCGTCCCGCGTTTTCGCGACCTCTACCCTTCGCTTCAGGATCTGAAACAATCGATTGGCGCAATGCTCCGCGGGGCGGGGATTGGATTCGGCGTGGGCCTGATCCCCGGACCGGCCCCCGTCATCGCCACCTATGCGTCCTATATGACGGAAAAGCGGATCTCCAAACACCCGGACGCCTTCGGCACGGGTGTGATCGAGGGAGTCGCCGGTCCCGAAGCGGCGAACAACGCCGCCTGCCAGTCGGCGTTCATCCCCCTGTTCGTCCTGGGGATCCCCTTCGCCCCGCCGACCGCCATCCTCCTGGGGGCATTGATGATCCACGGCGTGGTGCCGGGACCGATGATGATCAGCGAACATCCCGACGTCTTCTGGGGGGTTATCGCGAGCATGTACATCGGCAATTTCATCCTCCTGCTGCTCAACCTCCCGTTCGTTCCCTTTTTCGCAAGCATCCTGAGGATCCCGAAGAAGGTCCTCCTGCCGCTCGTGATGCTGTTCTGCCTGACGGGGATGTACACGGTCAACAACTCTGTAAACGACATCTGGCTGATGCTCCTGATGGGCGCATTGGGCTACCTGATGCGGAAACGGGCCTATGACGCCGCACCGCTCCTGCTGGCACTGGTGATCGGCCCGAAAATGGAGGTCGCTTTCCGCCAGTCGCTGATGCTTTCGCACGGGAATTTCGGGGTCTTCTTCGAGCGCCCCGTGTCGCTGACGTTTCTGCTGGCGACAGTTCTTTTTCTCGCTCTGCCGGCGCTTCGGTTCATCATCAGAACATTGGGCGCAGGCGCTCGGAATGAAGGGGGGGCAGGGTAACCAAACCATGGGACGGCCGGTCGACCGACCGGCGGACAACCGATTGAGAAAAGGAGGTTTTGTTATGCTGAAAAAAATGTTTTGCGTCTTGGCTGTCGTTTTGGCATGCATTGCACCACTCCCCATCCAGGCGGCGGATTTTCCCGAGAAGGAAGTCTCGATCATTATCCCCTGGGCGCCCGGCGGGGCGACGGATCTCGTTTTTCGGGCCGTCGCCGCCGCTTCGCAAAAACATCTCGGCAAGGCTATAGTGATCGTCAACCGGGCCGGCGGGGGCGGCGCCGTGGGGTATACGGAGGGCGCCCAGGCCAAGCCCGACGGATACACGCTGACGGCAGCGGTGACGCCGCTGACGATTCTGCCGCATGCAGTGAAAACGGCCTTCACGTACCAGAGCTTCGATCCAGTCATCAACATCGTCAGCGATCCGTCCATGTTCCTGGTCCGGTCGGAAGCCCCCTGGAAAACCCTGAAGGAATTCCTGGATCAGGCCAAGAAGAACCCGGGCATGATCAGCGACTGGCGGAAAGCGACCTCCATTTTCGGGCCGATCACCAGTGCCAGCAGGAGCGGTGCGGCGTCATAGGCCCGTTTCCGCATCAGGTAGCCCAATGCGCCCATCAG
>JAMDBG010000135.1 GCA_023487865.1 Deltaproteobacteria bacterium | reverse complement strand
TGGGGCAGGTACGGAAAGGGGGCGTCCTGCGGGTCGGCATGTCCACCTTCGTCCCCTGGGCGATGCAGGACAAATCCGGAAACTTCGTCGGCTTCGAGATCGACGTGGCCAACCGACTCGCCCAGGACATGGGGGTCAAGGCGGAGTTCATCCCGACGAAATGGTCGGGGATCATCCCCTCTCTCCTGACGGGGAAGTTCGATATCATCATCGGAGGGATGGGAATCCGGCCGGAGAGAAACCTGAAGGTGAACTTCTCGATCCCCTATGATTACACCGGGATGTCCATCGTCGCCCACAAGAAGCTCGCCGGAGGCTTCAAAAAGCTGAGCGATTTCAACAATCCGGGCGTCACCATCGCCTCCCGGACGGGGACGACCGCCGCAGCCGCCGCCAAGCAGTTCATGCCGAAGGCGAAACTCCGCCTGTTCGACGACGAATCCCAGGCAATTCAGGAGCTTCTCCTGGGCAGGATTCACGCCGTCATCGCCTCCGCGCCGCTTCCGGCTTTCCAGGCGATTGCCAATCCCGACCGGCTCTTCCTCCCGTTGAAGGAGGTCTTCACGCGGGAACCGATCGGCTTCGCCATCCGGAAAGGGGATTTTGACAGCCTGAACTTCCTGGACAACTGGATCCGGATCGTGGAGGCGGAGGGGTGGCTCAAAGACCGAAAACATTACTGGTTTGAGACAAAGGACTGGGAAAAGCTGATCAAGTAGAGGCCCCTTTGACGATTAAGAAGATTCGCTTCACCTTACTCGATGCCGTGCTCGTCGCTCTGATCCTGGCCGCGGTGGCCTTTATCGTCCGCCGCGTCGGGGTGGAGATGAGATACAACTGGCAGTGGCCGGTGATTCTCCAGTACCTTGTCCGCGTGGACGGGGCACACTGGGCTGCGGGCACGCTCATGCAGGGATTCCTGACGACGGTCAAGCTGAGTCTCTGGGCGACGGTGCTCGCCGCCTTTCTGGGGACCCTCATGGGGCTCTTCAGGGTGAGCCACAGTCTCTTCTATCGCCTGATCGCCGGGAGCTATGTCGAAATCGTCAGGAATCTACCGCCGCTGGTCCTCGTGTTTATCGTCTATTTCTTCGTCGGCGAGAGGATTATGGCCCTCTTCGGTGCGGAACAGCTCGTCCGCACGGCCCCACCGGCGGTGCAGGAGTTCCTGGCGTTTCTCTTCGCCCCCCCGGCGCGCCTCTCCGGCTTTTTCGCGGGGCTTGCGACTCTGGTCCTGTATGAGGCGGCTTATATCACCGAGATCGTACGGGCCGGCATCCAGTCGATCGAGAAGGGCCAATGGGAGGCCGCCCACACCTTGGGACTTTCCCGGCGGCAGCAGCTGCGCTTCGTGATTCTGCCTCAAGCTCTCCAGAGAATCCTGCCGGCGCTCGCAGGCCAGCTCATCTCGACGATCAAAGACTCCGCCATCGTCTCGGTGATCTCCATCCCGGAGCTCACCTTCCAGGGGCTGGAACTGATGTCCGCCACCTACCTCACCTTCGAGGTCTGGATCACCGTCACGGCCCTCTATTTCCTCCTGACCTTCACCTGCTCCCTGGGGATCAAGCAGCTGGAAACCGCCGGGCAGAGATGAACGCCGCCGGGGTGTCCGGCGGCGAAAAATGAAATTTTGCTGACAAGTGATGCCACTTTCCTGCATACTGAAAATGAAAGGAGACAAAGCCATGGCACTGAATGAATATTTCGAAAGCACCAAAGGCGTGGGAGTCCTCGCGACTGCGGACCGGGAAGGCCTCGTCAATGCGGCAATCTATGCACGGCCCCATGTGATCGATGAGGCGAATATCGCCTTGATCATGTCGGACCGGCTGAGCCATCTGAATCTCCAGTCCAATCCCCATGCCCTCTACCTCTTCAAGGAGGAGGACGGCTATCGGGGTCGTAGACTCTACCTGACAAAGACGAAAGAGGAGAAGGACAGCCCCCTCATCCCGCAGATCAGGAGGCGCAAGTACCCGGAGGTGGAAGGAAAATACGCAGAGGAGTCCAAGTTTTTGGTCTTCTTCCACATCGACCGGACCCTGCCGCTCATCGGCGAAAAATAGTCTTTGGGAGGAACGTTATGAGACAAAAGGCCAAAGCGATGGTTCTGGCCTCGTTCGTGGGGGATTCTCTGGCGCTCGGCGTCCACTGGATCTATGATGCAAAGCGCATCGTCCGCGAGTTCGGCCGGGTGGAGAGATTCCTCACGCCGAAGCCGGACTCTTACCACCCCACGAAACGCAAAGGCCAGTTCACCCATTACGGCGATCAGGCCTACGTCCTCCTCCAGTCGCTCGCCGACCGGAAGACCTTCGACCTGGCGGATTTCGCGGAGCGCTGGCGGGGGCTCTTCGCCGCATACACGGGCTATTACGACGGGGCAACGAAGGGGACCCTGAAGAATTTCGCCGACGGCGCGGGACCCGAAGCGTCCGCCTCCCCCTCCAATGATCTGGCGGGCGCGGCACGGATCGCCCCCCTCGTCTTCTGCCTGCGGGATGACCCCGGAGCCCTCGTCGCCGCGGCAAGAGCACAGACGGCCATGACCCACGGAGATCCGTTGACGATCGACGCAGCGGAACTCTTCGCGCGCGCAGCCCTTCGTATACTTGGGGGCGAATCCCCCCTATCGGCCCTCGCCACCGTGGCCGGGGAGCGCTTTACCGGAACGCCGCTCGCCCGCTGGGTCAAGGAGGGTGTGGTCCTCAAAGGGGAAGAGGGAGTCATAGGCGTCGGCTGCTTGGGGCAGAGCTGCCACACGCCCGAGGCCTTCCCCAGCGTCATCCAGCTCGTCGCCCGCTATGAAGACGATCTCAAAGAGGCCCTCGTCCAGAACGTCATGGCCGGCGGCGATTCCGCCGCACGGGGAATGGCCGTGGGGATGCTGCTGGGGGCGCACCTGGGGGAGTCCGCCATTCCCGAACTCTGGCTTGCGGAACTGGAGCGGACAGAAGCGATCCGCAACCTCCTCGAAAAGGTCCCGTGAGGCGCCGCCGGATCGGAAACCAGGCGAACGAAGAGTCGGCACGGTGAATCGGGCCCTGAATGACCGTATTTTCTCGAAAAATCACAGGGAGGGATTGTCTTCCGGTAATGCGTCTTTGGAGTTTGCATCCGCGATACCTGGATCGGGCAGGGCTTGTCGCCCTCTGGAGGGAGGCGCTGCTGGCCCAAGCCGTCCTGCGGGGGGGGACCCGGGGTTACCGGTTTCACCCGCAGTTGGTCCGTTTCCGGAATCAGCCCGATCCTGAAGCGGCGATCGCCGCTTACCTGGAGGCGGTCTGCCGGGAGGCGGCGGGACGCGGCTATCGGTTCGCTGCAATCAAGATCGGCCGCCGCCGCTCAAAACGTCCTATCCCCGTGACACGCGGCCAGCTCCGCTACGAACGGACGCACCTGCTTAAGAAACTTCTCGTCCGCGATCCCTTGGCATGCAAGACACTGACGGCTGTCGGCGAACCGGAACCCCATCCCCTTTTCACGATCGTCGAAGGAGGGGTTGAACGGTGGGAACAGATACCGGAAAATCGGAACGGAAAGGTTCTATAAAAGGGGTCAGGCCGCGGATGGTCTGTCTATGCGGCCTGACCCCGCGGCTGTTAATAATTTGCGGCCAGGAGCTCGTAGTAAGACTGGGGGTGCAGGCAGGCCGGACAGAGCTTCGGCGCTTTGACGCCTTCGAAGATGTAGCCGCAGTTGAGGCAGTGCCACTTCACCGCCTTATTCTTCTTGAAGACCTCTTTCTTCGTGACGTTGCTGATCAGTTTCCGATAACGGGATTCATGGAACTGCTCCACCTTGGAAATCTGTTCGAAGGACCGGGCCACCTCGGGGAATCCCTCTTTTTTGGCCTCCTTGGCAAAGTTGGCATAGAGGGTTGTCCACTCCATGTTCTCCCCGGCCGCCGCGGCCTCGAGATTCTCTTTTGTCTTTCCGATCATGCCGGCGGGATAACCTGCAGTGATCACCGCCTCGCCCCCCTTCAGATGCTTGAAGAACACTTTGGCATGCTCTTTTTCGTTTTCCGCCGTCTCGATAAAGATCTTGGCGATCTGTTCATACCCCTCCTTCCGGGCCGCGCTCGCAAAATAGGTATACCGGTTCCGCGCCTGGGATTCACCGGCGAAGGCGGCCAGCAGATTCTTCTCCGTCATCGATCCTTTGAATGGTTTTGACATGTTCCCTTTACCTCCCTAGTAAAATTTTGTTTCTTCCCCCGCTGATGTGCAGCATGCCGATTCCCCCCTTTTTCCGACAAGGCGCCTGAAATATGGACTCCCAGCGGCGTTATTATACAGAGGATTGGGGATGATATGCAAAAAAATCTTT
>JAMDBG010000199.1:3172-20692 GCA_023487865.1 Deltaproteobacteria bacterium | reverse complement strand
ATCCACAGCGGCCGGACGGTGGACTTCAAGAACACGATTGCCGTCATGACCTCCAACATCGGCAGCCAGTGGCTCCAGGATCCTTCGCTCGGCGACGACCAGAGGAGGGAGCGGACAATGGAGGCCATGCGGGCGACATTCAAGCCGGAGTTCATCAACAGGATCGACGATATCGTCATCTTCCGCTCACTCGCCAGGGAAGACATCGAACGGATCATCGATATCCAGCTCGGGCTCATCCGGAAGCGCCTTGAGGAAAGAAAGCTGTCCCTGGAATTGACAGAAGCCGCCAAAGGATATATAGCCGATGAGGGCTACAGCCCGGTATACGGCGCCAGGCCGCTCAAGCGGGTGCTTCAGAAGCAGATCCTGGATGTGCTGGCCCTGAAGATTCTGGAAGGCTCTTTTGCAGAGGGCGACCGGATCGTGATTGACAGCGACGGGGAGCAGATCGTATTCCACACCCGCTGATCCATGTATATCCATTCTACCGTTCCCGCACCGGCTGCACCAACGGCCGCTGTGGATAAAATGATGTGGATTAAAATGGGCCGAAACAGGCCATTCTCTTAAGGAGGGAAAAGATGAACACAATCAAAACAGGGCTGCTGCTGGGCGCCCTTACCGGACTTCTCATGCTGATCGGTGGTTTCTTCGGAGGTCAACAGGGAGTCGTCATTGCTTTCATCATCGCCATGGTGATGAACTTCGGCAGTTACTGGTTCTCGGACAAACTGGTCCTGAAAATGTATCATGCCCGGCCGGTATCGGAGAGCGAGGCACCGGAACTTTACGCCATCGTGAAAAATCTAGCCATGAAGGCCTCCCTGCCCATGCCGCGGGTTTATATCGTACCGGGAGACGCCCCGAATGCCTTCGCCACCGGCCGTGATGAACACCACGCGGTCGTGGCCGTTACCGAGGGGATCCTCCGGATCCTCAATCGGGATGAGCTGGAAGGGGTCATCTCCCATGAACTGACCCATATCAAACAGAAGGACATCCTCATCGGCTCCATCGCCGCAACGCTGGCCGGAGCGATCGTCATGCTGGCCAACATGGCCCAGTGGGCCGCCATGTTCGGCGGGGGAAGCCGTGACGACGAAGAAGGGGGCGGCGGCGGCATTGTCGGCCTGATCCTCATGGCCGTTCTCGCTCCACTTGCAGCGACGATCATCCAGATGGCGATTTCCCGCTCCAGAGAATACCTTGCCGACGCGGGTGGGGCGAAAGTCTCGGGTAAGCCCTACGGTCTGGCGAATGCCCTCGAAAAGCTTTCCCGGGCATCCCAGACAATCCCTCTGGAAGCGAATCCGTCCACGGCCCATATGTTTATCGTTAATCCTCTGACGGGACGTTCCCTGATGAACCTCTTCAGTACCCATCCGCCTGTTGAGGAGCGAATCGCCCGTTTGAAAAGCATGCGGCCGATATAAGCGCAACCCTGCTCCGCTGTTTCGCCGCCGGCCTCTCTTCCTTCAAGGGGAGACCGGCGGTCATCGATTATGATGCAAGGAGGTCTCATGGAAGAAGAGAAGAAAGAAAAAGGATTTGTGATCAAAGACCGGCGTCATTTCGACGAGTCCGGTTCCGTACGCAAGGAAGAACAAGTGAAGGTGGAGGAAACGAAACCGGAGGCCAAGCAGGAAGAAAGCGACCTTCCGCAGAAAGAGGCCGCAGCTCCCGAAACAGAGGAGGCCCCCCTGCCCGAGATGAATTTTGCCAGTTTCATCTTTTCGCTCAGCACGACCGCCATGTATCACTTCGGCGACTTCCCCGATCCGGTCACCAAAGAGGGCCGGCGTAATCTGTCTGCCGCCAAGCAGACCATAGACATCCTGAGCATCCTCAAAACGAAAACCGAAGGCAACCTCGATGAGCGTGAAAAGGAGATGCTCGACGGGATCCTCTATGAGCTCCGGATGCGATATGTCAAGGAAATGACAAATAAATGATCACGAAGGCGGCACCGGCCAAAATCAATCTTTACCTTCGTGTTCTGCGTAAAAGAGAGGATGGCTACCACGACATCCTCTCCCTCATGCAGCGGATCAGCCTCTGCGACGAGATGACCTTCACGCCCGGACCGAACCGGATCGTCATCCATTGCCCGGACAGCCCACTTCCCGAGGATGAGAGCAACATCGTTTACCGGGCCGCAGCCGCTTTTTATTCCCGGATCGCCACCCAGCCGGACATCGAAATCACCATCCGAAAAAGGATCCCTATTGCCGCCGGGCTGGGAGGGGGCAGTTCCGATGCCGCCACAACCCTGATGACCCTGAACGAAATCTCCGGCTGCCCGCTCACCCGGAAGGAACTGCTGGAAATCGGTGCCAAATTAGGGGCGGATGTCCCCTTTTTTATTTTCGGGAACACCGCCTGGGCATCCGGCATCGGTGATTGCCTGATTGAGGCCGCCCCTCTGCCCCCCCTGTGGTTTGTCCTGATCAATCCGGGCTTTGCAGTGTCGACAAAATTTGTTTATCAAGGACTCAATTTAGGATTGACAAACGAGCGAATAAATTATAGCATTCCGCGTTTTTATACAGGAGGAGAGGTCATCCGGTCCCTCACGAACGATCTGGAGAAAGTGACACTTAAACTGCATCCCGTTCTTGGGCAGATAAAGTCCCTGTTGCTCGCGAGCGGCGCCGGAGGCGCCCTGATGTCGGGGAGCGGGCCGACCGTTTTCGGCGTATTCACCGATGAGGAATCCGCGCTGCAGGCGGAACATCGTCTCCAAAAAGAGGGGAATCGGTGGTCGGTGGTCGGGGCACGCTCTCTGTGAGGAAATAGGTTAGGGGGCATGGATTTCTTAACTGATCCCCCATAACCTGATTACTTCTTGCCTGTCATCCATTGGGGCGTCGTCAAGCGGTAAGACACAGGAATTTGGATCCTGCATTCGGAGGTTCGAATCCTCCCGCCCCAGCCAATGAATGTTTGGAAGTGAAGGATATCAAATGCTAGAAAAAATAAGGATCTTTTCCGGAAATGCGAATGTGGCGCTTGCCCGTAAGATCAGCGAGAATTTGGGGATTTCCCTCGGACAAGCGCATGTCACCGCATTTTCCGACGGAGAAACCCGGGTGGAGATCAACGAAAACGTCCGCGGCATGGATGTCTTCATCATTCAACCCACCTGTTCCCCGGTGAACGTCACACTGATGGAACTTCTCATCATGATTGATGCCGCACGCCGGTCATCTGCGGACCGTATCACGGCCGTCATCCCCTATTACGGTTACGCCCGGCAGGACCGGAAGGTGGCGCCCCGTGCACCGATCACGGCCAAACTCGTTGCCGATCTCATTACCCAGGCGGGGGCCAATCGCGTTCTGGCAATGGATCTCCACGCCGGTCAGATCCAGGGATTTTTCAACATCCCCGTTGACAATCTTTTTGCCACTCCGGTGCTTCTCGACTATATCAAGAAAAACTATCATGGCGACGATATCGTAATCGTTTCACCGGATACCGGGGGTGTGGAGCGGGCTCGGGCATTCGGCAAAAGACTCGGAGCCAGTTTGGCGATAATCGACAAGCGCAGGGAAGGACCGAACGAGGCACAGGTGATGAACATCATCGGCCACGTCAAGAAAAAGAGGGTCATCATACTGGATGATATGATTGATACCGCCGGAACGGTCGTCCAGTCAGCCAAAGCGCTCTATGAGGAAGGGGCCGTTGAGGTCTCTGTCTGCTGCACCCATCCCGTCCTTTCCGGACCGGCGATCGAGAGGATAGAACAATCAGACCTCAAGGAGGTCATCGTGACGGACACCATTCCCCTGCATGATAAAGCCAGCGCCTGCAGCCGCATCAAGGTGCTTTCCGTCTCGGGACTCCTCAGCGAGGCTGTTCGAAGAATCTATTATAACGACTCAGTCAGTTCATTATTCATTTAGGAGGAATTTCATGGAGGCGACCGAATTAAAAGCCTGTATCCGCAAAGAATCCGGCAAAGGGCCGGCCAGACGTTTCAGACAAGAGGGATTGATCCCCGCCGTTTTCTATGGCCGCGGTGAGGAAGCCATTCACCTGTCGGTCAATGCGGCCGATCTTTTGAAGATCATCAAGACAAAGAAGGAAAACATCTTTATCAAACTGCTCATCGAAGGGGAGAAGCGTAAGGAAAGGCTCTCTCTGATCAAGGAACTTCAGATCGAACCGGTCAGCAGACGCTTCCAGCATGCCGATTTTTATGAAATCCGCATGGACCATAAACTGACGATCGATATCCCCCTCCATTTCAGTGGCATCCCTATCGGCGTCCAGAACGGCGGTGAGCTTCAGCACCTGAAACGGGATCTGAAGGTTTCCTGTCTGCCTTCAGCACTGCCCGAGTTCATCGACATCGATGTGAGCGGACTGGATATCGGCAATTCGATCAAGGTTCAGGACATCAAAGTTCCGGAAGGCATAGAAGTTCTCGATCCGGGTGATGTCGGCGTGGCGATCGTCGCCTTCGTGAAGGTTTCCGTGCCCCAGCCTGAAGCGGCTGAAGGTGAAGCCGAGGCCCCTGCTGAGGGTAAAGAGGCCGCACCCGAGGAAGCCAAAGATTGACATGACCTCCGGTCGTCGGATACGGGAAGACCTTCCCGAGTCGCACGGACGGCCTTGGGAGAGGGTTTTGTGTGAAATTGGTCGTTGGATTGGGAAATCCGGGAGTGCGGTATCAATTTAACCGGCATAACGCGGGTTTCCTGGTCGTGGACCAACTGGCGCTGCAACATCACATATCGATCAGTCAGACCATCTTTGATGCCCATGTCGGAAAGGGGAAAATCGCCGGCAACGCCGTTATACTCGTGCAGCCTCAGACATTCATGAATCTGAGCGGAACTGCGGTCAGAAGGCTTGCCGACTATTACCGGATTGAACTGGAAGATGTGATCGTCGTACATGATGACCTGGACCTGCCTTTTCTGACGGTCCGTTTGAAGGCAGGAGGAGGTCATGGCGGGCATAAAGGGCTGATTTCCATAATTGATCATCTCGGCGGCACGGACTTCATCAGAGTCAGGCTCGGCATCGGGAGACCGGAACGCAAGTCGATGGTCGAAGGCTACGTCCTGTCGCCTTTTTCGGAAGAGGAGATGACCTGTCTACCCCGCTTGCTCCAGATCGCGGGTGACGAGGTGGTCGACACCATTTCCTTGGGCATTCGGGCGGCTATGGAACGGCATCATGGGAAGGAATATTCCACACTAACCAAGGAGGATTGAATCATGTGCACCGGAATACGCGGCCTCTGGTCTCTGTTGTGTTCTCTCGTGATCTCCCTGTTTCTGATGACCCCTCTGGCTTTTGCGGGTGAAGCGGACATCAAGATCCCCGATCTGACTCAGGTCAGCTTCATCGGGGGTTCTCTCGGAGGATTGACGATACTCAATGTCGGTCTGATCATCTGCGCAATTGGGATGATTTTCGGCTGGCTTCAGTATAACCAGACGAAGAATCTGCCTGCCCATCAAGCCATGCTGGATGTCTCCAATACGATATGGGAGACCTGCAAAACGTATCTGTTCCAGCAGGGGAAATTCCTCGCCGGCCTGTGGGTACTGATCGCCATCTGTATTATCTATTATTTTGTCGGACTGCAGGGGAACACGATCGGTGCGGTCTCGATGATCCTCTTCTGTTCCATTATGGGAATCCTGGGCTCTTACGGAGTGGCCTGGTTCGGCATCCGGATCAATACGGTTGCCAACTCCCGGGCCGCATTCGCCTCCCTGAGCGGCAATCCCTTAAGCATGGTGAATATCTGCCTCCGTTCCGGGATGAGCGTCGGACTGTTGCTGGTAAGCATCGAGCTCTTCTTCATGATCCTGATCCTTGCCTACGTCCCCAAAGACCTGGCCGGTCCCTGCTTCATCGGTTTTGCCATCGGCGAATCCCTCGGCGCGAGCGCCCTGCGCATCTGCGGTGGCATCTTCACCAAAATCGCCGATATTGGTTCTGACCTCATGAAGATCATCTTCCATCTCCCGGAGGACGATCCGAAGAACCCGGGCGTCATCGCGGACTGTACGGGCGACAATGCGGGCGACAGTGTCGGTCCCACGGCGGACGGCTTCGAGACATACGGCGTTACCGGTGTGGCTCTGATCGCCTTTCTGGCCCTGGCCATGGCCACGAATCCAGCCATGGGGGGTAAACTGATCGTCTGGATCTTCGCTATGCGCATCCTGATGGTCATCACCTCGCTCATCTCCTACTTCGTCAACGATGCCGCTAGCCGGTCTCTCTTTACCGGCAGGGAGGAGTTCGATTTTGAACAACCTCTGACGAACCTTGTCTGGATCACCTCCTGCGTCTCCATCATCGTCACCTTTGTCGCAAGCTATGTGCTGCTGGGCGATCTGCCCATCGTCGGCAGTTCCCTTTCCGTCTGGTTGGCACTTTCCATCATCATCAGCTGCGGGACGATCGCCGGGGCGCTGATCCCTGAATTCACAAAGATCTTTACGAGCACCAAGTCCCGCCACTGTGAAGAAGTCGTCAACGCTTCGCGACAGGGGGGCGCTTCACTGAATATCCTCTCCGGTCTGGTCGCCGGAAACTTCTCCGCCTTCTGGGAAGGCCTGATCATCCTGGTTCTGATGCTGATCGCCTATCTTGTCTCCCAGAGCGGCTCGGTTATGGGTCTGATGCCGAGGGAGTTTCTGTTTGCCGCCCCGGTCTTCGCCTTCGGACTGGTCGCCTTCGGTTTCCTTGGCATGGGTCCGGTCACGATCGCTGTGGACAGCTTCGGTCCGGTCTCGGACAACGCACAATCTATCTACGAACTCTCCATGATTGAAAGCCGCCAGGACGCCAAGGAAGTCGTCAGGAAGCATTTCGGCGTTGAAACGGACTTCGAAAAAGCGAAGCACTTCCTGGAATCCGCCGACGGCGCGGGCAACACGTTCAAAGCAACTGCAAAGCCGGTCCTCATCGGCACCGCCGTTGTCGGCGCCACCACAATGGTGTTCGGGATCATCATTCTTCTGGAGCGCCTCTTCGGAAACGTCATTGCCAAGCTTAGCCTGGTCCAGCCGGAGATCATCCTGGGTCTCCTCATGGGCGGCTGCGTCATCTACTGGTTCACCGGCGCATCCATACAGGCCGTTGTCACTGGTTCCTACCAGGCCGTCGTCTACATCAAGAATCATATCAAGCTCGACAAGAAGGAGGCCTCGATCGCCGACAGCAAAGAGGTGGTCAGGATCTGCACGCTTTACGCCCAGAAGGGGATGATCAACATCTTCGTCGTCATCTTTTTCATGGCCCTGAGTCTGGCCTTCTTTAATCCCTATTTCTTTATCGGCTACCTGGTCGGCATTGCCTTCTTCGGCCTTTTCCAGGCGATCTTCATGGCCAATGCCGGCGGATGCTGGGACAACGGCAAGAAAATCGTGGAGGTAGACCTGAAGCAGAAGAATACCCCCCTGCATGAGGCTACCGTCGTCGGCGACACCGTCGGGGATCCGTTCAAGGATACCTCATCGGTCTCGCTGAATCCCGTGATCAAGTTCACGACCCTCTTCGGCCTTCTGGCCGTGGAAATCGCCGTGACCATGCAGAACGTCGGATTGAAGCTCGGTCTGGCATCGCTTTTCTTCCTCATCGCGCTTGTCTTCGTCTACCGTTCCTTCTACGGGATGAGGATTACCGGCGAAAAGCTCTAAGACGCCTTTTTTCACGATCTCATCAAAAGAAAGGGCGCACCGGAAACGGTGCGCCCTTTCTTTTGATAAAAAAATGGTGGATGGAAAAGGAGGGAACCTAAAAACCATCCACCATTATAATACTGAAAGGATTTTGCTTGCCGTTCCACCTTTCAGATTATCTTATCACCTGACAAAACGCCTCTTGAGCGTCACGGCATCAATCCGAAAGAAAAAAGGATGTACTCTTGTTTCGGCTGCCCTTCCTTCTCGCCTTAATCGAACGATCAGCGGGAACCGTTTCCTCTCTGCCACTCCCGTCCCGTGTAACGAAAAAATCATACTCCTGAATCGGTCCGGAACCCAGATTTCCTTTTTCCCCCTTGCCCCTCCGAATAAGTATATATCTATCTCTTGTGCCCCTCCGCGAGCCTGCCCTCTTCTTTTCTCCTTCCATAAGGCGGTCTGTTCCCTGTTTCAACGGTCAGCGTCGTTATAAAATCTGTCTGGATACTCCCGACCCTGAAAAACGCCTCCGGGACCCGATGCGTATCTCTTACACCAGTTGTATACGCAATAGGAATGCCAATTCCTGTAATCCCCCTCCTCTGGAATGACCTTCCCTGGGCCGCATTCTCAATACGATAAGATATCGGATACATGCGTCTCATCATCGGTACGGTGACAGAGATGTGTGTCTGAGGAGGGGAATGGAGAAAAATGAAAATCAGGAAACGAAACAGGACAATAGTGTGCTTATCCCGCACGACATTTCTCCGAAGTTTCGCTGAAAATCAGCAGGTGGATGGCATGGGAAGGAATGTGCGTCGGGTGCACACGGCGTGCTGAATGGGCACAAGAGATAGATATATACTTATTTGATATAGTTATTAATTTTCTTTTGCTCCCGGATCAGCTTGTAGCGGGATATTCCCAGGCGTCTGGCCGCCTCGGTCTTATTTCCCCGACTCATCTCCAGTGTGCTTTCGATAATCTTCCGCTTGACATCATTGGTGATTCTCTCCGTAACCATCGTAAAATCGATTCCTTCCGAAGAGAGTTGCGGCAGGACGTTGTCGATCTGAATCCTGAGTTGCTCTTTATTGGTCGTTACTCTCATCTCCGCAGGCAGGTTTTCCGGGGTGATCATGGCTCCTTCGTTGTGGAGGATCATGATCCGTTCGATGATGTTTTTCAGCTCCCGGACATTCCCCGGCCAGTGGTAAGCGGTGAGAATAAGCTCCGCATCCTCTGCAAATCCCTTCACTTTCTTCATGAATTTCGCATTAAATTCCTCTACGTAGTAACGGGCGAGAAGCAGGATATCGTCGATCCGCTCCCGAAGCGGCGGGATCACGATCGGTACGACGCTGATCCGGTAGTAGAGATCCTCGCGAAAAGTCCCCTCCGCAACCATCCGGGTAAGGTCCTTGTTCGTCGAAAAGATGAACCGGACATCGATGGGGATGTTTTCATTGCCCCCCAAGCGACGGATATGGCCATCCTCCAGCATGCGGAGAAACTTGGCCTGGATATGGATGTTCATATCGCCGATCTCATCCAGGAGCATCGTACCGCCGCTCGCATGTTCCAAAAGGCCGAGCTTTCTCTTTCTCGCATCGGTGAAGGCGCCTGCCTCATATCCGAACAATTCGCTCTCGAGAAGGGTCCCGGGAATGGCCGCACAGTTGACATCGACAAATGGCTTTGTGTTCCGGTCGCTCTGCCGGTGTATCGCACGGGCGATCAACTCCTTCCCCGTACCGCTTTCCCCCTGAATCAGGATGCTGGTGTTGTGCCTTGCCACCTCCGCGATGACATGAAACAGACCGCGCATCTTCTTCGACTTGCCGAGAATGTTATGAAAGCCTAAGAGGATGTCCTCCCGCTCTTTGAGTTTCTCCACCTCTGTCTTCAAGGATTTCGCCTCCAGGGAGAGCCTGGAATGCATGATGGCATTGTCATAGGAAGTAGAGGTGTTCTTGACGAGTATATCAAGGGCATGGACCTCTTCCTGGGAATAGCTTCCCGCCTTTTTGGCCAGATAGAGGGCCCCTTTGAACTTGTCTTTGACCGTGAGGGGAAGGGCGATTTCAGACAGATATTCCGGGAAAACAGGCTGGGTTGATGAACTTCCGGCGCCGATCCGGCTGGTGACGATGGCATTGGCATCCATCGCCTCCCGAATAATGGTCGGTCCGATCTTCTCATCACAAGTCCGCCGGTCGGCAATGGAAACCTTCTTTCCGTCGTTCACAAGGCAGCGGTCCTTTTCGATGTCCAGGAAATAGACCAGGACCTTCTCCGAACCGGTTATTCTCAGGGCACTTTTGACAAGTATTTCCAGGATATGGTTGTCAAGGACATAACTGGCATTCATCTCGGAGACGGCCTCCTGGAGGACCATGAGTTGCTGGATCTTCTCGTCATTGGCCTCGAAGAGTCGCAAATTGCAAATGATCATGCTCAAGAAATTGGCATAGGTCACAAAAAGGCTGATCTCCTCCGGAAAGAACTTGGTCTCCTCTTTGAACCAGGCGGCGAGGATCCCGATGACTTCATCTCCAATCTTCAAAGGGGCGCAGAAATAGGAACCGCGGTCATAGATTTGCGTCAGCATGCGGTCGGTTTCAGTGATCCGGGGATCGGTGGCCGTTACCTCCACGGCAATCGGCTGTCCGGATTTGGCCACCTTGGTCACAATACAGTCATGTTCATGGATATTGAGGGCCACGGAGAAGACCCTCCGCGCCTCTTCGGGACTGTAGTTCTTGACGACCTTGGCCACGAGATTCTGCCGAGAGTCATCAAACAGGCGAATGATTCCCTTGTCAAAACCGATGCTGTCGACCACCTCATCGAGAATCTTGACCAGAATTTCGCTCACACTGGAGGGAGCGGTCAGAAAAGAACTCAGACGGAAGATGCTTTGGAGCAGCTTGTCCTTATCGAGCTGCAGGATGGATGAAGCCCTCGATGGGTCAGTCGTGTAAGTTGATACTTGGGACATTGAACCTATCCTTTCCTGTTGTTTTTTCCACCGCTGACGGATCAGGATTTGCGAAGGAGGGGGCAGAGGGGTATGGTCAGCTTGATCGTAATAGAATGAGTCCGTCCGTGATCCTCAGGTTTTATCATAGGTAAAAAACTGCATAGTGAACAAAGCCCTGCCCTGTGTGGCCGACCGGAGGTCCGTCGAATAGCCGAACATGGCCTTCAGAGGGACCCGTGCCTTGATTTCACTGACCAATCCCTTGGGCGTGATGGCCTGGATCTCACCCCGACGGGCATTGATGTCGCCGATGACATCTCCCATGAATTCAGTGGGAGCGATCACGTCGACCAGCATGATCGGCTCCAGTAGGACCGGATCAGCCTTGAGACAGCCGTCCCGGAAGGCCGCGGCTGCCGCGATCTTGGAACCGAGCGCTGAAGACTCACCCTCCTTCAGCATCCCGCCACGGATGACGACCCGGATGTCGATCACGGGATATCCGCCCACCACGCCACTCAGCAGCCCTTCGCGAATCCCGTCTTCCATTGCGGTCAGGAAGTCCTCGGGAATGACCGTTCCCTCTTTCAGTTCACGGACAACCGCGATACCGCATCCCCGATCCTGAGGCTCCAGGATGAGTTTCGCATGACCGAAATGCTTCTTTTCTCCCAGTTCCCGCTCGAAAAGTCCCTCGCTTTCGACACGTTTCTGGATCGTCTCCCGGTGGACAACCCGCGGTTTGCCGACATTCACACGGGCATTGAATTCTCGAAGCAGACGGTCGGTGATGATCTCGAGGTGCAACTCCCCCATGCCGGAGATGACTGTCTGGGCAGTCTCATCTTCGTACTTGACCCGCAGTGTGGGATCTTCCTCCATCAGCTTGCCCAGGGCCGTGGTGAGTTTCTCCTGGTCGGCCGGAGTCTTGGCCTCTATCGCCAGAGAGATGACCGGTTCATAGAATTCGATCGGTTCGAGGAGGATGGGATGGGCCTCATCACAGATCGTATCACCCGTCGTAATATCCTTGAGTCCCATGACGGCGATGATGTCGCCGGCGCCTGCCTGTTCCACACGCTCCCGCTTATTGGCGTGCATTTTCAACAGCCGGGCGATTTTTTCCCTTTTTTTGCGGCTGGCATTGTACAGTTCGTCCCCTGCATGAAGCCGTCCCGAATAGATCCGGAGATAGGTGAGCTTCCTCCCCTCATCCTGCATGATCTTGAAGGCGAGGGCGGCAAGCGGCGCCCGGTCATTGCTCTCCCTGATCTCTTCCCGCTTGGTCAGAGGGTTGAGTCCCTTCACGGGGGGAATCTCTTCCGGGGAGGGGAGAAAATGGACGACCGCGTCGAGGACCGGCTGGACGCCTCTGTTCCGCAGGGCCGATCCGCACATGATCGGAACCACTTTAAGCGAAATCGTCGCCTTCCTGATCGCGGCAATGATCTCGTCAGTGGAAATTTCCACCCCATCAAGGTACTTCTCGGCGATGGCGTCATCGACATCGGCAAGAATGGCGAGCATCCTGTCCCGCTGTTCGGTTGCCTGCGGAAGAATCTCATCCGGAATCTCGCCATACGTATAGGCAAGCCCCTTGGTCGCATCATCCCAGGTGATGAGCTGCTGCCGGATCAGATCCACGACCCCTCGGAAGAGCTCCCCTTCTCCTGAAGGGATCTGGATCGGAAGGGGCAGGGAGTTGAACCTCTCCTTCATCATTCGGATCGTCCCGGCATAGCTGGCCCCGACACGGTCCATCTTGTTGATGAAGGCCACTTTGGGAACGCCATACTTGTCGGCCTGGTGCCAGACGGTCTCGGACTGTGGTTCCACCCCCCCCACGGCGCAGAAGACGACCACTACACCGTCCAGAACGCGGAGGCTCCGTTCGACCTCGATTGTGAAGTCGACATGGCCCGGTGTGTCGATAAGGTGAATCTCATGGTTATGCCATGTGCAGGTGGTCACCGCCGATGTGATGGTGATCCCCCGTTCCTGCTCCTGCGGCATCCAGTCCATGACGGCCTCACCGTCGTGGACCTCTCCCATCTTGTAGGATATCCCCGTGTAGAAGAGAATCCGCTCCGAAACCGTCGTCTTGCCGGCATCGATATGGGCGACGATCCCGATATTCCGCGTGCGCGACAATTTGGATTTGGAGGCCATAGAGATTCACCGCGGGATAACGCCCGTCATCCTTCCTTTTGCGGCGCCGGCGGCGCGATCAGTTCCCGGTTTATGGTAAAGGGATTCTTAAGGCCGATATGTCCTTTGAGCGATTCCCGCTCCTTGCCTCCGATCAGGATCTTCACTTTTTTGATCGCCGGCATGTTGACGGTCAGGGTGTTGGTCAGGGAATACACCGTGGCCATTTCTGCGGCGCTTCCCCCGGGGTGGTTTACCGCCAAAGATTCGCTGAAATTGACCAAGAGTGTATCGCCCCCCTCCAGCTTCACGCCCTGGAGTTCCGCGTTCTCCGGAAAAGTATTGACCAGCCCCGTTTTCGAGCCGGACAGGAGGGCCTTGACCATCTCCTGCGCCTGTTCCTCCGGCTCCTTTTCCCTAGGGATGAACCGCTTCTCCGGTATAAGAAAGCGCTCATTGGCATCGGAAAAAAAGAGGGTCACTTCCTGCCTGTCCCTTTTCTTCGCCGCGGTGTGTTTCCCCGTGGCGGGGGGATAGATATAATCGAACAGGGTGATGAAGAAGATGACCAGGAAGACCACCGCGACCGCAATGATTGCCGAAAGCAGCAGTAACCGCCGATTCTTCTTTGTTTTTTTATGTTTGACCTCGTCGGTCCGCCTTTGCTTCTTCGTTGCCATTCTCTATCCTTCCCGCTTTAGAACTGCGGCAATCTAGGGCATTTTCGCGGTAGTGTCAAGCGCCTGTTACTCCGTTGTCGGTTCGTGATTGCCGTTCACCCACCAGTCACTCTTGTCTTTGAACCACCAGTTCGCAGAGTCCGTATCGAGGATGCTCTCGGCCAGTTTCCGGGCATTCTCCGTGGCGAGACGCCGGACGGCAAAACGGATCCACTCCTGGCTGTATTTATTTCCCAGATCGCCGCATTCCTTCAACTGAAGAATCAGTGCGAGCTGATCGGCATCGCGGGCCAGCAGGGATTCCCTCGTTTCCCTTCCGTTGAACTCGTCAAGCGCAGATTCGATCTCGCCGCCGAAGAAGAGAGGTTCGGCGAGTTCCCGAATCGCCTTTTTCTCATCTACGGTGACGTATTTCTTGTTCATATAATTCATATCACCGGTGCGGGCCTCGGGCAAATCATGAACCAGACAAAGCCTAAGGACCGTGAGCTCGTTCACCGCCGGCTCCATCTTGCACAGGACGTACCCGATATACAGGGTCTGCAGGACGTGTTCGGCCACAGACTCACTGCCGGAACCCAAAAACTGGAATCCACTCCGGGGGGTTTTTTTCAGCATCCCGACTTCGAACAGAAAATCCGCCAAGTCACGCATTTTTCAAATACCCATAAACAGAGATCATCGGCCCTATCCCCTCTTGAGGATTCGGATCCGATTGGCCATCATCTCGGAAATTTTTTTCACCTGCATCTGGAGAGCGGCAATCCCCTCCGGCTTCATCGCCGCCACCCTGTCCATCTGTTCCTTCCAGTATTCCAGGATATCGATCTCGCTTTCCTTCAGCTTGCGATCCAACCGCGTCTGGATCTCCTTCAGCAGCGCCGCCTGGTGATCATTTTCAGCCATGTCCCCTCCTTACCGCCGTCCTTCTGCTTTCGTATAGTTGGACGATGTATATACCACTAAATCCCGGTCTTGCAACCAAGAAAACAGGCGTCCATTTATCGTCAGGCGGAATTCATCAACAAAAATAAATTGACGCCGCGGAACGATAACGCAAAACGCGTCTTAATAAACCATCCCCGCCGCAAGCGGCGGCGAATAACCCCTGATGTGACTCAAGAGGGGCCTCTCATAACCTGCTGGACATTTCCGGCAGTCTGTCATAAAAAGGACATAAGACCATAGGAGGGAAGGGTCATGTCGCTTGATTTCGAATTTACACCGGAACAGAAAATGATTGAAGAAAGCGTCTGGCGCTGGGCGTCCGGTTGGCTCGAACCGCAGATGGAGGAGCTCTACGAAAAGGATCAGATGCCCCCGGGCCTCTTTCGGGAACTGGGCAAACTCGGCGTCAACGGCATTGTCTTCGAGGAAGAATACGGCGGTACGGGCCTCGGCTACGTGGAAACCCTCCTCGTCTATGAAACCATCGGCCGGGTGAGCAACGCCCTGGCGATGACCGTGGGCGCCAGCCAGACCCTCTGCTTCGACAACTTCCGGCGGAACGCCTCGGAGGAACAAAGGAGGGCGATCCTCCCTAAGGCCTGCAGCGGCGAGTATATCGGCTGCCTGGGGATCACCGAACCCAACGCCGGTTCCGATGCAATGGGAATGACAACCCGCGCCGAGAAGGTCGGAAACCGCTACGTCATCAACGGGAGCAAGACTTTTATCACCAACGGCACCGTCGCCGATTTCATGCTTTTCTACGCCAAGACCAGCCCGACCCGCGGGGCGCACGGGATTTCCGCATTCTATTTCCTTACCGACGGCGTGAAGGGATTCCACCGGGAAAAGATCAAGAAATGGGGCATGAGGTGCTCACCGACCGCCCTGCTCACCTTCGAGGACATGGAACTGCCCGAAGAAAATCTCATCGGCGGCCTCAACCGGGGCGGGGCGATCCTGACCAACGGCCTCTGCACCGAACGGATCACCCTGAGCGGCTGCTGCCTCGGTTCGCAGCGTGCCTGTCTCGAACTGAGCCTCCGTTACGCCCGGGAGAGGGTGCAGTTCGGAAAACCGATCTCTTCCTTCCAGTTCATCCAGGGGAAACTGGCCGATATGTACACGGGGTACATGGCCTCCCGATGGATGGCTTACAGCGCCGCCGCCTACTGCGACTCGCTTGTGAACAAGGTCGGCGGGAAGGGGACGGACCTCGACCGCAAGGCGGCGGCCGCACTCCTTTTCTGCGGTGAGATGGGGACGAAGATCGCCGCGGACGCCATCCAGATCCACGGCGGTTACGGCTACTGCCAGGAATACGCGGTCTCCCGGCATTACCTCGACCAGAAGCTCTGGGATATCGGCGCCGGCACCGCGGAAGTCCGCCGGATGATCATCGCCAGGGAACTCCTCCGGGACAATTTCCAGAGTGGCCGCTGAAGCAAAGCAGAATCGACATCCCCCTCCTTTTTACGGAGCGAGGGAATCGGAAAGAGAGGAGAGACAGATGATGCGGATTTCCCTGCCTATGGAACCCATCAGTCATCGCCCGGGAAGAGGATATGCGTTGCCGTATTCCCGGTCGCAGGCCGGGAGCCGTTCCGAGAAGCGCCTCTTTCGCGCCACCGGCATCCTCCTTGCCGGTCTTCTCCTGCCGGTGTTTCTCTCCTCTCCGCTGGCAGCCCGCGAGGACAGCGCCCGCCTCATCCTCCGCAAGACCGCCGGCCTCCAGGGGCCGAGAGTCTACGTGGTAAAAAAAGGGGATCGTATTGACAGAATCCTGCGGACCCAAGCGGGTGACGAACCAATCCCTTACGTCCTGTTTCGCAAGATAAATCCGGGAATCCGGAACCTGAATCGGATCTACCCGGGGCAGAAGATCCTGATCCCGGTCCGCGGAATGGCAGACGTTGCCGGGTTTGAAAACGCCATCCCCCCAAAAGGGGAAGCCCGCTCGACAGAGTACCTCATCCAGGAAGGGGATTCCATCAGCCGGATCATCCTTACCGAACTGAATGTCAGCCCTGCGGAGGTCCTGTCGACCTATCGCCTCGTCCGTCAGCTGAATCCCGACATCGAAGACATGAACACCCTTTCTGCAGGACAACGCCTGAAGCTTCCGGCGAATCCGGATCGCGCGGATCGTTCGGCGGCTGCTCCCGTTCCAGCCGCCGGGAGCGAACCGGATAAGCCCCTGATAGCGACGGCGGCGAAGACACCGCCGAGCGCGGAAGGCCTGCTGGGGATCATCCGCCCGGTCATCGACCGAATGAAAGGCTCGCTTACCGCCAGGGGAAACTACTACATTCCCCTCAAGGACAGCACCCAGGTCACGATCGATTGTTCTTTGATCCCGGTCGTCGAGTTGGACGACGGAGCGACGGTGTTTCTCGATTTCGGAAACCGTCTGCCGGATCAACTCAAAGGCCTGATCAGTCAATCTTGGCCGCATTACGCTTTTCTCCCTGCGGGAGAACTCAGCGACGACCTCACGTCTCTGCAGGGAATCCTCCGTCATTCCAGGAACTACACGATGTTCAATGCCGCAAGGCCGCTGGCCTTGACCCAGAAACCGGAGATTCTGGTTGCTCCCGACTGGATCATCGAAGGGAAAAGGGCCTCAAGCGGCACGCTCTACCGTCAGGGAATCTTCCTTCTTGACAGCAACGAACGGCCGCTCCCTGCGGAGGCCCGCACGTTCATGGAAAAAAACGGCCTTATTGTGACCGAGGTCTCCGGCGGCCAAGCGGTTGCCTCGCTGACTGCGCAGACGGCGACGCCAACGATTCCCGACCTGAGGGGACTCAAAGGCATCCCGTTGACCGAGCGGCTCCTCAGGACCATCGGCGAGACGCCGGTAGGGAATGCAGAGATCGTCGTCTTCGATCAGACGCGCCACGGTTTCAATCTCTCCGTCACAGCCGATCTTCTCCTCCGGAGGGGAGAAAAACGGTTCATTATCCATACGAAGAGGCTCCCTGAGGAGTTTATCCGCATCCTGAAGGAGGAGGGAACGGGGAGCATCCTGATCGGGGGGAATGACTCGGGACGGCAACGGCCCTGGGCATCGTGTGGGGCCCGTACGGCAGGCCGG
>JAMDBG010000199.1:0-3162 GCA_023487865.1 Deltaproteobacteria bacterium | reverse complement strand
CAGATCCCCGTCTCCTTCGGCCATTTTTCCTACCGGATTCCGGAGGACGGTCATCGTCCGCGGCTCACGGCATCCTTTTCCGCCCTCCGGGCAAAGGCCGGCGGCGAATCGCTTTATCTGATCGACTTCGATATTGCCTCCGACGTCCTGTCTCTCCTCCATGGCCGCCGGGGAGGGCACTTCGCCAGATATTAACATGGAAAGACCGCATGAGTGAGGATTCTGCACAGTGAAAGTGAAGGGGATTGCGCTTTTTTCAGGAGGCCTGGACAGCTCCCTGGCCTTCAAGGTCATTGAGGAACAGGGCATCGATGTTTTGGGAATCACCTTTGAAACCCCTTTTTTCGGCGCCGCTAAGGCCAGGGCCGCCGCCGGGAGGATCGGGCTTCCCCTGACCGTTCTCGATATCACGGAAGAACATCTGCAAATGCTGCACGCACCGCGATACGGATACGGGAAGAACATGAATCCCTGCATCGATTGTCACACGCTGATGCTCAAGATCGCCGGACGGAGGATGGAGGAGGAAGGGGCGGACTTCGTCTTCACCGGAGAGGTCCTGGGCCAGCGGCCCATGTCCCAGGGAAAGCAGTCTCTCGCCGTGGTAGCGAAGAACGCGGGGTATCCGGACCGGATCATCCGTCCCCTGAGCGCGCGGCTTCTGCCGGAAACGGCGCCGGAGCGGGAGGGCAAGGTCGACCGTGCCCGTCTGTTGGACATTCAAGGGAGAGGAAGGAAACAACAGATGGAGATGGCCGTGCATTACGGCATCACCTCTTACCCCGCACCGGCGGGCGGCTGCCTCCTGACCGATCCCGTTTTCGCCAAGCGTCTCCGGGACCTCTTTGACCGCCATCCCGACCACTCCGTACGGGACATCGAACTTTTGAAGGTCGGCAGGCATTTCCGCATCAATGAAGCGACAAAGGCCGTCGTCGGCCGAAACGCCATGGACAACGACTCCATCGAACGTCTCGCCGTTCCCGACGATGCGCTGATCCGCATCGCCGAGGTCCCGGGACCGACCGTTCTGATTCCCGGCGGCGGCGATGAGGAAACCCGCCTCCTCGCGGCCCGTCTCTGCGCCCGTTACAGCGACGCACCCAGAGATCAGGCGGTCGTCGCTCACTGCCTCAGGAGCGGGATCGGCACCTCTCTTTCGGTCCTGGCGCTGCTGCCCGAGGAGACGGCACGCCTGATCATCTGAGTCTCCTCAAGCGGAAAGGTGCTGGTGCTGCGGCCGGAGGAGATCCCGGACGGTCTTCACCGGATTGAAGGCGGCCAGGGGCGTCTCCACGAAGAGGGTGTTCCAGAAGGCCATCGACCCGTTCCAGAGACCGGGACGCTCCAACGCCAGGAGCTCCCTGCCCTGCTCCGATTTACCGGAAATCGTCGACCGTGACTGGTCGACAAACCTCAGCAGATCGAATTTTTCCCCGCGGTAATCACGGATGCCGCAGACGAGATCGACGGGATTAAAGTGGGTGGAGGATCGCCAGATCTTCATCTGTCCGGGATCGTTCCGGTCGATCTCCGACTCCTCGATGATCTGGAGCGACAAAGGACCCCTCCCGCCCGAAGGCTCGACCCAGAAGGGGCCGCCCCCCGGTTCACCCTCGTTTTTCACCATACCGCAGACCCTGAGCGGCCGGTTCAGACTCTCGAAGAGGAATGACCGTCGCTCCGCCGGGGTTCGCCGCAAAAAACCGGGGGGCAGCACCAGCTGGAGTTTCTGCCTGCAGAAAGCGGCGATTTCCGTCAGGTCCCCGTCCCGCGCATCCCTTGCGGAAAGCAGACGGAGCCGGCGGAATATCCCGTCCTGCAGTGTAATCAGATAGCCGGCGAGGATCTTCTTCCAGCGAACTGTTTCCGGCTTCAGGCGGTCGGGGACGCAATTGTCGATATTCTTCAAAAAGACGATGTCCGCATCGAGCCTGTTCAGGTTCTGAAGGAGAGCGCCGTGCCCTCCCGGGCGGAAAACCAGGTCTCCGTCCTTGCCCCGAAAGGGCCGCTTCTGCGGATCCACGGCGATGGTATTCGTCACCGTCTCCTGTGTGGAGAGGCCGACCTCCAGGACCGTATTCAGACGGGATTCGTAATCGCCAATCACCCGCTCGAGGCGGTCCCGGACGGCGTTTTCGTGTTCCCGGGAGACGGTACAGTGTATTCGGGAACATTTCCGCGGGTCCCTGGTATAAAGGACCGCCTCGATGAGATGCTCCTCCAGGGCGGTGCGGCTCCCTTCGGGGTAGTGATGGAATTTCAGGAGCGCCTTGGGGAGCTGTCCGTAATTGAGCCCTTCCTCAGTCAGGATGAACCGCAGAAGGTCCGCATCCGCCTTCGCCCGGATCAGATCCTCGATATCCCGTCCTTTCGCAGCGATGGCGTTCTTTAGATCTTGAAAGAAGGCATATCTTTTCAGATCGTGGACGAAGGCTTCCCTTTCGGCCTCTGTGGAAAATCCTCTCTCGTGAAGACACCGGTGCCATTCTTTGAACATCCGGCTTGCCGCTCCCGAGGCCGGCACGAATTTCATGAACCGCTTGGTCCGAAGGGCCTCTTGATAAGCGGCGATGAAGCGCTTCTGTTCCTCCTGGGAGAGAAGGACGATCCCGTCTCCCACGTGGCAGGGTCTGTTCAGCCGGACCGGCGAGACACCCTGCCGGAAGAGGGCCAGTTGCCTTTCCACCTCCTCTATCGTCAGCCCCTCCCGGGCGATTCGTTTCAGGTCTTTTGCGGACCATGTATTGACGATTTCACTCACTTCTTCTTTTCCTTCCTCCCTCTTCTGATTTTTTCCGGCGGCGGAACCTGCTTCTTTTCGCGAAGAAGCCGGGAGATATCCTTCTGTCTGCGCGTGACCTGTCCCTTCGCCATCGCCCTTCGCCCCACCCCTCCGTTTTCATCGACCGGGCCGATCCGCCCCCGGCGCTGGCGGCATGCCGCTTCTTCCTGCGGACCGCTCCCGGATCCCCGTCACGTCGGGAAGATCACGGGTCGTAAAAAACGAAGGACCGGTCTCCTCCCTCGATGAACGGCTTTTCCGGAACCCCGCGAAAAGCGTGGTGATATCAGCTCCTTTTTCCTCCAGGGCCATCGGCACTTCACTTAAATGGACCGTCGCGGCTGATCTCCGGTGGTTTTCTGGCCCATCCCTGTTTC
>JAMDBG010000052.1:6218-20664 GCA_023487865.1 Deltaproteobacteria bacterium | reverse complement strand
TTTTGCCCGGAGGATTTCACCTGCGCTGTCGCCGTAGGCGACAACCAGAAAATCCGCCTGCCTGATGTCCGTCGCGCGGCATCGTGTCCTTCCGGCAATCAGCAATTGCAGCTCTCCGGAACCGTTTCCCCCGATGACGGTAAAACTGACCTCTTGATCGAGCAGGCTGTCCAGGAGCAGGAGCATGGCCGACCAGGGTTCGTTTCCGCCCGCAGGCATGGGCGGAAGCACGTAGACCTTACCCGGCCGGCTCATGGCCTGCAGCAGGCGCCTGAAGGCCCGCTGCGCCAGCATGTCGGTGTCGGAGATCTGCATGTCAGGTCCTTTTCATCGTTTCGAAATCCACACGGGTCCTGGCGATCAGAGACGCCCCCTTTTTCCGGCGGAACTCGATTTTGTTTGCCTCCGCGCTGAGAAACCGCTGTACGCGTTCTTGGAGAATCCGGTTCCGGGAAGCCCCGACGGCTTCTACCGAGGCTCGCGCGATAGCCCGCTCCGGGTCATCCCCGATCACCATCCCGTAGCCGCGGCATTCACCGTACGTCACTTCCGCTTCTGTAACGAGGACCTCGCCCAGATAGAAATCGGCTTGGAATGAGTCCAGGGCCGACATCATCACGAGCCCCGTCAGGGGTCCGCGGACCACGGTAAGCTCTTCACCCGCAAGAAGGCCGAGCAGTTTCCGGACAGCCCGCTCAGGCATCTGCGTAATGCAGGCCGAAAGGGTTTCTACCGGGATAATGGCCTGTCGTTTCATTCGATCTCCACCTTGAAACCGATCAAGGACAGGATGTGGGGCAGGTCGACCTCCACCGCCGCGAGGATCTCCATTTCCCGGACGGGCTTGATGTCCATGATCAGGTGTACCTCTTGCGAATCACGGCGCTCAGCCGGTCCACGAGCGCCACGGTGATGACGATGATGATCAGGATCGTGGTGACGTCCTGGTTCTCGTAGCTCCGGAGCTTGTCGTAGAGATAAGCTCCGATTCCCCCTGCACCGGTGAAACCCAGAATCGTTGCCGAACGCACATCGGACTCGAAGCGGTAGAGGGTCATGGAGACGAAATAGGGTGTGATCTGTGGGATGACAGCATAGCGGATGACCTTGATAGGCCCGGCGCCTGTAGCCATCAGCGCCGTGACCGGCTCGGGTTGCACGTTTTCGATCCCCTCGGAGAAGAGCTTGATGAGCACTCCCGAGGTGTGGATGCCCAGCGCCAGGATACCCGGCATGGGACCGAGCCCCACGGCCGACACGAAAATCAGCGCCCAGACCAGCTCGTTGATGGAGCGCGAAAGGTTCGCGAAAAACCGGATCGATGTGTAGAGCGCCTTCCGGAGCGCCAGCGAAGCGATCCGCCTGCCGGGGATCAGGATCTCCAGCGTGTTGCGCGAGGCCGCGAAGGCGAGCGGAAAGGCGATAAACACCGAGAGGATAAGGGCGAGGATGGCCATCTGCACCGTTTCCAGCATGGAGATAAGATAACGGTTGAGGCCGGAGCTCTTCAGGCTCGGCGGGAAAAAGCCGCTGTCGGCGATTTCCGGATTTCCCCCGATGTAGACGAGAATGTTCTGCCAGCCGTCGAGCAGGGTGGAAACGCTCATCTGCGTCGATTTCCAGCTCCAGGTGACAATGATCAGGGCCAGAAGCAGGATCGCCAGCTTGAAGGCGCTGAAGGGATTTGTTTTGCTCTTGATCTCGGCTAGCGGCATCGTCGTCTCTCTCGGAGGGGGCGGGGCATCAAGCGTCCCGCCCCTCTCGCGGCAAAGGGAAGAAAAGTGCGGTGTTATTTCTTCAGTTGTTTCTGTACGTCCATCAGCGCCCGGATCGGATCATAGGTCTTGTCCGTCGCAGGTTCGTATCCCTTGATTTTCAGCATGTCGAGACCCTCCTTGTCATTGTATGCCAGGAAAGCATCGGTCAGGGCCTTTTTCAACGACGGCTGCAGGTCCTTGCGGCACGCCATGGGCGAGCCGGGGATCAACTGCGATGTCCAGATGATCTCGAAATCTTTTTCCGCGTTCCACTGCTTGCCGTTTCCGCGGACCATGTCAAGGTCATTGGTAGAGGCGGCGTCAATCTTTCCCGTTTTGATGGAAATCATGGAAGCCTCATGGCTGCCGGAGTAGATGACTTTCGAGAAATATGTTGAGGGGTCGAGCTTCAACTCATTGAGAAAGTAGACCATGGGGACGAGCGTGCCGCTCGTGGAATTGGGGTCCACGAAGGCCCAGACCTTTCCCTTCAGGTCTGCTATGGTTTTCAGTCCCGCGCCCTTTTTCGTGATAATAAGCCCGTGATACCCTTTCGTTCCGTCCGTGCCGACCTCGATGACGAAAGCTTCCGCGTTGGCGCGTAGGGACGCCTCGACGTAGGACTTGGGCCCGAAGTAGGCGAAATCGACGTGTTTGAACTGCATGCCCGTGATGACTCCGGCATAGTCCGTGGCGACCTTCACCTCGATGGGTACGCCGAGCTTCTTCTCAAGGTATTTGACGAGATTGTCGAACCGTTCGGTGACGTTGGACGACGATTCCGTAGGGATGATGCCGAAGACGAGCTTCTTGGGCCAGTCGGCGGGCGCGGCAAGGGCGGAGCCGGTCGAGACAAGCAGGACAATGGCCGCGGCGGAAAAAATGGTGAACAGTCTTTTCATGAGATCCTCCTTTGGGTGAATGTTGGTTTCAGGTTGCGGATTCAGGCGCTCACTGCCGCTTCGGGTGCGAAGGGTCGGCAGATGAAGTCCCTCTCGTTCACCTCGTCGCCTGCACCATCACCTGAGCCATTGTAGATCTGCTGAACGATGTCAGCGGTCAGGGCTGCCGGGGCGCCGTCGAAAACGATCTCGCCGCCGTGTATGCCGAGGATGCGCGTGCAGTAGTCCCGGGCGTAGTCAAGCTGGTGCAGGTTGGAGACGATGGTGATTCCGTATTTTTTGTTTACGGCCTTGAGCGTATCCATGACGCGGCGGGCGCTCACGGGGTCGAGCGACGAGATCGGCTCGTCGGCCAGAACGATCTCAGGCTCCTGAGCCATGGCCCGGGCAATGGCCACGCGCTGCATCTGCCCGCCGGAAAGCCGGTCGCATCGCTGCAGTGCCGCGTCTTCGATGCCGACGATGCGCATGTACTCCCAGATCTTGTCGTACTGCGGCGACGTGTAATACTTGATCATCGTCGGCAGGAGATACATGCGGCCGAGCATGCCGCTGGCGATGTTGTCCAGCACCGTCAATCGCTTGACGAGGTTAAACCCCTGGAAGATGATCCCGATGCGCGCGCGGAGTTCCTTGAGGGAGGAATTGCTGATCCGATGGACCGGCTCGTCCAGGACGTGAAGCTCGCCTCTGAAAATATTGACGCCGGCGTTGAGCGACATGAGCAGGGTAGATTTTCCGGCGCCGGAGGGGCCGATGATGCTGATGAACTCCCCCTTCCCGATCCGGAAGTTGACGTCCGGGAGAACCACACGCTTTCCGTAACCCAGGGCGAGGGCTCGCGCTTCGATTTGAACCATGGTGCACCTCTTTCAGTAGGATTCGATCTGTCGGGGCATGCCCGACTGATTCGGTACGGAATCACCTATAGAGCAGTAATATTACGGGCCGATGACGGAGGGGTTAAAATTTGATGAAAAAAGCCAGATGAAAAAGTGAACTATGTCGCACTAGACAAGGCAAGCCGGTTTGCGCGGGCGATTTCTTTCCCTTTCAGAGCGTAAGATCCGGTACAAAGTTTATCTTCACGGCGTCACGCTCATCGGGTAATGCTCTCGTATAACGCCAGTTGGCGGCGCCGATTCGCCAAACCCCGGCCTCTCCCGGACCGATTTCCACCTTGCAGATCATCCCGTATTGAAATTTTTTTATCCTTAGCCCGGTGCAAAAATCGCCCAGCGAGAAGGCCAGCGGTTTCGTCACATTGTCGCATTGCAGCCCCGCGAGCGGCTGAGGAACATGGGAATGATGCCCCATAACCGCGCCATAGGTCTGAAGGAGACGGTCGCCCACATGAACAATCGCGGGTCGGGGGAACATTTCCAGCTCGTAGCCCCAGTGGGGATAGGCAATGCTGAAAGCGATGGGGCCTCGGCATTTGTCAAGAGAAGCGAGGGGCGCAATCTCTCTGCATGGGCGGTTGCTCCACATGGAAGCTCCGGCGACACGGACACAACCGGCGATATCGGCGAAAGGGGCCTGCCGCAGACCAAAAACGCGGAATCCTCTTTTCCGCAGGCTGTCGAGGGACTGCCTGAAGATGGCCTGCGGGAAATCTCCCGCATGGTTGTTCGCAACAGAGAGGAAGGTGCGGTCCGGAGGGAAAAGTTCGGCCAAGGCATCGAGAATGGAAGGATCATGGACCTGCGCGGCCGGCCCTGTTTTCCTGGCCCGGGTAATCGTTGCCTCGAAATTTCCAATGAGGCAATCGCAATTCCGGAAAAATTCCTGCACCGCGAGGGAGATGTGAAGTTTTTTACCGCGCATATCCATGATGTCCCCCACAAAACCCACGGCGATACGGGCGACTATTGCGTTCAGGACACTCTGCTGCGGCAACGGCTGAATCCCGCAGGGGTTCACTTTTCGGACGCCCCGAACATTCCGCCAGATCCATCTGATCGATTCCCCTAATGGATACGGGACGCAGAGGTCATGTCTGATGTTGGACTGCCTCGCTTTTTCCATCGTTCGGGAAACGGTCATACGAGTTCATGCCCATGACGCTCGCGAGGAGCCGACCCTAAGCCGTCACGCCCCGCGGAAGGGGTTTCAGGGACATAAAAGACGATCTGTATCAGTGAGCTTCGATAACAAGGTTCAGCGTGGCTATCAAAATCTCACGCAACAGGCACAACAATGCCAGAACCAATGACAGCATAGAGATGATGAAAAGCACCATGACGATAATGTTAATATCAAAGTTTAAAAAGGTCCCAAGAAAAAGGATGGCGATGACGGCGCAGATCAGTAATGAGGTCGTTGTGGAGAGGGTAATGGCATAATCGATCAGCTTTGCCCTCTTCGACAACGTCGCAAGTTCGGAATGTAGGGCCGCTGCGCCGGATTTCGGGGGATTCTCGATTTTATCCTGTAGGGCACGGGCGCGATCAATCACACGGCCCAGTCGGTTCGTCAGTACATTCAGAAACATGACGATTGCACTGAGCAGAAAGACAGGTGCAATAGCCAGCTGTATCGCACGGGCAACTCCATCTATATTGTTTATATCAGACACAAAACATCCTTTCTCTTGACGGGCCATCCCACCGCTAAGATTTACAGTATTTGTGATCCCAACTCGGCGAGTTCTGAGCGTTCCCCCTTGCACAAGGTCACATGGCCGGCGATCTTCTCGCCTTTAAATTTTTCTACAAAATAGGTCAACCCGTTACTGCAGGCATCCAGATACGGGTGATCGATCTGTTCCGGATCGCCGGTGAACACGATCTTCGACCCCTCGCCGATCCGGGTGACGATCGTTTTGATCATCTGAGGACTGAGATTCTGTGCTTCATCGCAGATAATGAACTGTCTGGGGATACTCCGCCCCCTGATGTATGTCAGTGGTTCCATCTCCAGGACGCCTCGTTCAAGAAGATGTTCGACAATCCGCAGGGATCTTGTCCGATCTTCTTCGAGCTCGCGGCCGTTCTTTCCATTCCCCGGAAGTCTGCCGCGGGTCTCCTTGGTTTCTTGTGTATTGCTGAAGATATGTTCGATGTTATCGAAAATCGGCTGCATCCAGGGCCGTATCTTTTCCTCTTTGTCGCCGGGCAGAAAACCGATATCGTTTCCGACCGGTACGATGGGCCTGGTGATCAACAGCCGTGAGTAACGTTTTTCGTCGAGCACCTTCTGCAAACCAACGGCGATGGCGAGCAAGGTTTTGCCCGTCCCGGCCCTTCCCACGAGGGTTACGGCCTGGATCTGGTCATTCAGAAGCAGCTCTATCGCAAATCGCTGCTCCTTATTGCGCGCCTTGATCCCAAAACACTCCGCGTCTCCATGGAGCAGCGGCACCAATGTTCGATCCTGGTTGCGGCTGAGAGCTGACTGTGAAGGATTAGCCGGATTCTTCAAGATTAAAAACTGGTTCTGCTGCCCCTCCCACTCATCCGGCATGACCAATTTCTTGGCACGATGGAATAGATTCAACTGCTCTTCCGTGACGGCCTCCGTTCCCACACCATCGTACAAAGAGGTGAATTGAACCTTGTCCTGGTAAAAATCTTCCGACGGGATTCCGATCACATCGGCCTTGATCCGAAGATTCAGATCCTTGGTGACCAAATGGACGTGATGTCTCTCCCGCTGAAGCTGATAGGTGACCGCCAGTATCCTGTTGTCCTGCCTACTCCAATCGATACCGGTCGGCAGCTCGCCGGTCGACCAGTGGTTCACCTCTATTCTTATCTTACCTCCTCCGGGCGAGAGGACGCCTTCGGCGAGGCTTCCCTGTCCACGCAGTTCATCCAGTGATCTCGACACTTCCCTGGCGTTTTTCCCGACCTCGTCCTGACGCCTTTTCTGGTGATCGATCTCCTCGATGACCGCCAGCGGAATCACCACCTCGTTGTCTTCAAAGGAATAGATGGCTTGGGGATTGTGCAGGAGAATGTTCGTGTCCAGAATATAGGTTTTTTGCACCTCTACCTCCTTACCGGGTTTTTTGGAATGCTCCGGATGGCCTGAGCCGGGCACCATTGTTACGTTAAAAATGTTTCAATATGATGACAGTGCCGTTAATAAATGATTGCCCCCGGAGAGAATCCCTCTAATGCGAATCGCTTCAAACACACCACGGCGCGATGGATGCGCGCCGTTTTCATACAATTTCACAAAGCCTTTATTCAAACGTCATCACCCGGTCACATTGATCGGATAGAAGGGGTCTTCAAAAAGGATATTGGCATCTCCCCTGCTTTGGGAGGATGAAAATGAAACACACCTTGTAGGAGTCTGTCGTGAGTAGAAATGAAAAATCTCCCTGTTTGTCTATGACGCCAATCCAACTACGCGAAGAGAGGATTCACTCTACCCGGGAAGCCATGGAAAAGCTGGATGTCTATAAGCTTTTCGGAGTCGATGTGGAGGCGCTGCCGTTTTCCCTTTACGATACGACCGCCGGGAGCGAAACGGAACTGCAGGCCGTTGTGATCGGAAAAAGGGAAGACGTCGATCTCCCCATCACGATCGACCAATCCCATTACTTTGCTAATATTATCAGGCGAAGGGCCGCCGGCGAGCTGCCGAACCGGGCCTTGACCGAGTTGGAACGGTACCTTCACGAAAATACCGACGGGGTATGGGAGAACAGTTGGGTCCGCTTTCCCAGAGATATGCTGGGTTCTTTCGCCCGGAAGATCTTTGAGAATGATCTCCTGGCGGATAAGGCCGATCCGGCTCAGGGATGCCGGACGGATCTTCCCAAATTCATCTTCCGGCAGGGGAACAGGGAGTACATACGCCTCCCGATCAGCTATCTCATGAAAATTGCCTTGGCCGACGCAATCGACGAACAGCCGCCCGTCGTCGCGAGGACGGGGCGGATATTGCTGGACCATTTTCTCAGCGATAATACGTCGCCGGAAACCTGCTCCTTCCATGTCTCATCCCTCTGCCCCCAAACCCATATGGGCCGGGAGGTAGCCAAGGAATCCGCAAAGCGGTTTCTCTTGACGCAGTTGCTGGTCCTGTATGCCAATAGCCGTTTCGGCCTTGCGGACAGCGGCCAAAAAGCGATGGTCTTTTACTCACCTCATCCGCCGATACGACAGAAAAGGCTCAACGCCTGCATCTCCGATGCCTTCTATCGGGAACTTTTCATGAACCCCTGCCTGTCGGGGTGGAATCGCGGCGAATTGAAACACGAATATATGCACCTGTGCCACCGCGTCCTGAGCCGCAGCCAGCTCAACGCCCTGGGGAAGCTCCGCGAATCGGGCATCATCACCCGGAATCTAGTCGTGCTGCCGAACACCTCCAACATCAGCCTCGCCAACAACGGAACGCACATCAGCCTCGGCAGCCGTAAACTGACCGCCCTTCTGAAGGACCCGGCTTCGGGATTCACGAGCTGTGACGAAAAATATCTGGGGGATTTGGTCATCAAGATCAATGAGCATTTCCTTCCCCTTTTTGTCGGCACCTACAGCGCCACACCCTACCGGCTCGATTTCGCGGAATTCCACCCCGAATGTGTCCTCGGGTTTCTGCCCCATGAACTGGATTTCAACCATCTGCGCATGCTCTGGCGGCGTTGGCAAAAAAAAGCGGATATCAACGTCTTTGGGAAAACCATCACTCCATTCGGCCCTCCCTGGTTCGACAAGGCGATCAGCGCCCTGTTTCGGCTCCGCGGCGATTTCATTCCCGATTTTCGGCTCATCGATTATCTGGTGGCCTTGAGGAGCACGGAGAAGAGCCCGGCCCTGGACGGGGCGCTTCACAATCATGATCGGCTGAAACAGGACCTTTCCGAACTTGGAATATTCGACAAGAGGATGTCCTTGTATCTGTTTAACAAGTTGCGCGAATTCGCCGTCATGGGTTTTTCCGGTTTCGAGGGGCGCTCCTACAGTCTGTTTTTCAGCCTCGGGGAGGATATGGCCAGAGCCGCCGACCTACAGAATCTCCTCAACGCCCTTGCGTTCAAATACATTGCCGAAGAGAGCGTCACCCATGCCCATATCCCAAACGACCCGTTCATCGAGAGCGAACGGCGGCAGATCATCTTCGGACAGGCCGTGGGCATCCCCACCTTTTTCATCCGTCAGGATACGGGAAACCGATTTCTGCAGCGGATCGTCGAGAAAACACAGAAGGTCAGGCCCAGCCGGCGCTATTCCGGGTATCTGAGGGTCTACCACCGGGAATATTGCCGGGCCCTTGTGCGGATCATCAAAGAGGATGCGGCGGACCTGATCGAAGCCCTCCAGATGTCCGAAACGATCACCGATCTCGAAAAAAGACTGGAAGATCCGGAGCATCATTCTGCGCAGGGAAAACTGACCCGGGCCATACTGGAAAAGGCCAAGTCTTCGTCTCCGATGAAGATGCGGGCTGCCGATTTCAATCGGACCGCCGAAAACTACTACCGCAACGATCTGAGGGAAAGTCATGCGATGGAAGGTGTCGGTTTTCTTGAGGAAGATCTGGGACGCATCGCCTCGACCGCCTGCAGCGAACGGCAGAGCGTGCACAACATCCTCCGATCGATCGGCAGGGATCTGTCAGTCTTTGAATGCTTCAGACAGGTCTTGAGCGATGAAAACGCCTCCCCCGAACTCCTTCAGAAGCTGATCTCCATTCTGCTCATCACCATCGGCTTCGACCGGCGCGAGGCCGAACGTCCTTTTCAGGCGGTCGGCAGACACCAGCGCGCCGTCCGCGAGTGAAGCGATACCGTATTTTTTTCAGCTTGATGAAACCGAGCCTCGCTTTGATCACATTCGGAAGTCTTTTGGGCGACACCCAGGCGAATATAGGCGAGATCTATTTTCCCCGGGAATGAGGAGTCTGATGCCCGCCGGCGATCAGGTGAGAAAAAAACGCGGCCTGCATCTTCGACCAGGCGGCCTTCCCAGCAACAGCCTCATCGATTAACAGATGATGCGCATACAGAGCGGCTTCAGGTGGGTCTTTTTCCACGGGTACTATCTTCCATCGATCAAGATGCTCAACCATGATCATCTCCCGCAATCTGTCGTATGAGATGAATTCGTCGTTGCGATCCATGAAAACGAGGGTCGGGACATTCAGTTTGCTGCTCATATTCTTCTCAAAACGCTCCAGGGCTTCGAATAGGGCCTTATAGCCGGCCATTGGAGTCCCGTCATTGACGCGATAGGCCTCCGGCGAAAGGCTGTCGAGGACTAAATCGGGAAAGGGCATAAGGGCCTTGAGGAGATACGGCTTGGCGGTGATCCTGAGGGCGGGGGCAAACAGGACCATCCGATCGAAATGGACGTCCGGCCTGGAGACATGAAGCTCGCAGCCCAGCAGGCCGCCTAGAGAATAACCAACAAGAAAAACGGGGACCTTTTTTTGCTGAGCCCGCTGCCGGGCCTTCAGGTATGCCCCGTATAGTTCGGAGGTCCATAGGCTGTACGTGACGCCCCGGAATGACTCCAGCCTCGCCTCTTTCCGGTCTACTGCACCCCTGTGGGGATAATTGTCCCCGTGTCCGTGAAGCGAAACGTTTAAGACCTCGATGCCGGCCCGGTTCAACTGCGCAATCAGGAATTTCATCCTTTCCGGTCTCAGGTTCAGACCGTGAATGACCAAGGCGACGCCCCGGAATCTTTTGAAGGGGCTCTTGCAATACCAGCGGGTGGAGTGATCCTCGCTGACCGAAGCCACCCCGGGCGGGGAGGAGTATATGGGAGCGGCCTGATCGGATCGTTCAAAGATCCATGCGAGGGCAAGACCGATCAGGACGGCAGCGGCAGCGGACAGGATGATCAAACATCTTTTCATCTTCAGGAAAGTCCCATGACACCCGCCGCCGGGGTTGAGTGAAACCACCTGTCAGTCTTCATCGAATGTCGAATCGTTCCGGTGCTTTCAACACAGAGCCCCTGTTCGTAACCTCTTCAATAAAATAGAATGGAGTTGTTACAAGGTGATGAAGGATTTATGAAGAAAAGATTAAAAGAATGGACTTGGGGAAACACGGGACAGACAAGGATCCGATCAGGAATTCACTTCCGCGAACTTGTAACCGATGCCGCGCACGGTCAGGATGAACCGCGGATTCTCTTTGTCCGGTTCGATCGCCCCTCTCAGGCGGCTGATATGGACATCCACCGTCCGGGGCTCCACGAAGGCCTCGTCTCCCCAGACGCGGTCGAGCAACTGTTCGCGGCTGTACACCCGGCCGGGGTGGCCGATGAAAAACTGGAGCAGCTTGAACTCTCGGGAGCTGAGCTCGACCGGTCTGCCCTCCAGCGTCACCCGATAGGCCTTGAAATCGACATCGAGCCCCTGAAAATTAAAGGGCTCCGGAAGATCCCCATCCGGGCGCTGCTCCGACCGTCGCAGGACCGCGCGTACCCGGGCGATCAGCTCCTTGACGTGGAAGGGCTTTGTGAGGTAGTCGTCGGCCCCGATCTCCAGCCCCAGAATTTTATCTACGGGATCCGACTTGGCGGTAAGCATGATGATAGGCAGGCCCGCCGTCTCGGGGACGCCCCGGATCATCCGGCACACCTCCATCCCCGATACCCCCGGCATCATCAGGTCGAGGACGATGAGGTCCGGCTTGTCATGCCTGATCAACTCCAATGCCCTGCGGCCGTCGGAGGCCCTGAGTACGGCAAAGCCTTCCCGCTCAAGGTTGAAGGCGATCAGCTCGACGATATCCTTTTCGTCATCGGCAACGAGAATCTTCTTTTGCGTCATGTCAATTCCTGAAAAATGGGAAAATGAAGTGAGACCGTCGTGCCGCGGCCAAGAGCGCTCTCGATGGTCATACGCCCCCGATGCGCCTTCATCAGGTGCTTGACGATCGAAAGCCCCAATCCCGTGCCCCCCAGGCCCCGGGAACGCGTCTTGTCCGTCCGGTAGAACCGTTCCCCCAGCCGGGGAATTTCACCTTTCGAAATACCGATGCCCGTATCGGCGATCCGGACGACCAGGTCCCCTTCCGCGCCGGGGGACGCTGTGACGGTGATCATACCCCCTTCCGGTGTGAATTTGACCGCATTGTCCAGAATGTTCAGCAGAATTTGCGTCAGGCGGTCCCTGTCGGCCCTGATCGGAGGCAAGTCTTGGCCAATCTCCTTAAGGAACTGTAACTTTTTATCGGAAATCCGCTCCGCAACGACAGCCAGGGCTTGACCAAGCGCGTCTTCGATGGTCAGTCGCTCCAGATGGAAGTTCGTCTCGCCCGATTCAATGCCGGCCAGCGTCAGGAGATCATCGACGAGACGGTCGAGACGCTCGGCGTTTTCATGGATGGTGTGCAGGAATTCCAGAGCCTTTCCCCGGTCGTCGACCGCCCCCTGCTGAAGGGTTTCCACGAAGCCGATGATCGCCGTCAGCGGCGTTCTGATCTCATGGGTGACGTTGGCCACGAAGTCGGTCCGGATGCGCTCGAGTTTTTTAAGCCGCGTCACGTCGTGGAAAACCAGCATGGTTTTCCGCTCCCCGCCGTCCTCGTCCTGGACGGCGGAGATCGTCACATCCATGACGACCGGGTTTTCATCCCCCAGCGTGATCTCCTGGACGGCCTTTTCTCTTGTCGCCTCGAAGCGCTTCAGGGCGTCGTGGAGCGGGATGTTCCGGAAGGCCTCGAGAAGCGTTTTTCCGGTCACGTCCCCGTGCGAACGGCCGGTCATCTCCTCCATCCCCTGGTTGAACGATTCGATCCGGTTTTCGGCATCCAGGACCACTACCCCTTCACTCATGTTGGAGAATACCGATTCCAGTTTTCGTTTTTCCGCGTCGGCCATTTGGATCTTTTCCTGGAGCGCCGCTACCATTTCGTTTATGCTTTCAGCCAGTTGTCCTATTTCATCCCGGGAGTCGATGCGCAGTACCCCCGTGATATTGCCCGTGCGGACCTGCCCGGCGAACGCCGCCAGCCCGCGGATGGGGAAGAGCATCTTCAGGGAAAACAGAAGCGCGATGGTCAGGGAGACGGCAACGATCGCAAGCATGATGGCGAAGAAGGTCTTCCCCATCCCGTAGGTGACCAGAGAGATTTCCGTGAGGGGGCGCGAGAGACGGATATAACCGGTCGTATGCGACCCCTCCCGAAGAGGAACAGCCACGTAAATCATATCCTTCTTCAGGGTGAGACTGTAGCGAATCGCCTTTCCGACGTCCTTCAGACGGGCTTCCTCGATCTCCGGACGGGTGAGGTGATTGTCCATCTCCCGGTTGTCTCGCTCCGAATCTGCCGTGACCCGGCCCGTGGCATCGATCAACGTCACGCGGGCACGGGCGCGCTCCGCCAGTACCCCCGCATGTTTCGCGATTTCTCCCGCCGGCATCAGCGCGATAATTTGCGCCTCGGCTGCGATTTCGTCATCGATCAGTGCCGTGAGGTATGTCCTGAGTTCCCGTTCGATCAAGAAACCGGCGATCGCGACGACCGCAATGCCGACTGCGAGAAAGGCGAAAAAGAATTTATGGAAAAGTCGAAGCTTCATCCGTTCTCCGCAGATGCCGGCTTGTGCCGGACGCTTTTTCCCGTGACCATGTAAATGACCATGTCCGCTATGCCCTCTGCATGGTCGGACACCCTCTCCAGAAGTTTGGATATCTGGGAAATGATAAGCGCCCGGTGAATCGTCTGCGGGTTTTCCATCATGAAGGTAAGCAATTCCATGCGGAATATCTGTTCATTGAGATTATCGATGATCTCATCGTCCTTTCGGACCTTGTGGGCTAACGCCACATCTTCGTTGACGAAGGCATCCAGGCTTTCCTTGATCATACCCTGAGCGATTTCCGCCATCCTCGGTAGATCGACGTACGGCTTCAAAAGGGGTTCCTGGTTCAAAATAATTGCCTTTTCCGCGATGTTGGCGGCCATATCGCCGATCCGCTCGAGATGTCCGTTAATCTTGATCGCCGTGGTGATGAATCTCAGGTCCCTGGCCGCCGGTTGCCGTAAGGCAAGAAGGCGGATGCACTTTTCCTCTATTTCCGTATCAAGCCTGTCGATCACAATGTCGTTGGCGATGACCTGCCGGGCCAGCTCCGTGTCCCGATTCAATAAGGCATTGATCCCCTGTTCAATGGCCTTCTCCGTCAGCGCACCCGCGTAGATAAGGCTGTCTTTTACCTCCCGCAGCTCCTTATCGTACTGGATGTTGATATGCCGTTTTTCTTCCATGCTGTTCCCCCTTCGTCAACCAAACCTCCCGGTTACGTAGTCTTCGGTGAGTTTTTGGGATGGCGTGGTGAATATCTTGTCCGTTCTGTCGAACTCGATCAATTCCCCGAGCATCAAAAAACCGGTCCAATTGGAAATCCGCGCCGCCTGCTGCATATTATGCGTAACGATGATAATGGAGATGTCCTTTTTCAGGATTTCCATGAGTTCTTCTATTTTCGCGGTCGATAACGGATCAAGAGCGGAAGTCGGTTCATCGAAAAGCAGTATTTCAGGATTGACGGCCAAAGCCCTGGCAATGACGAGTCGCTGCTGCTGTCCGCCGGACAGCTCGTAGGCGCTTGTCTTGAGCTTGTCTTTCACCTCGGCCCATAGATTCGCATGCTGGAGGGCCTTCTCAACCAGGTCGGATTGTTCGGTCTTATTTTTGATTCCTTTCAGTTTGAGCCCATAAGCGATATTGTCGAATATGCTCATGGGGAACGGGGTCGGTTTTTGAAAGACCATTCCTATGCGGCTTCTGAGATGGATCAGGTCCATCGAATTATCGAGGATATTCTCATTGCCGAGCCGTATCTCCCTGGTGCCGTGGGAACTGC
>JAMDBG010000052.1:2750-6208 GCA_023487865.1 Deltaproteobacteria bacterium | reverse complement strand
TTCCTTTAATAACTCTTTCTTCCCCTTCGTATCGGTTGTTGGGATAGAGGTCGTGCATCCTGTTGAAACAGCGCAGCAGTGTTGTCTTGCCGCATCCCGAAGGACCTATCAAGGCGGTTACCGAATTTTTATATACCGGAAGGTTTATGCTCTTGAGGACATGAACGGTTCCGGAGTAGTAAAAATTCAAGTCTTTAACGGTTATCTCAGTTGTCTCAGGCACTATCTATACCTCCACCTGATGATGAGCCTTCCCAGTATCGTGAGGATAAGGATAAAAACTGTAATGACAAATGCAGCCGCCCATGCTTGGGCGTGCCAGGTCTTGTAGGGACCCGTGGCGTACTGAAAGATCGTTGCCGTCAAGGAAGCCATGGGATGGCTCATATCCAAGGAGAAGAAAGAGTTATTAAAGGAAGTGAACAGCAACGGCGCCGTTTCTCCGGCCACCCGCGCAATCGACAGGAGGATGCCGGTGAGGATGCCGGTTGCGGCTCCCCGGTACACCACCTGGATGATCACCTTGTAATAGGGTGCCCCCAGGGCGAAGGCGGCCTCCCGCAGTTCCCACGGCACCAGGGAAAGCATGTCCTCCGTTGTCCTGAGCACGACGGGGATCATGATGATGGCGAGGGCGACCGCTCCGGCCCAGCCGTTGAAATGTCCAATAGGTTTTACCAGGATTGCATAGACGAAGGTCCCGATGACGATGGACGGGACGCTTACCACGATATCGGAGAGGATGCTGATGATCCGGGCAATCCTTCTCCCCCGCGCATACTCGGCCAGGAATGTCCCCCCGAGCACCCCGACCGGTACGCCGATCAGAGAGGCGAAGAACGTTATCAGCAGTTGGCCGACGAAGGCATGCCGCAACCCCCCGCCTTCGGCACCTGCCGGCGCCGGGTCGTTGATGAACAGCGTCAGATTGAGCGCCTGCATTCCATGCACGAGAACATCCCCGAGGATAAATACCAGCCAGAACAGCCCCAGGAGGGCGGACAAGGTGCTCAGTGAAAGGGCGACAACCCCTTCCGCTTTCCGTGCCTGTTCTCTGGTCATCGCGAGTACCTCCGTTCCGCCCTCAGGAGAAAGAATTTCGCTATGGCCAGGAAGACGAAACTCATCACAAACAGGACCAGCGCGAGATAAAAGAGCGACGAAAGGTAAATATCCTTATCCGCCTCGGTGAACTCATTGGCGAGGGTCACGGTTATCGTTGCGGCGCTGTCGAACAGCGAGGTGAATATCCGGTGGTTGTTCCCCAGGACAAAGGCGACCGCCATGGTTTCGCCGAGGGCGCGTCCCAGGGAAAAGAGGATTCCCCCGAAAACGCCGAGCTTTGAATAGGGGATAACGATATTTTTCACGACCTCCCATTTTGTCGTTCCCAGGGCGTAGGCGGACTCCTTGACGACGGCAGGCGTCAGGTTGAATGCATCCCGCGCGATGCTTGCCGTGAAAGGGATGATCATGATGCTCAGGATGACGCTTGCGGTCAACACGTCGATGCCCATGGGGGTTCCCTGGAAAAGGACGCTTACCAGCGGAATGGAGGCGGTCGCTTTCTTGAGAAACGGTTCGACCGTGTTGCCCATGATCGGCGAGAGGGTGAAAAGTCCCCACATGCCGTAGATGATGCTCGGAATGGCGGCCAGTAGCTCGATGGCGATACCGATCGGGGCTCTCAGGAAATTCGGCGCTACTTCGGTGATGAAGATGGCAATACCCAGGGCGACGGGGATTGCGATGAGAAGCGACAGCGCCGTGGTAACAACGGTTCCATAGATACTGGTCAAGGCGCCGAAAGTTTCCTTGACCGGGTCCCACTCCGTGGAAGTAAGGAATTGTATGACGCCGAATTTTTGTATCGCGAGGGAGGATTCCTTGAGCAGGACGAATAAAATGCCAATAATGAAGACGATAACCGTGCAGGCGGCGACGGCGGTGATCGAGAAAAAGATGATGTCTCCCGGATTTCTCTTAACGGTAACGGCCATGCCGGTGTTCCTCTGCTTCGTTCGGAGAAAAGAAAAAGGGGCGGGCAAGCGTGTCTACCCGCCCCGGTTGTTCAGCACTGCCTATTGCGCGCCATTTGCTTTCCAGTAAGCCCTGATCTTATCCTTTAAGGATTTGGGCAACGGCACGTAGACCAGTTCCTTTGCCTTGGCATCTCCATTCTTGAAGGCCCAGTCGTAGAATTTCACCACCTTCCGGTTGGCATCGGTCTTCTCCTGGGCAAGGAGGATGAAGGTGGCTCCCGCGATGGGCCATGAATTTTTCCCCGGGGCGTTCACCAGCCAGAGATAAAAATGGTTTTTCGGGTCGAACGTGCCCGTGTCCGCGGCATCCTCAAAGGCATCGAAGCTCGGTACGACAAACGTGCCGGCGGCGTTTTTGAGGAGTGTATAAGTGAGTTTGTTCTGCTCCGCATAGGCAAATTCCACATACCCGATCGAGTTTGGCGTCCTTTGTACATAGTTCGCCACCCCTTCGTTCCCCTTGCCGCCGATGCCGACAGGCCATTTTACTGCGGTACCCGCGCCCACCTTTGCCTTCCAGTCGGGAGCAACGGCGTTGAGATATTCGGTAAATACGGCTGTTGTGCCCGACCCGTCCGACCGGTGGACGACCGTGATCTCGGTATGGGCGAGCTTTAGCTTGGGATTCAAAGACTGAATTTTGTTGTCATCCCAATATTTAATTTCGCCCAGGAATATTTTTGCGGTCGCCTCGGCATCGAGCCTCATTTCCCCCGGTTTTACACCGGCGACGTTGACCACCGGCACAACGCCTCCGATGACGGCGGGGAATTGCAGCAGCTTCGCCTTGGCAAGCGCATCAGGCGTCAACGGAGCATCGGACGCCCCGAAATCCACCGTCCGTTCGGTTATCTGCCGGATTCCGCCGCCCGAGCCGATGGACTGGTAGTTGAGCTGTACCCCGGTCGCCTTGTGGTAGTCAAAGGCCCATGCTGAGTAGACGGGATACGGGAAACTGGCTCCCGCACCGTTCAGCTTCTCCGCCGCCTCTACGCGGGCGAAGGATAACACACATGCCAATATTACTGCAACTCTGAAAATCCTTTTCATATTTCCTCCTTATGTTAATTTGACAATCGTTCTATATTCGTTTCTCGAATGTGGCGGTAAAATAGACGTTCATTGTTACAGTAATATTACAGTCTGATTAAGCTTTTGTTACCAGTGTGTGATAACGAAAAAATGCTCCTCTCCCAACTTAAGGTTCTGCTACGGATGTACAAATGTTCACCCGTGAACGGCAAGCACTTGCCGAAGCGCCACGCTCAACTTCCATTTCTTTGCATCGATAATTGACTGAGCAAGTGGGGCGGCTCCTTCCCGGCGGCCGGCTCTTCGTCCTGGAGATGAATTCACCGCGGAGTCGTCTCTGGCGTGGGTTTTTCGCCCCCTACCTGAACCGCATCCTGCCGGTCA
>JAMDBG010000052.1:0-2740 GCA_023487865.1 Deltaproteobacteria bacterium | reverse complement strand
CGATTGGAGGTAAAAGGAAGATAACGCTGATGATCACCACCTGGAAGATGTCGGCAGCGATGTTGAAATGCTGGATACTCCTGTTCCAGTCAGATGTCACGAGACTCTGGCAGGCACCTCTCCGCTTCGCATTTTTATCCGGTTTTCTCCTCGTTGTCCCCTGCAGAGCCGATATAGAGGCTCGTGATCCCGAAAGTCAGTGAGTATCGCTCCCGATTCCCAAAACCGGCCTCTTCCATCAGGGCAAGAAACGCCGGCGGTGCCGGAAAATGGGTGATGGAGTCGACCAGATAGAGGTAGGCGGCCGGATTTCGTGAAAAGAGACGCGCGATGACCGGCAGGATGCGGTTCAGGTAGGGGGCGAAAAACCCACGCCAGAGACGACTCCGCGGTGAATTCATCTCCAGGACGAAGAGCCGGCCGCCGGGAACGAGGACCCGCCGCATCTCCCGCAGGGCCCGAAGGCGGTCCGGCATGTTCCGGATGCCGAAGGCGATTCCCACGGCATCGAAGCTCCCGTCCGGGAAGGGGAGCGTCATGGCGTCGGCCTGGAGGAGGCGGATCCGCTCGGCGAGGCCGCGCTCCGTTATTTTCCTCTGGCCGACGGCGAGCATCTCCGGTGCGAAGTCGATCCCCATCACATGGACGCCGGGATGGCCCTTTGCGGCCTCGATGGCCAGATCCGCCGTACCGGTTGCAACATCCAGCAGCCGGAAGGTGCTGAAAAACCGCATCCTGCGGACGGCGAAACGCCGCCAGGCGATGTCGCGGCGGAGGCTGAGGAGATGGTTCAAAAAATCGTAGCGACCGGTGATGGTGGCGAAGATCTCCCGGACCATACCGACATGCTCGTCGCGGCCGATTCCGGTTACCGACGGGTAGTTTTTACCGTTGGCTTCTTTGGTGGGTTCGGTATCCATTGATGAAGCCGTCAGCCCTCTGCGGCGAAGATCCGGCCATAGAGGGCATCAAAGCCGTCCTTCCCTGCGGCAAGCAGAAGCGTAAGGGGCATGACCTTCCGTCCTTCGGCGACCATCTCTGCGGCGGTCTCCCGGATGTCCCACTGGGCGTGGCGGTCCGCCCGGACGCGGGCGAGATGGTAGAGCTCCCGGGCGCTGACCCTCATTGCCACCCGCCGCCTGTGGGCGTTCGTCAGGATGTAGGCCGCGGCCTCCGGCACAGCCCTGAGGATCCGGTCCCAGGTTTCTTCCGTTCGGGCGCAGATCTCCCTGAAGGATTTCTCCATGCCGATCGCGACGACGGCGGGCGGGACCGTGACGCCGAGTGCCGGATCGTAGTCCTGGACGGTGATGGAGGCCATCCGGTGCCTTTTCATCTGGGCGAAACAGGTGGCGCTGATCGTGAGCTCGAAGAGGAGATCGACCTGCTCAAACTCCCGCGGTGCGGCGTCATAGGCTTTCATCCGACGGAGCGCCGTTTTGATCAGGGCAACTTTTTCTTTTCGGTCCATCCGGGCGGCAATCTCCCGGCAATGGGCGAGCGGGAGGTGCGAGGCGCTGTGGAGGAGCGCCGCGGCGACTCTTTCATCGGCCTCCCGCGTCGCATCGAGCAATTCAACGAGGCGGTCCGCTTTCCCGGCGTCGGCGTCCATCCGTCCCGCCGTGCCTTTATCCGTCGTAAAGGCTTCACCAGCTGAAAATCCCTGCATCTTTTCGATGATCCGGGCCGCCTGCGCCCGGAGCTCTTTTCGCGTTTCCGCGGGTGGCAATGAGGGTTCCGTGTAGCGGACAAGCGACGGGGCGACACGCTGTGTGGCGTCAAAGAGCCGGCGGCTGTACTCCTGCGCCTCGCTCAGGGGACAGGCGGCGAGACGCCGGATCATCAGTTCGAGGTTCCGGGCGTTGACGGTCATCCCGAGCTGGGTCTCCGTGGCGAGCGGGATGATGTAGCGGGCGTCCTCCTTCGCCCAGCCTTCGAGGAGCAACACGTTTGCCGGATCGGCGGCGAGCTCGGGGTTTTGGGCGAAAACATGGGGGCGGAGTTTCTCGTAAAGCTCATGGTAGCAGCGATTCTGCGCCCGGACGGTTGCGATGAAAATCTCCTCCAGACCGGCCTTGCGGATCTCGGCGGGGATGGCGAAATCGTCCTTGAACAGGACGTAACGCTGGGATTTTTCGGTATAGGAGACGAGCCGGAATTTTTCGATCTCTTCAACGAGGAGGCGGGAAACCTTCAGGACGTCGAGGTTGAAAACGGCGTGCTCGGCGATGGAGCTATGACCCATCTCGAAGACGATGTTTCGGTTGGAGGCACGCGCCTTTTCCACCTCGCCCCGCGCAAGGGCCCTGAGTTCATTCACGGGCCGTGGATTCCGGCTGATCCGCGCGTAGGCGGCCGCGACGGTTTCCGGAGTCAGGTCCTGTCGTCCGGGATGCTCCGCGGCGATCTCCCGGATGATGTCGTAATCCACGTTATATCCCGCGAGAAGGACTTCCATCGCCTGCATCTCCCCCTGGATGATTTATTTGAAAAATTCTTACCCGTCCGGCGAACCGAATTAAGCAACGGCCCCGGCGTTCGGGAGTTTTTCCTGCCGCTTTACCGGTCCCAATATGGCCGAAAAGCCGGCCCGGAGTCAATGGAATTCTGAAAGCCGAAAAAGGTAACGTCAAGAGTTTTGTGTCAGTGAGAGAAGGAAGGGGCCTCCGGTTTTATTTTTAAAGTTTTCATGGGCGAAGATGGCATAGAGGATTCTCTCCATGCTGGTTCTATCGGAGAA
>JAMDBG010000162.1 GCA_023487865.1 Deltaproteobacteria bacterium | reverse complement strand
ATCTACCGCAGGATGTTCCGATACATCGTCGAACGCTTCCGCCTTGAGGGGGCGACCAATGTCCTGTGGATCTTTTGTCCGAACGCCGAGTCCGTTCCCTACGGTTCCCATCATTCCGCTACTGCCTGGAACAGACCGGAGGCGTACTATCCCGGAGGGGACATCGTGGATATCCTGGGGATGGACGGCTACAATTGGGGGAAGACGAAAATGAAGGACAAGGACGGCTGGGAAAGCCGCTGGCAGTCCTTCCGGGAGATCTTCGAGCCTCTTTACCGGAACCTGAAACGGCTGGCTCCGGAAAAACCGATCCTGATCTTTGAGACGGCAAGCGTGACCACCGGCGGTGATCGTACGGCATGGTTGCGGGAGGCCCTGGCCGTGGTTGGAGAATGGGAACTCTCCGGCGTCTGCTGGTTCCAGGCGGATAAGGAAGCGGACTGGCGTCTCGATATCCGGCGGGACGCGCAAAGCGTGGGCAACGTGCGGCGGGCGACCTCCGCTGCCCAGGCATGGATCAGGCGGTGGGGAAAATGAAGAAAGACGAACTCATCCGTTGCTGCCAGGAGGCTGTCAAGACCGAAGAGAGCGCGAACCAGATCTACATGAAGCACCTGTCGGCCATTCTCCTGCGCAGCGGCCTGCCGGAGGCCGACCTTCGGCTGGCCAGGGAAACGCTGCAACACCTCATCAGGATGAATACGGAGCACATCAGGATGCTGGAGGGGCTGCTCGAGAAAGTCCGGAAGGAGGAGATCGATGTTTACTGATCGGCTGTTCCGGGAGTATTGTCTGCAGATCCGGGAGATCGAAGAGAAGATGGAGAAGGGGTACCGCGATATTGTGGCGGGGCTCACCCACCCCGAATACCGCCGCTTCTTTTCCCGGCTGCTCGCCGATGAGCAGGAGCACCAGACGAGGATCGACAAGGTGATCAGCCTTTTCAAAAGGGGATGAAGGCTCAACTGCCGCCGGAGGGGAGAGAGGCTTCGGCGCTGATGACGAAAGAGCGCAGTTTTTTACGGGTTTTTTATTTCTTTCCCCGGATCGAATAGAGCGCCGATCTTCCCCTGTAGACGGCGGCATCCCCCATCTCCTCCTCGATCCGGAGAAGCTGATTGTATTTTGCAAGCCGCTCCGTCCGGGACATCGATCCGCTCTTGATCTGCCCGCAGTTCGCGGCGACGGCGATATCGGCCATGCAGGTGTCTTCCGTCTCGCCGGAACGGTGCGAAATCACCGTCGTGTAACGCGCCTCCTTGGCGCACTGGATCGTCTCCAGCGTTTCGGTCAACGTCCCGATCTGGTTGAGCTTGATCAGGATCGAGTTGGCTACGCCGAGTTCGATTCCCCTCTCCAGGCGCTTCCGGTTCGTGACGAACAGATCATCGCCGACGATCTGCACCTTTCCGCCCAGGGTCTCCGTGAGGAGCTTCCAGCCGTTCCAGTCGTCTTCGGCCAGTCCGTCCTCGATGGACACGATGGGATACTTCTTGACAAGGTCCGCGTAGAACCTGACCATCTCCGCGGCGGTCCGGGTGGATTTCTTTTCGGCGGCAAGGAGGTATTTCCCCTTGCTGTAAAAGGAACTGGCCGCCGAATCGATGGCGATGCAGCAGTCCTTCCCCGGTTCATAACCGGCCTTTTCGATGGCGGTAACGATGAGGGCGAGCGCCTCTTCATTGGATTTGAGATGGGGGGCAAAGCCGCCTTCATCCCCGACGGCGGTGTTGTATCCCTTGGCCTTGAGGACCGCCTTCAGGTTGTGGAAGATCTCGGCGGTCATGCGGAGCCCCTCCCGGAAGGTCTCCGCGCCCACGGGCATGATCATGAATTCCTGGATATCCACATTGTTGTCGGCGTGCTGGCCGCCGTTGATGATATTGGCCATCGGGACCGGGATGTCGTGGGCGATGACGCCGCCGAGGTACCGGTACAGGGGAAGCTCCACGGCTTGGGCGGCCGCTTTGGCGCAGGCAAGCGACACGCTGAGAATCGCGTTGGCGCCTAGGGCGCTCTTGTTCTCCGTCCCGTCCAGGGCGATCATCCCGTAGTCGATCTCGCGCTGGTTGAGACAGTCCATTCCGACGATCTCCGGAGCGATTTTGTCGAGGACGTTACTGACGGCCTTAAGAACCCCCTTGCCGAGGTATCGTTTCTTCTCCCCGTCCCTGAGCTCCAGCATTTCGTGTTCCCCCGTCGATGCGCCGGAGGGTACGGAGGCCCGTCCGGTGATGCCCGAAAGCAAGGTGACCTCGGCCTCGACGGTCGGATTGCCCCGTGAATCGAGGATCTCTCTGGCATTGATATTGATGATTTCCGTCATACTGGCCTCCTTAAGGGTTGGGATACCTGTGTTATTTCAGGAATGATGAAAAGCGGCGCGTGTCATAAGTCTCGCCCGGAAACATGTCTATAACAAACGGGGGTGATTTTCAAGGCGATTATGATTGAGTCCTTGTATCTTACGCAAAGTTTCTTGATAAGCCGGCCAATCTCGGATAGAATCCAACAGTCTATTGTGGGGATCTCGGGATGGCGCCGGCGGAAAAAAGAACAAGGTTGTTCCTGCACCTGAAGAAGTGGCTGGAAAAGGCCGTCATGGACTACGGCATGATCTCTGTGGGGGATCGCGTCCTGGTGGGCGTCTCCGGCGGGATGGACAGCCTGTCGCTCCTCGATCTGCTCAACACGCCGATGATTCACGTGCCCCCTTTTACACTGATGGCCGTCAATATCGATTGCGGATTCGACCCGGATTACGAGGGATATGGCACCCTGGATGGATACCTGAAAGAACGCGGTTACGACTATGTTCTGGAGAAGACGGATATCGGTCCGCTTTCCCACAGCGACTACAACCGGAAGAACCCCTGCTTCCTCTGCTCACGTCTTCGACGCAAGCGGATCTTCGAGATCGCTGCGGAAAAGGGGTGTAACAAGATCGCCTTCGCCCACCACCGGGACGACATCATCGAGACGCTTCTGATCAATCTTTTCTACGGGCGGGAGATCAGCACGATGGTTCCGAATCAGACGATTTTCGGAGGAGAACTGCACATCATCCGACCCTTGTCTTACATCCGGGAGGATCTCGTGAAGAAATATGCGCGGGAGAGAGGATTCCCCTCGATTGAAAACGGATGTCCGACGAGCCGGATATCGCGGCGTCGCTATGTCAAGGACCTCCTCGGCGAGCTGGAAAGGGAAAATCCGCGGATTCGGGAGAACATCTGGAAAGCGATGGCACATGTGAAGCCGGATTATCTGCCCGGCCGGATCGACGGGCGATGACCGGATGAATCATTGGACAGGCAGTCGCTCTGGTGATGTTCGATCCGTCAGACAGACGGAAGGACAGGAAGGATAACGTGGCAAAAAAAGAATCTGGAGAAAGGCCCGTCTGCCAGAACAAGCGGGCAAGGGTCAATTATTTCATCGATGAGACCTATGAGGCGGGAATCGTCCTCGTGGGGACGGAGGTGAAGGCCCTGCGCGACGGCCGGGCAAACCTCAAGGACAGCTATGCCCTGATCCGGGACGGCGAGCTCTTCCTCTATGACCTGCATATCAGTCCCTATTCGCATGGGAACCGGGCGAATCACGATCCGCTGCGGATCCGCAAATTGCTTTTGCACAAGCAGGAAATCAGGCGATTGTACGGTAAATCCCAGGAGAGGGGGCTCGCCCTGATCCCCCTGAGGATGTATTTCCGGAACGGAAAGGTCAAGGTGGAGATCGGCGTCGGCAGGGGGAAGAAGCTCTATGACAAGCGGGAGGACATCAAACTCAAGGAGGACCGCCGGGACATGGAGAGAGGGCTCCGGGCGAAAAACAGGGACGCCTGAGGGTATTGTTCCTCCCGGGGCTATCCAACTAAGACAATCCGCCTTGACTTGCGGGGGGAAAAGACCTATCTTAGAAGCGGAACAAGGCTCATTCACATTGCTTCACATCCATGGGGGCGTCACGGTTTCGACGGGGATGCGTGAAGCTGCATAAGCGTACCGAGGTTCCTGCAGGCCTCGTTAAACAGGCAGGACAATATAATCGCAGACAACTACGATTACGCTTTAGCCGCTTAGTCGGCTAACGTCCCCCCGGTTTCGTCCGTCGGGCCGGTTCGGGGGCGTCATACAGGCGGAATAACCGCTCTTTCAAGCCTGGGGGGAGAGGGGCGAAAACCTTAACAGGATAGTGACTGGAGGATCCTGCTTCCGGGAGCCATCAGGAGCGAAACCCAAAACAGAAGCTATGTACGTAGAAAGTGCAGCGGAAGGTTTCCGGACGCGGGTTCGACTCCCGCCGCCTCCACCAGATTATACTTTTGATATCAATACGTTAACGTTTTTT
>JAMDBG010000069.1 GCA_023487865.1 Deltaproteobacteria bacterium | reverse complement strand
GAGGAGAAATACTTTAACCAGTTCAAATATCCGGAAACGGATCAGCACAAGCAGGAGCATGTAGCCTTTTCCACGAAGGTCGATGAATTTGCCAAGAAATTTCAGAATGGGCAACTAGGCATTTCCATTGACCTTATGGATTTCCTCTCCAACTGGCTGGGAAAACATATTAAAGGCACCGACAAGAAATACAGCGCTTTTTTCAATGCGAACGGCTTGAAGTAAAATAATACGGAGCACATGGCTACACGCCGCACCAGGGAGGTAAAGACCTTCTTGGTTCATATACGGCATTCTTACTGACCCGTGATTTCTTCTGTACCGGGCTCGTTATTTAACCGGAGGTTCCTTAAGAATCCTGGCTATCAACTCTTTGTCTTTCTCGGTTATTTCCATAAATTCATTACCCACTTCGTAATCTCCACCCGCGTTCGTTCTCCGAACCCAGGCCACCCTGGAAACCGCCTGAATCGGTTTTATCCGGTCAGGTATATCAAGTTCCAACAGCAGACGGCAAGTTGTAGAGATAAGATTGTTGGTTGTAAAACGCAGACCATGGGCGCTTACATCACAGGTTATCGAATCAACAGCAACTGACTCAGCCCCGTCTCGCAGCTCCCTGTACCGAACAGGAATGTTGGTCTTCATTCTTGGAGATCTTCGCTGTTCTTGGACGATAGTGGATTCGCTCACAGTCATTACCCCCCTTTTTTATTTGTTTGATGGAGCCTTGCCTTTGCGTGGCGCAAGAATAAGGAAAGAGATTTGGCAAGTCAAGGAAATTTTTTTCAATTTTATCAGTTGTATTGGAATATTTATTAGAAAAAACGCAGCGGCAAAATCACCTTGACATGTCAAGCCGCTCTTCTTATTCTCGCCCTAAGCGTGGTGATATGACTCCAGGCAAAGATTGACCGGAGTGAGCAGAGCAGACATGAAGAACGTTGAACTCGTCGTGAAGATATTCGAAAAAGCGGGAATCCGGTGGGTATTCGGCGTACCCAGCGGGCCGGTGCTGACCCTCATCGAGGCCTTGCGAGCCTCTTCCCGTGTGGACTACGTCCTGACGGCCAGCGAAACCTCCGCCGCCTTCATGGCCGAGACGGTTGGACGGCTCACGGGTATACCCGGCGTATGTGCATCGACCGTCGGTCCGGGGGCGACCAATCTCGCCACAGGCGTTGGAGGCGCCTGGCTGGACCGTTCTCCCGTCATCGCCATCACCTGTAATTTTGCCACGCAGTGGCTTCACCGGCGAACCCAGATGCTCATCGACCACCAGGCCTTGTTTGCTCCCCTGACCAAGGCCTCATGGCGGCTGGAGCGGGGCCATATCGCCGAGAACCTGGCCCGGGCCCTTACGTTGGCGGTTGCCGAACCACCCGGGCCCGTGCATCTCGATTTTCCCCAGGATATAGGAGAAGGCCCCGCGACGGAGGATCTGCCGGCCTTTCCTATATCGAATACAGTGGCAGCGCAGGGAGAAGCGATCGGCAGCCGCGTTCTCGATTTACTGAAGTCGGCCCGGCGTCCGCTCATCGTCACCGGACTCACCTTCACGCGCAGTCGCGCGACTTCGTCATTGCTCCGGTTTATCCAGACCCAGGGTATTCCCTTTGTTTCCACACTGCACGCCAAGGGATTCCTGCCGGAGAGTCACCCGGCGGCACTCGGGGTCATGGGTCGCGCCTGCAGCAAGGATGTGCAGAGGATCATGACCCTGGCGGACCTGTATCTTTGCGTCGGCTTTGATCCTGTCGAGATCAATTACGAGGAGTGGTGCGGAAAAACCCCTGTCATCCATTTGAGCACTGAACCTGCGGACGTGGACGGCCGGGTGTGCCTGGCACTGGATGCCGCCGGCAATATGGACGCCTGGATCGCGGAGCTCGCCGACTTGCCCAGAGTAAGCAATGACTGGCGGGCGAAGGAGTGGAGCGGCCACCGGGAGAAACTGGACATGGCGCTGCGACCGACGTCGGAGCGCATGGCTGCATCCCATGTGCTGGATATCCTGAAAGCCCGCCTGCCCGAAGATGCCATTCTCTGCTATGACGTGGGGGCCCACACACACCAGATCGCCACGCAGTGGCGCACGGACCGTCCTCACACCTGTCTTGCCACCAACGGCTGGTCGTCCATGGGGTACGGCATGCCGTCGGCTTATGCCGCCAAGCTGGTCTACCCGGGGCGCACGGTCGTGAGCGTTGTCGGCGATGGCTGCTTTCAGATGACGGTCGGAGAACTGGCAACGGCCAGGCGCCTGCGCCTCCCGGTGCCTGTCATCGTGCTAAACGACGGCTGGCTGGGCCTGATGAAGGTCAAACAGGAACGACTCCACTACAACTACTATGGGTCATTTCTGGGCGAGCCGACCGATTCCCCGTCACACTACTTTGGCGTCCCCGTGCGCGGGGTCCGCGACGTCAGGGCGCTTCAGGAGGCCCTGGAATGGGCGCTGCATCTCGACGGACCCTGCGTCATCGAGGCCTTCATCGACGTGCAACCTTACTCCCTGACCGTGTTCGACAAATAATGCAAAGAAGGACACCATGCCGAAAACACAGCGACGTAACGCAATTCCGCCATTATACGGTGAAGGAGCAGAGGATCATGACCGACGATAAAAGGGCACAGGCGATCCTTCTCCTCGTGGCCACCGCCGTGCTCTGGAGCTTGGGCGGCGTGCTCATCAAATGGATCTCCCTGCCCCCCTTGGCTGTTGCCGGGCTCCGGAGCGCTATCGCCCTGCCGGTCCTCCTCCTCTTTTTCAGGAGGCAAGCCGTCAATTTTTCGGCCGTTCAGCTCATCGGCGGGGTCTGTTACGCGGCAACGGTCATATTTTTCGTCTATGCGACCAAACTCACCACCGCAGGAAACGCCATTCTGCTGCAGTATACCGCTCCGGTTTACGTGGCCCTTTTTTCCGGGTGGTTGCTCAATGAAAAGATAAGGTGGTTTGACTGGACGGCCATTGCCGCCGTACTCTGCGGCATGGCGATGTTTTTTATGGATCAATTGAGCTCCGGCGAGATGACCGGCAATATTCTGGCTGTCATCTCCGGATTCGCCTTCGCTTCACTGGTTCTGTTCCTGCGCAAACAGAAGGACGCATCGCCCGCAGGTTCCGCCATCCTGGGCAATGCATTGACCTCCCTCATCTGTCTGCCCTGGATGGTGGAATCAGCGCCGGGCGAAACAGACTTGATCGTGCTTGCGCTGCTCGGCGTGTTCCAGCTGGGGCTGTCCTATGTCTTCTATACCCTGGCCATCAAGAGGGTGACGGCCATGGAGGGCATTCTCATCCCTATGCTTGAACCCATCCTGAATCCCTTCTGGACGTTTCTTTTCCTGGGGGAGCGGCTCGGGCTCTGGGCGCTTCTGGGTGGATTCCTGGTGATCCTCTCCATCCTTTTCCGCAGCGTCATGGCTTCCCTGAGAACCCACTCCTCGGGATAGGGGGAGATCCGTCATTTCCGGCTTTTTTCACCGGACCAGGTTCGACAGAATCAGGACTGTCCCGTAGGGAAACAGGGCCAGGAGGATGAGCGTCACGATATAGGCCGGGATGTAATACAGCGCCCCCCGGAAAACGGTTGCGAGCGGGATGTTCCTGGCCATCGCCGCGACGACATAGCAGCAGATCCCGATGGGAGGCATGATCGCCCCCATGGTCGTGACGATGGTGATGATCTGGCCGAACCAGATCGGGTCATATCCCATCCCGACGACAAGCGGGTAGAAGATCGGCAGCGAGACAAGCAGGAACGCCAGCGCGTCCATGATGCAGCCGCCGACGATGTAGCAAAGGAGGATCAGGGCCAGGAGGAGCTCCCTGGGAACGGCAAGGGAACCGATCCACCCGGCTGCCTCGAAGGGCAGGCGCGTGATGGCCAGGAACCGCCCGAAGATCACCGCCCCGGCGATAATCATGAAGACCATGCAGGAGATCCGGACCGTATCCCCGACGGCGGCGAAAAACCCTCTGCGGGAAAGCTTCCGCCGGGCGAGGCAGATGGCAAGCCCCAGCGTGCAGCTCACCGCCGCCGCCTCCGTCGCCGTCACGACGCCGGTGAACAGGGCGTACATGATGATCGCAAACAGGACGATGATGTCGAGCGCCTCGGGGAGGGCCTGGAACCGCTCTTTCCAGGTACTCCTCTCCGCCGCCGGCCCCCAGTCGGGGTGGCGCCGGCAGATGACCCAGACCGTTGCCGCGATGAGCACGGTCGCGATGGCGCTGGGAATGATGTTTCCGAAGAAGAGCTTCCCGATCGACTGCCCTGTGTAGATCCCGTAGACGACCAGGACGATGCTGGGCGGGATGAGGACGCCGAGCGTCGCTGTGTTTTCGGCATGGTGT
>JAMDBG010000075.1:4040-4480 GCA_023487865.1 Deltaproteobacteria bacterium | reverse complement strand
AATCCCCTCGCTGTCCTTGCCGCTCACAACGTTTTCAAGGGCCGCCCCCATCGGCAGAAGCGATCGACAACAGTCCTTCCGGCGTGTCGACAACAAAGTCGGGATGGACAGAGGTAAGTCTCCCCCGGTCGTGCCAGCCCCAGGTCACCGCCACCGACCGGACACCCGCCGCCCGCGCCTCCAGAATATCCCCGACGGTATCGCCGATATAGAATGCCTTCTCACGGGGGACCCCATATTTCTCGATGGCGTGGTCGATCTTCTCCTTTTTGCTGAAGTGGAAGTCGGAGCCGAAGATCTCCCGGAAATAGGGATCAAAACCGAACCGGGTGAGCATTGCCCGGATGGTCCGGTAACCGTTGGAGGAGACGACCGCCAGAAAATGGTTCTTCTGCAGGGCATCCAGGACAGGGATAAGGCCGGGAAAGGGCTGCATGGCA
>JAMDBG010000075.1:0-4030 GCA_023487865.1 Deltaproteobacteria bacterium | reverse complement strand
AATAGGGGGAGACTTACCTCTGTCCATCCCGACTTTGTTGTCGACACGCCGGAAGGACTGTTGTCGATCGCTTCTGCCGATGGGGGCGGCCCTTGAAAACGTTGTGAGCGGCAAGGACAGCGAGGGGATTACAGGTCGTAGATCGTTTCATCCACCCTGGGTTTCGGCTTCCGGCCGCCCTTCATCTTCCTCCCCTCGATGGCGAAGGGATCAGGCCGGGAAAGGGCTGCATGGCACCGTAATCGATCCGGGGGAGTATCTCCCGGGCGGCTTGCGCAAACGTGGCCAGATCGACTCCGCGCGCCGCCATCGATTCGTAGAAATTTCCATCGAACAGGACGAGGTAATCCTCCCTGTTTTTCACGATCGGCGTCCCGATGCGTTCCAGGCAGCGCGCCACAGCCTCCGAATAGAGATCCAGCGAATCGGCGAGGACGCCGTCAAAATCGAAAAGCAGCAGAGATTTCGCCATCAATCGTACCCTCTATCTCATTCCCGAATGCGTTCCACGGGAGTATCCGGCCCTTTTTTTTGAGGATGTAGAATATACCCGGACGGTTGTCAACCGTTAAAGAGCCGGATGATATCGGAAATACAAGCCTGTATTGTGAAGAATACGACACCCTTTATGGATTCCGGCTGACTGTCCGGAATCCCTTGCCGGGCTTTTTTCAAGGAAAGACTTTCGACCGAGGTTCGGGGCGTTCATCCCCCGGCCGCAGGAACGATGAGGTGGCTGCGTCTCCCCCCCTCCGGCTTTCGGCAGGATGGAGGGGAGACAGATTCAGACCCGGGTTAGTCGTAATCGCCCATGTCCGGCGGCATGGCGGGCGCCGCGGGCGTCTTTTTCTTGGGCTTTTCCGCGACCATCGCTTCGGTGGTCAGCATCAGCGAGGCGACCGAGGCGGCGTTCTGGAGGGCGAAGCGGGCGACCTTCGTCGGATCGATGATCCCGGCCGTCAACATATCGCCGTACCGGGCGGTATCTGCATCGAAACCGTAGGCCCCTTTCCCTTCCTTCACCTTTTCAACGACGACCGAGCCTTCGAATCCCGCATTCGCGGCGATCTGGCGGAGCGGCTCTTCCAGGGCGCGCCGGACGATGTCGAGCCCCTGCTGTTCCTCTTCGGGCAGCTTCGCCTTTGCCAGGACAGAGACGGTGCGGATGAACGCCACGCCGCCGCCGGGAACGATCCCCTCTTCCACGGCCGCCCGCGTGGCGTGCAGGGCGTCTTCGACCCGCGCCTTCTTTTCTTTCATCTCGATCTCCGTGGCCGCTCCGACCTTGATCACCGCCACTCCGCCGACGATCTTGGCCAGCCGCTCCTGGAGCTTCTCCCGGTCATAGTCCGATTTGGTCTCTTCGATCTCCGCCCGGATCTGCTTGACGCGTCCTTCGATGTCGGCGCGGCTGCCGGCGCCGTCCACAATCGTGGTATTGTCCTTGTCGATCGTGACCCGCTTGCAGGTCCCCAGGTCTTTGAGGGTCACGCTCTCCAGCTTGATCCCCAGATCCTCCGAGACCACCTTGCCGCCCGTCAGGGTGGCGATGTCCTGGAGCATCGCCTTGCGGCGGTCGCCGAATCCCGGCGCCTTCACCGCTGCGCACTTGAGCGTCCCGCGCACCTTGTTGACAACCAGCGTCGCCAGGGCCTCGCCCTCGATATCCTCCGCCACGATCAGGAGCGGCTTGCCCATCTTGGCGATCTGCTCGAGCAGGGGCACCATGTCCTTCATGGCGCTGATCTTCTTCTCGTTGAGCAGGATGTAGGGGTCTTCGAGGTTCGCCTCCATCTTGTCGGGATCGGTAACGAAGTAAGGGGAGATGTAGCCCCGGTCGAACTGCATCCCCTCGACGATCTCCAGGGCGGTCTCCATCCCCTTGGCCTCTTCGACGGTGATGACGCCCTCCTTGCCGACCTTCTCCATCGCCTCGGAGATCATCTCTCCGACGGTCTTGTCGTTGTTCGCCGAGATCGTCCCGATCTGGGCGATCTCCTTTTTGTCGCCGACCTTTTTTGACATCTTCTTCAGTTCATCGACGACCAGGGCCACCCCCTTGTCGATCCCGTTCTTCAGGGCCATGGGATTCATCCCCGAGACGACGAGCTTCGATCCCTCCCGGTAGATCGCCTGGGCGAGGACCGTGGCGGTCGTCGTGCCGTCGCCGGCCTTGTCCGAGGTCTTGGAGGCCACTTCCTTGACCATCTGGGCACCCATGTTCTCAAACTTGTCCTCCAGCTCGATCTCCTTGGCGACGGTCACGCCGTCCTTGGTGATCTGGGGGGAACCCCAGGACTTGGCGATGACGACGTTGCGCCCCTTGGGCCCCAGCGTGACTTTGACCGCGTTGGCCAGGGTATCCACGCCTTTCATGATCTTCTCCCTGGCCTCCATGTCGTATTTGATTTCCTTTGCAGGCATGTTCGTGACCTCCTTGTTATGATTCGATGACGCCGAGGATGTCGTCCTCTTTCATGATCATGTGTTCCTTTCCGTCAAGCTTGAACTCCGTACCCGCCCATTTGGCGAACAATACCCGGTCGCCCGCCTTGACATCGAGGGGGATCAGCTTTCCGTCCTTGTCCCTCTTGCCGGGACCGACGGCGATAATCCTGCCTTCCTGGGGCTTCTCCTTGGCCGTGTCCGGGATGATGATCCCGCCGGCTGTCTTCTCTTCCGACTCGATGCGCGCAACCACGATTCGATCATGCAACGGTACAACCTTCATCTCCAAAACCTCCTGTTAAAATGATGACCGGGCGCGGGTTATCCCCGCACCGGTGATAGATGTGATTCGCCGAATCCCGGGAGCCGGAGAGGATCCGGCTTTCCAAAAAGAGTGTCCCCCGGCGGATCCGCCGGGGGGAATGTGTCCATTCAAGGACGTTGTCTTCACGGTTACTCCGCCTTGACGGCGATCCGTTTCCCCGTGGCCTTGACCTCTTTCAGCCGGGGCACGGTGATGGACAGGACGCCGTTTTTGAAACGCGCATCGACCTTTTCCGTGTTGATGCCCTCGGGAAGGGGAATGACCCGGCGGAAGGAGCCCCAGCTCGTCTCCCGATGCCAGTATTCCTTACCTTTCTCTTCCTTGTCTTCCTTCTTTTCCCCGCGGATTGTCAGCGTGTCGTCCGCGAGCGACACCTCGATATCCTTTTCTTCCAAACCGGGAAGTTCCGCTTTGATGCTGATCTCCTTTTCATCCTCCCGGATATCGACGGAAGGCGAAAAGGCCCCGAAGCTTTTTCCGCCGCCAAACGGCGTCAGATCAACGTTGTTGAAGAAGTCGTCGAACATCCGGTTCACTTCCCGATGCAGGGCGAAAAAGGGATGTTCCTCTGCCCGTCGCAGAGGCGATTCGCTCTTCCGCCAGACGGTGGGCAACAGGTTTTTTATCATGTCCATTTCCTCCTTTCCCTATCGGAATGTTATTCCTGTAATAAACTGATATTGTTGCAGTATAATGATTTTTCAGCGTAATATAATCACGTGCACCGACTACCGCCAGGTTATTGCGGCGATCAACGATCTTACCATCCGGGGGGCTCCGGCCATCGGCGTCGCCGCGGCGATGGGGATCGCCCTGGGCGCCCTCACGATCGAGGCCGATACCCCGGAACGGTTCTGTGACGCCTTTCTGAGAATCTGCAGGGAATTCGCGGCCACCCGCCCCACGGCCCGGAACCTCTTCTGGGCGATCGAACGGATGGAACGAAACTTCGGGGCGGTCTCGAGCACGGATGCCGCTCTGCCGCCGGGGTCCGCCGCCGCCGATAAAGACCGGAACCGACAGGAAGTCCCCGGAGGCTGCTTCCCGCCGCCGGAGAGATGCCTGCTGACCGACGGCGCCGCTTCCCGTCTGTTTGCGGCGCACCGACGGGGCATCGCCGCCGGAGAAAATACTGAGACGAGTGCGACGGAAAAGGGAAGCGATCCCTGGCGAAGGATTCGCGAAGCCCTCGTTGCGGAGGCCGTCAGGATCTGCGAAGAGGACATCGCCATCAACCGCCGTCCTTGGTGATCTGGG
>JAMDBG010000117.1 GCA_023487865.1 Deltaproteobacteria bacterium | reverse complement strand
GCGAGCGTCTGAGGTTCATGGAGCTGCTTCCGATCTTGAGGAGAAATGCAGACCAGTTCTCGGAGCCGGAATACAAGGAACTGATGGATACCGGGCTGTAATTCTTGGACCTGTTTTGATAAAGGGCACCTGTTGCCCATGAGGAGGATAACGTGAAGGTATTAATGGTAGACAAGGAAAAATGTACGGGATGTCATCAGTGCGAGCTCTGGTGCGGTACGGAAATCGCCTCCACATCCAAGGAACTGGCCAGGGCCGTCAATGAGACGCCTCAGCCTGTGCCGCGGGTCTATGTGGAGGGGAAGCCCCTTGCCTCGATGCATGTCCCAATGGAACCATGCGCCGCGATCCGGAAACGGGACTCGTTTACGTCAACGAGTCAACCTGTATCGCCTGCTGGATGTGCGTCATGGTGTGTCCTTTCGGAATCATCAACCCGTCGCCGTCCCTGAAGGTGGCCGTCAAGTGCGACCGCTGCCGGAACATGGGATATCCCATCTGCGCGGAGATCTGCCCCACGGGAGCCCTCTCCCTCGTTGAGCGGAAGGATTATCGGAAGAAGAAATTTTAACAGAGCGATCATGCAGTGAATCAAACGGATGACCGAATGGATCGCGGACAATAGGTGTCAGAAAGGAGATTTACAATGGAGTTCATCCAGAAAAAGACAGCCGATAATGCGGTGGAACATTTCCTGCCGAAGGCGGCGGACAAGGGTACGAAATTGGCGTGGGACCGCTTTGAGGGACAGCTTCCCGAGTGCGGTTTCTGTGAATCGGGATTAAGCTGCCGTGATTGCCTCCAGGGGCCGTGCATCAGCAATCCCTTCCGCGATGCGAACAAAATGGGCGTCTGCGGCAAGGACAAGGATATCCTGGCGGCGCAGTCGCTGCTGAAGCTCGTCCTCAAGGGGACCATGGCCACCCTGGATCAGGTGAGCGGTTTTGCCGAAGGGGTCGCCTCCGGGGCGGTGAAACCGAAAGACAAGACTGCGGCGAAGAAGATCATCGCCCAGATCGACGCCCTTTTGAAAGACGGAGGCGCCGGCCTGAAGGCGGCCTTCCCCAAAAGCCTGATCGCCGCCTGGGAAGAGGCGGGGGTTGTTCCGCAGGGGGTGGCCAGGGATGTCTTCAAGGCCTCCCAGAAGACGGAAGGGGGCGTCGCCGGTGTCGATGAGACCCTGTTCTGGGCTTTCAAAGCCGCGCTCCTGAGCTCCTTCGCCCGGAAGCTCCAGGGTTCTCTGAAACGGGCCGTCTTCGGCGGGTCTCCCGCTGAGATCGACGTCAACATGGGCGTTCTGAAAAAGGATGCCGCTACGATTCTTCTGTACGGACGCTTCTCGCCGGTCCTGAAGGTGAAGATCGCGGAGGCTGCGGCCAAAAAGAAGGTGGCCGTCATGGGGGTCTGCACCGATCCCCTGCTTCCCCCCTATGTATTTGCCCCGGTGACGAGCTACGGCTCCCAGGAACTGCCCCTCATGACAGGCGCCGTCGACCTGATTGTGGTCGGCGACCAGTTCGTCAATCCGTCGCTTGCCGCGATCGCTGAGGAGAACAACGTGGTGGTCGTCCCGACGGAAACCCTGAAGGGTCAGAATCCCGATGCCTTTGCCAAGGCGATCGTGGAGAAGGCCGCCGCCGCGTTCGCGTTCCGCCGTTCGCAGGTGCGGGACATCCCGGATGCGAAGGACTCCGCCCTGATGGGGCTTTCCGCGTCGGATCTCAACGTGAAGAAGATCGCCGATGCCCTGAGCAAGAAGAAGATCAAAGGGATCGCCATCCTCGCAGGGACGAACAACGTCAAGTTCACCCAGGATCTGCCCTTCGTGACGCTGGCTCAGGAATTCCTGAAGAATGACATCCTCTGCATCTCCGAAGGCGATGCCGGCGTGAGCCTCGCGAAGTACGGCTTCCTCAACCCCCGCCAGGGCGACAAGTATTGCAGCAAGGCTGTCGCGGAGCTCCTCAAGGCGGCCGGCAAGAAACTGCCCGCCGTCATCGACCTCGGTTTGGCGGAAAACGGCGGCGTGACCGAGTTTCTGTTGGCCCTCGCCGCGGCTGCCAAAAAATCCCTCAGGGAACTGCCGATTTTGGCCTGTTTCGCCGAGGCCAACCGGAGCGCCGAGGCGGGGGAGGCCCTGAGCCTGGTGGCGATGGGCGTTTCGACCTATTGCTGGCCCTGTCTGCCGGTGACGGGCAGCCCCAAGACGACAGAGGCCCTCTCGAAACTCTGCAGGGCGAAGTTCGGCGCCGGGCTGATCGTCCATACGGACAAGAAGATGGAGCCGCTGGCAAAGGCGGGGATGATCCTGAAGGTCTTCAACCGTGTGGCGGATCCGTCCGTTACGGATCACCCCTGGACGGACTGGAAGAAATAGGAAAAAGGAGGAAGTAGCAGATGTCATATCCAAGCGGTCGTCATTTTTTGCAGATTCCGGGGCCGACCAATGTTCCCGAACAGGTGCTCAGAGAGTTGGCGAAACCCACCATCGATCACCGCGGGCCGGAGTTCAAGGCCCTGGCGCTTGAGGTGCTCAACGGGGTCAAGCCGGTGTTCAAAACAAAGAGCCCCGTGGTCATCTTTGCGTCTTCAGGGACAGGGGCATGGGAGGCGGGGCTCGTCAACACCCTTTCCCCCGGTGACAAGGTCCTGATGTTCGAAACGGGCCATTTTGCCACCCTGTGGAAGAATATGGCCCTCCGCCTGGGACTGGAGGTCGACTTCGTCTCCGGAGACTGGCGTCACGGGGTCGATCCGGCGGTGGTCGAGGCAAAGCTCGCTGAGGATAAGGGGCACAAGATCAAGTCCGTCAATGTCGTCCACAACGAGACCTCAACCGGCGTGACCAGCCGGATCGGCGCGATCCGGAAGGCGATCGACAAGACCGGCCATCCGGCCCTCTTCATGGTCGATACGATCTCTTCGCTCGGTTCCATCGACTATTGCCACGACGAATGGGGGGTGGATGTCACGGTAGGTTGTTCCCAGAAGGGGCTGATGCTTCCACCGGGTTTGGGTTTCAACGCGATCAGCGCCAAGGCGCTTGCCGCGGCCAAGACGGCGAAGCTTCCCAGATCTTACTGGGGATGGGAGGAGCAGCTGGCCTCCAACCAGGGCGGTTTCTTCCCCAGCTCCCCGGCGACGAATCTTCTCTACGGCCTGAGGGAGGCCCTCCACCTGCTCGCTGAAGAGGGTCTCGATAACGTCTTCGCCCGCCACATCCGGCATGGGGAGGCGACCCGCCGGGCCGTTCGGACCTGGGGGCTGGAGATCCTCTGCCTCAATCCCGAGGAGTACAGTCCGGTCCTGACGACGGTCGTCATGCCGGGGGACAAAGGTGCTGATGCCTATCGCAACGTGGTGCTCGAGAAATTCAACATGTCCCTGGGGAGCGGCCTGGGGATCCTCAAGGACCGGGTCTTCCGTATCGGCCATCTGGGGGACTTCAACGACCTGTCGTTGATCGGGACCCTCGGAGGCGTCGAGATGGGGTTCGCCCTCGCGGGCGTTTCTCATAAAAAAGGTGGTGTCATGGCGGCGATGGAGTACCTGGCCGGACAGTGAGGATCGCTTTTCAAAATAATGATTTGGACAGGAAAGGGAAAAACCCTTCTGTCTAAATCTCTCTTTATATTTGTTAAAAGAAGATGTAACTAATCAACTGAAGAAGGAAACAAGGAGGAAATGATGAAGAAACTAATGCAGAAGTTGTCGTATGCAGTACTGCTGCTGACCGCAGCAGCAATCGTCGGTGTAATGGCCGCACCCGCCTTTGCCGCTTGGGAACCCACCAAGCCGGTGGAGTTCATCGTTCCCGCCGGTGCGGGCGGTGCGTCAGACCAGATGGCGCGCACAATCCAGGGCATCATCCTGAAGTACAAACTGATGAAACAGCCGGTTTTGATCCTTAACAAGGGTGGCGCGAGCGGCGCCGAGGGCGCCATGGATGTCAAATCGGCCAAGGCCGATCCCCACAAACTTATGGTAGCGTTCTCCCTCATCTACACCCTGCCGATCGCGCAGAATCTGCCGCTCAGCTGGGATCAATTCAACCCGGTGGCAATGATCGCCTTGGATGATTTTATCCTGTGGGTCCATTCGGATGCGCCGTACAAGACGACGAAGGACTTTGTCAATGCCATAAAAGCGGCGCCGGAGGGATCCTTCAAGATGGGCGGCACCGGCTCGAAGCGGGAAGACCAGATCATCAATGTTGCATTCGAAAAAGTTGTCGGGAAAAAAATAACCTACATCCCCTACAAGAGCGGAGGCGAGGCTCAAATCCAACTGGCGGGGAAACACATCGCCGCCAACGTCAACAACCCCAGCGAGAACGTCGCCCAGTGGCGGGCCGGCTCGGCGCGACCCCTGTGCGTCTTCTCCGACAAGCCGATGGCCTATAAGAAGAAGATTGCGGACATCGCCTGGTCCGATATCCCTACCTGCAAGTCGCAGGGAATCGATGTGCAATACCAGATGCTGCGCGCCTTCTTCCTGCC
>JAMDBG010000044.1 GCA_023487865.1 Deltaproteobacteria bacterium | reverse complement strand
TGATGACGAAAAACGTGATAAAAACCAGAGAGGATGCGGATATCAACGAGGCAGCGACTCTCCTTTCCGAAAACAGGATCAGTGGTCTGCCGGTTGTGGATGGACAGGACCGGGTCATCGGCATGATCACGGAAGCGGATGTCCTGGCCATGGCGGGCATGAAAAAAGGGCATGTCTTTAAAGATATTGTCAGACATCTCCTTGGAGAGCCTCTCTCCGGAGCCAGACAAAGCAAGTGCCTCAGGGATGTCATGACTTCGCCGGCGATAACCGCCGGGCCTGAGGCGGATATCAGAGAAATCGCTTTGACACTTGACGAAAAAAGGATCAAAAGGCTCCCCGTCGTGAATGAACAGGGGAAACTGATCGGGGTGATATCCCGGGCGGACATCGTCAGGGCAATCGGGGCAAAATGACCATTCGTGAATACCTGTTGAAAATGAAGGGCGGGGCCAAGAGCCCGCCCCGTGTGGGATTCGGCGAGGTGCTGTGGGCGCTCGTGGGTTCGGCGATCGCGATTTGCCTCTGCGAGTACCTCTCGGCACGTTATTTTGAACAGAGAGACCTGACACTCGTGGTCGGATCGCTGGGTGCATCGGCGGTCCTCGTATACGGGGCGATCAAGAGTCCCTTTGCGCAGCCGAGAAACCTCGTCGGCGGCCATATCATATCGGGGCTTGTAGGAGTTGCATGCTTTCAGCTGTTCGGCGGAGCCCCCTGGCTGGCGGCAGCCCTTGCCGTTTCCCTCGCCACTGCGGCAATGCTGGTGACGAAAACCGTCCATCCTCCGGGCGGGGCGACCGCCCTGATCGCCGTGATCGGCGGACCGAAGGTGCATGCCCTCGGCTTTCTCTACCCGTTCATACCGGCCGGGCTGGGCGCGCTGATCCTCCTGGCGGTCGCACTTCTGGTCAACAACCTTTCACGGAATCGAAGCTATCCGGCCTATTGGCTGTGAGGGATATTCTATCCGGGAGTTGAAAAACCCTGTTTTGCAGGCTGTTCAAAAATGCTTGGCTGCAAGGCGCGCAAAAATTTCAAGAGCGAGGCGTGTAGTTGAATACGTCGAGCGATGAGGTTTGCAGCGCAACGCAGCAGATGAGCGTTTTTCAGCAGCCTGCTACAGGTGCACGATGTTCTCCCGGTGATAGAGGGAGAGAAACAGCAGCATGTACTCCCGCAGATGACGGGTGATCAAAAAGTTGTTTCTGATGTGCTCGCGTCCGTTCTCGCCGATCTGCCGGGCGTAATCCGGACTGGAGAGCAGCTGTTTGACGGCAAAGGCCGCCCCTTCCGGAGTGTAGCATAATAAACCTGAATACTTGTCTTTTACCTGCAGCGGGATGCCGCCGACGTTGGAGGCGACGACCGGTTTTGCCTTCCAGAGGGCTTCCGAAACGGTGAGGCCGAATCCCTCCTTCAGCGATTTCTGGATGATCACCGTCGATGCCCGCTGCAGGGCGTTGATCTCCAGATCGTTTTGTGCAATCGCAAGGATATGGATATCAGGATCCCCCTGGGCCGCCTCCAGTACCTCTTCGAAGACCTTCTGTCCCTCCGGGTCGTCCGTCGCCGTTCCGCCCGCCAGCAGGAGGCGGCAATCGATGTATTTCTTCACGAGTCGATAGGTCGCTATGACCCCCACGGGGTCCTTCAGCCGATCGAAGCGGGAGATCTGGGTGATGATCGGCTTGTCCTTCGGGACACCGTACTTGGCAAGGATGCCGTCGATCACCTTCTGCGGCAACTCCCGGTTCTTGTCGCTCAGCGGATCGATGGACGGTGCGATCAGGAATTGTCGGATGAGCAGCCTCCGGGAGAAGGCCGGCGCCGAAAACACGGCCGCGTCGTACTGCACGACGAACTCCTTCAGGAACCGCCAGACCTTCTTCTTGGGCTCCGACAGGTCGATATGGCAGCGCCAGATCCATTTGTTGTCCGTACGCTTCCGCACAAGGACGATCGGCTGGGGATCGTGGATGAAGATGATATCGCCGGATATCTCCATCTGCTCCAGGTTGCTCCGGCTCGTCTCCATGAATATCTCGAAATCCTTCTCGCCGATATCGACCCGTCCGCCGTGCAGGGCGTTGTGGAACTTCTTTGTGACCTCGAAGAACTCTTCCCCTCCCTTGATCACGTCCCAGTGGACGTCCAATCCCAACTCCCGAAGCAGGGGAACCATCCGGTTGAGGATCTCCGCCACGCCGCCGCCGACGGCCGTGGAATTGACGTTCAGTATCCGTTTTCCCCTCAGATGCACGGCGATCAGCCTCAGGTCCTCCACGACGGATTCCCCGACGATCGGGATATAGTCTTCGATCTTTGCCATGGCTACCCTATCTCCCTTTCGATCAAATCGGTGATGGTGCGACGCAAATCCTCCAAGGTGTAAACGTAGGGGTCAAGTCGGGCGATGCTGTGAGCCAAGGATTCGTTGCCGATGGAGTTTTCTATCCAGTTCGAGAAGTCGTTCGTCCCTTTTTCCAGCCTGAGCTTGGCCTCGAAGATATGAAAATAGATGGAACCGATGGTGACCCGTTTCAGGATCTCGACGAATTCACGCAGGTCGTAGCTGACATGCTGCGTCGGCAGGATGAAGCTGACCGCCTTTTTGAAGTGAAATTCCCCTCCCTCCCGCGGAAACCGCATCTTCGCCCCGGGGTGCTCGACCAGATACCCCTCGATGGTCGCGATGATCCTCTCCCGGAGGCTGCGGATCGTCGAGAACTGGACGATGTCGATGCTGGCCAGACGCTCCCCCAGCTCTTCTTCGCTGAGGATCTCCCGGACCCAGTAGGCAAAATCGTTCGGCGGCTCGGGGGAGAGGTACTGATGCTGCTGCAGAAAGCGATGGGTATGGTAATAGATGCTGCCGCCCGGCACGGATTTGAGAAGCCGCACCAGCTGGACCAGGCCGGCGGCTCTCAGGCCGGTCAGTTCGGTCAGATGCAGACGTGAGTAAAACCGGAAGGGTTCCGCCGCTCTTACCAATTCCGCCATGGTGTCACCTCTTTCTGATTCTCCCGAGCTTCCCGAAAAATGCCTCCACCTCCCCGACATTTTTTAGATAATACCGAGCCTGCGTCTGCCGGGGCGGCCCCACGAATACCGTCAGCCCCCGCTCCCGGATCGCCCGGAAAGCGTCTTCATCCGTCCGGTCGTCACCCACGCAGAGAGGCCACGGCCGCTCCCTACCGGCGACAGTTCCCTTTTCCAGGAGCCAAAGGACGGTTTTCCCTTTGTTCCATTCGACGGACGGTCGTATTTCAAAGGCCTCCCTGCCCGGACACACCACGATCTCTCCGCGCATCCGATGCGGACCAGTCGCCTCCGAAACGGCGTGCGCCGCGATGAGAAGGCCCCCGCGCTTCACATTCCGCAGATGAGCGGTCAGCGTCATCCCCTTGTCCTCCAGAAACGCCCCCGGGATGGCGGAAAGGGCCTTATCCAGCGTCCGGCGCACATCCTCCAAGGCGCATCCTGCCTTCTCGGGAACGGGATACCGGAACTTCACCTCCGGACCCTCCACTTCCAGGCCATGATTGCCCCCGTACGTGATGCCGGCGATCCCGACCCGTCCCCGGATATCCTCCAGCGTCCTGCCGCTGATCACTGCAATCTTGCACCAGCCGGTGCGCAACAACTTCTTCAGCCTCCTTCTCATCCGGAGAGAAAGGACCGCCTGCCCGGGATCACGAACGATCGGCGACAAGGTCCCGTCAAAATCGAGAAACAAGTAGAGAGACCGGCAGGCAAGATCCATCTTCAGCCCCTCCCAGTATTCCAGTAGATGCCGTACTTCCATTCACCCCCTCTTTTCCTGCTCGTAGTTCAGGGCCCTTATCGGATAGGGGATGACGATGCCCTCTTTGGCAAAGCGCTCATGTATCCGCTTGATGAACTCATGCTTGATCAGATACTGATCCACAAACTCCCTCCCCCTCAGGATCACGGAAAAATCGATGCTGAAGGCCCCGAGGGTATGGTAGCGGATGAAAGGGGTGAACTCGGGAACGCCTCCCGGCACCTCCTTCATCACCTCCGCCGCCACCTCGCAGGTCACCTGTTCGACCTTTGCCAGATCGCTGTCATAATGGACGCCCAGATCAACCGGGACCGCCATATCCTTCTCCGGCAACGTATAATTCGTTACGATCAGCTCGGTCAATTTTGCGTTGGGGACCAACACAAGATTGCCGCTCAGTGTCCGGATCTTCGTCGTCCGCCAACTGATGTCGTTCACATATCCCTCCTCCGCGGAGGAAAGCTTCAGATAATCCCCCACCCGGATCTGCCTTGTCGCGACGATGTGAAATCCGGCGAAAAAGTTCGAAAGGGTGTCCTTGAGCGCAAGGGCAACGGCCAGTCCGCCCACGCCGAGGGTAGCCAGGATCGGTACGATGGAAATCCCGATTTTGTGCAGGACAACCAAGGTTCCCACCCCGTAGACGACGATCCGGATGATGTTCTCCGTGAGGCTTGTCACCGGCAGGACCGATTCGATCCGCTCAGCGCGTATCCGTGCGAATCCGGTCAAGATGTTCGCCGTGACCAGTGCCACGGCAAAAACGGCCAGGATGGACAGCCCCTTGTCCGCCCTGTCGACGAAGGCTTTGGGAATATCAGAGAATTCGAGGGCCACATAGATTCCCAGCATGGCGCACAGCACCAGAAACGGAGTCCGGACAGCGGAGAGAATCACATCTCCCACAGGGGAATCGGTTCTCCGCGCCCACCGGGAAAGCCGGACAAGGAGGTATCTCCTCAGTACATATCCCGCCGCCAGGATGAGCACAAATATCCCGAGGGGAAGAAGCATCACCAGTGATTTTTCAACAAACTCAGCGAACAGCGTGTCCATGTAGCTAACCTTGCTCCTTTCGAAGGGACTGCGTGTTTTTCAGCTCCGTCAGATCGGTAATGATATTCGCAGCCCAGAAATAGACATTGTTCTTGCCGACGGTCTCCCGCATACGCATCATCCGGAGCCGCTTTTCTTCCGCCGGCAGTTCGATCGCCTCTTTGATGCTGTCGGCAAACTCTTCGATCGCATAGGGATTGATCGGGACGGCGTCGGTCAATTCCCGGGCGGCCCCCGTGAAGCGGCTCAGCAGGAGGATTCCCGACAGATCATGCTTGGCCGCGATGAATTCCTTGGCCACCAGGTTCATTCCGTCATGGAGCGAGCTGACGATACACAGATCGGCCAGCTGATAGTAGGGGCTGATTTCCTCATGGGTGAACTGTCGCTTGAAATAGAGGATGGGGCTCCAATCCCCATCGGAATACTTCCAGTTCTTCCGCTCGATCAATTCATCGATCTCCCCGATGAGATCGTGATAGCGTTTGATGTGGGTGCGGCTGGGCGCCGCGATCTGGATGAAGACGAACCGTTTTTTATACTCCGGATATTTCTCCAGAAACCTGTCGATGGCGAGGATTCTCTCGACGATCCCCTTCGTGTAATCGATCCTCTCGACGCTGACCGCTACGATCCTGCCGTTCAGTTTCAGTTCCTCGCGGATCTTCTCCTTCTGTTTCAGAACACTCTCCGTCGGTGTCCCGAAAACGCTCAGATCCACGCTGATGGGATAAGCCCGGACGAGGGTCTCCCGACCGCTTCTCACGACGCTGAATTTTTCAATATCGACCCGTGATTCCATCAGGCGGTTGGCCGTGTCCAGAAAGTTGTTGCAGTGGTTCTGCACATGGAAACCGATCAGGTCGCACCCGAGCATCCCCTCCAGGATCTCCTCCTGATAGGGACAGATCGCAAAGACCTCCGGATTGGGCCAGGGGATATGCCAGAACAGGGCGATCGTCGCGTCCGGGCGTTTTTTCTTGATCATCTGCGGCAGGAGCGTGAAGTGATAATCCTGGATGAATATGAAAGGATTGTCCACCGGCAGCTCTTCGAGAAGACTATCGGCAAATTTTTCATTGACCTTCCGGTACATCTGCCAGTCGGTCTCCCGGAAGATCGGCCGCGTGTGGGTGACGTGACACAGGGGCCATAATCCCTCGTTGGAAAACCCGAAGTAGTATCCTTCCTCTTCTTCCTTCGTCAGCCAGACCCGCTTGAGGATGTACCGCTCATCACCGGGCGGGACCCCGAGCTTGTTTCGGGAGTTGACAAACCTCTTATCGGCGTTTCCGCTGCCGTGTGCCACCCAGGTCCCCCCGCAGGCCCGCATGATGGGATCGATCGCCGTCACCACCCCGCTTGCCGGGAACATCATCTTGGTCTCGCTCCGTTCCGCATCGAACACATGCAGGTAGGGTTCCCGGTTGGACACAACAAAGAGTGAATTCTCGCCGAGTTTCGCCACCACCAGATCCCGGAGACGCTTCTCCGTCCAGAGCTCCCCCTTTTCCATTCGCCCCTGGGCATCCTCGATCATGGACTGGCGGGCGACCCGAAGGCTCAGGGCCACCTGTTCCACTTCCTCGGCGAGCTTACCCAACTCCCCGGCATCGCGGATGGGTGGCTTTAAGTTGGTGTTCCCCCGCTGAAAGTGCACGAACCATTCCGTCAGACGCTGCACGGGCACCACGAAAAGCTGGCGAAGCGTCAGCAGCGAGATGAGCAGGATGGAGATCATCAGGACGATCAGGGTGATGCTGATCCGCTTCCATAGTCCGATCAATCTCGTGAACACATAGGAAGTATCGTAGATGACCTCCACCAGACCAAGGATCTGTTCGTCGTCGTCGAGGACAGGATGGACATAACTGTAAACGGAATAATCCCCGAATTTTGTCAACTCACCGTGGGGTTTCTTCTCCGAAAGGACCTTCACGAGATAGGGTTTTTGCTGCCCCTTCCATTCCGAGAAGCGCTTCGTGATGACAAAGAGTTTTCCTTCCCGGTCATACAGGACGCATCCCTGCAGCCGTTCCCGGGTCTCGAATTTCTCGATCAACCGTTGGGCCTTCCTGAGATCTCTCGTTGCAAGGATCTGCCCCGCGGAGAGCTCCATGCTCTCGGTGACGGCCTTTGCCTTGCTCTTGACCTCGTCAATGAGCCTTTCCTGAATGGAACGCGCCTGGTAGAATCCGAAAATGGCGAAGATGACGGAGATGATGATCAGAATCGGCAAGCTGAACAGGAGGATCCTTTTCATATTGCAAACTCCCTTCTTTCCTTAAAGCCAGCGACGATGACATACGATCTTCGGGAATACGCCCCTGCAGGGGAAAAGTCGGTGTGCGGCAGTTCGTGCACTTTCAGCGGGGGAGAGCCTCTCTAAGAATCCACTGGCATATTTTATAGCAATCCCTCTCTGAAAAATCAAGCTTCCCGGTCATTATGAGTCCCGGGTGTCATATGGCGATGATCCCATCGCTGCGCGTGTGGCTTAACAATCGACGCGTTGGTTTAATCAGCGACAGAAATCTTTATATCGCCGTCAACCTTGACAATCTCAGGGAAGATCCCTATTTTAGGGCCGTTATCGCACCGATTTGCTGTGGTTTTCTCCCGGCAAGTTAAAACCGCTCATAACCGTATGGAGAAAGCAAGGGGAAATACACTATGCAAAAACATTACAAGTTTTCTCTGTGGTACGTCGTTCTGGGTATCTGGGTGGTCCTGATCGTTCAGAACTATATCGCCTCGATGTTCGCCGCCCAGATCATTCCCTACAGTCAGTTCCTCGCGCTTCTCAAATCGGGAAAGGTGACTGAAATTGCCGTTTCCGCCAATCAAATCCAGGGGAAGATGAAGGTCGACGGAACCCCCGAAGACTTCAAGCCTTTTAAAACGATCCGCGTCGATCCGGACCTCTCCAAGGTGCTGGAGCAGTATCCCGTCACTTTCAAGGGAGAGATCGAATCGACCTTTGTTCGCGATCTCTTCTCCTGGATATTTCCACTGATTTTGTTTGTGGGCGTCTGGTATTTCCTGATGAAGCGGATGGGCGGCCAGCAGGCCGGCTTCATGACCCTGGGCAAGAACAAGGCGAAGATCTATATGGAAAACGAGCTGAACGTCACTTTCGCGGATGTAGCGGGAGTCGACGAGGCGAAGCAGGAACTGGTCGAGGTGATCGATTTCCTGAAGACGCCGAGCCGGTTCACCGAAATCGGCGGCAGGATCCCCAAGGGCATCCTCCTAGTGGGACCGCCGGGGGCCGGCAAGACCCTGCTCGCCAAGGCCGTCGCCGGCGAAAGCGGCGTCCCCTTCTTCAGCCTCTCCGGATCGGAATTCGTCGAGATGTTTGTGGGCCTTGGGGCGGCCCGCGTCCGCGACCTTTTCGTCCAGGCCAAGGAGAAGGCCCCCTGCATCATCTTCATCGATGAGCTCGACGCCCTGGGGAAGGCCCGCGGTTTCAGCGCTGTAGGCGGTCACGACGAGCGGGAACAAACCTTGAACCAGCTCCTGGTCGAGATGGACGGCTTCGATCCAAAGGTGGGGGTGATCCTCATGGCGGCGACGAACCGGCCGGAGATCCTCGATCCGGCGCTCCTCAGACCGGGCCGTTTCGACCGCCATGTCCTAGTCGACAGGCCGGACAAACTCGGGCGCGAGCAGATCCTCCGGGTCCACATCAAGAAAATCAAGACGGTCCCCGATCTGAATCTGGAAACACTGGCCAATATGACGCCGGGCATGGTGGGGGCGGATCTGGCCAACCTCGTCAACGAGGCCGCGCTCCTGGCCGTCCGCCGGGACAAGACCGAGGTGGGGATGGCTGAATTCGAGGAGGCCGTGGAGCGGATCGTCGGCGGTCTGGAGAAAAAGAACCGCCTGATCAACGCCAGCGAACGGGAAACCGTCGCCTATCATGAGATGGGACACGCGTTGGTCGCCCTGTCGCTCCCCGGGACCGATCCGGTGAAGAAGATCTCCATCATCCCCCGGGGAGTCGCCGCCCTGGGTTATACGATGCAGGTCCCCACGGAGGACCGGTTCCTCATGAGAAAAACCGAGCTGGAGAACAAGATCGCATCGCTTTTGGGAGGACGGGCCGCGGAAGAGATCATTTTCGGCGACATCTCCACGGGCGCCCACAACGACCTTGCCCGGGCCACCGATATCACCCGGAGCATGATCCGGGAGTACGGCATGAGCGAAAAGCTGGGACAGGTCTATCTCGCGGGTGAAAAACAGCCGCTTTTCCTGGCCTCGGGACCCCGTGAGACCGGAGATTACAGCGAAGCAACGGCCGAGATCATCGACCAGGAGATACGGGAGAGTATCCGTCGGGAGTACGAACGGGCGCTGGCGATCCTTACGGAGAAGAGGGAGATCCTGATTCGGGGTGCCCGCCTGCTTCTGGACAAGGAGAAGCTTGACGGCGAGGAGATCCGCGCCCTCCTGGCGCTGCCGGCTGCGCCCTCCGAAGCGGCCGCCCAATGACGGAAAGACCAAATTAACTGGATTTCCGGATGAAATACTGGTAAGAAGGCCCTTCCGTTTCCGGTCATCACGAGAAGGAAACGGTGAAGCGGACCGACAAGGAAAAACCTTAAAAGGAGAAATCTATGGCATCCCAAAGCAGGGAAACCCGGCAGAGGCAGTTGGCCGAATGGGAAGTAAAGTTGCAGAAGCGTCTGGCGTTTCTTGGAGAAAAAGGGTTTGACGAGAAAAAGATCGCGCGTGATGTCCTCGTCAAGGAGTTGAAGGCAAAAATCAAGGAATCGCAGGTCCGCCTCCGGGCGATCGGCGCCAACGAAAAGCAGGTTGCGGAGCTTGCCGCCGTGAAGGCGGAGCGTTCGGCAAAACCTAAAGAAGAGGCCCCCCCGAAACCGAAGAAGGCCGCAGAGCCGGCCCCTGAAGCCAAGCCCAAGAAGAAAAAGAAGAAGGAAGAAAGCGCCGAACCCCAGCAGGCTTAGCCCTCGTTACCGGTTTTCGTCGAGACGGCACGTTACACAGAACGAGGGAAATCAGATCTCCACGCCATCCAGATGGCAGGTATCGTTCAGAAACATGAGGCGAGGCCGGTACCCCGGCCGGCACTCCAGCGCGGAGAGCGAGCAGTTCATCACCACGAAGCGATCCCGGAAGGCCTGTTCGAGTCCCAGGGCATGACAGAGGATCGCCCGGAGCGTGACGCGGTGGGTGGAGATCAGGACCGTTTTTCCTTCCCGCACCGCCGCATCGAAGGCGCGGCCCCCGCGTCCGGCCAGGGAGAGGGAATCCTCGCCCCCCGTGGGGCTCCCGGTCCTTCCCCCCTTGTTCCAGATCTCCCAGTCCTCTTTAAAACGGACGGCCACTTCCGGCCGCGTCAAACCCTCCCATTGGCCGTAGTCGCATTCACGAAGTTCGGGCGTTGCGACCACAGGAATCTCCCCCGGCTGTCGCGCAGCGATGATTTTCGCGGTCTCGCTCGCCCGGTTCAGATCGCTGGTGTAGATCACCTCCAGGGGAACGGTCGACAGACGTCCGGCCAGCGCCTCCGCCTGCCGCCTGCCCCGGACATTCAGGGGAATGTCGACCTGGCCCTGGATCCTTTTGTCCTGATTCCAGTCCGTCTCGCCGTGGCGAATCAGATAAACGATGGAAATGGCTCACCTCCACAACTTGCTGGGCGACCGGCTCAGGCCGGCCCCGGTTTTCTCCAATCAAAAACAGAGGCGGAAGAGTGACAAAAAGCGCCGACCCTGTCAAGGCCCTTTTTGTCGCCGCGGGTCGGCAATTGACCTGCATGGCATACGGGGCATTGACCTTCGGGCGTTTCATGTTTATACTATCATCGTCGGGTCAGCGACGGAAGACCGGCCGGAAATGGGGCGGAACCCTGTATTGACAGAAAAAAGAGAGACGGCATGACCAAGGAGCGGATACCGGTCACTTCCGCCATCCTCGCCATGAAGCAAAGCGGGCTGGCTTTCATCCTGCGCCCTTACCGTTACGAAGAACACGGGGGAACCCGGGTATCGGCACAGGAACTGGGAGTGGATGAGCACCTCGTGATCAAGACCCTCGTCATGGAGGACGAGCGGGGTGTTCCTCTGATCATTCTCATGAACGGGGACCGGCAGGTCTCCACGAAGGCCCTGGCGAGGATCCTGGGAGTGAAATCCGTCACCCCCTGCGATCCCCGGATTGCGGAAAAACATACCGGCTATCGGGTGGGTGGCACCTCTCCGTTCGGCACAAAGAAACCTCTCCGGATTTTCATCGAGCAAGGGATCGCCGCCTTGCCTCGCATCCTGATCAACGCCGGCAGCCGGGGACTGCTGGCCGAGATGTCGCCGACCGAACTGATCCGGGCCCTGAAACCCGTTACGGTAAAGGTGGCCATATGAAGGAAAAACAGATGGTGATCCGCTGCCTCCGCTGCGGCACGAAAAATCGCATACCGAAGGAAAGGCTTCACGACCGGCCGCTTTGCGGTAAGTGCGGAGGTACGCTGGATGAAATGATCATCCGCTGCCTCCGCTGCGGCACGAAAAACCGGATGCCTGAAAACCGCCTTACCGAACAGCCGCTCTGCGGCAAATGCGGCGCCACGCTGGTCGTCACCAGTGAGCAGGGACGTCCCGTCGAGGTGACCGACAGCACCTTCAGCCGGGAGATCCTCTCCGCCCCCGGATCGGTCCTGGTCGACTGCTGGGCGCCCTGGTGCGGCCCCTGCCGCACGGTGGCGCCGATCCTCGACGAACTGGCCTCCAAGTATGCAGGCGGGGTCCGGATCGCCAAGCTCAATGTGGATGAAAATCCCCTGACTGCGTCGCGTTACGACGTCCGCAGCATCCCGACTCTGCTCCTGTTCAAGGACGGGAAACTGGTGAATACCCTGGTGGGCGCTCTGCCGAAGGAGACCATCGAACAACACCTCATCTCCATCATGAAGACCAACTGAACCGGAAACCGACAGGCCTGAATTCACAAGCGGCCTTCCATCGTCCTGCGTAAAAATCATCTGCAAGAAAGGATCGACTGAAGCGTTATGGCTGAAAAAACCGAATTGAACGGGGATCTCGTCTACCGCTGCCGGGTTTTCGATGTCTTCGAAGGCGATATTCGTCTGCCCGACGGCCGGCTCCGCAGACAGAGCTGGATCGGCCACCTCCCGGTCATCAGCGTCGTTCCGGTGGATGCCGAGGGGAAGCTGGTCCTGATCCGTCAGTACCGCCATGCGACGGGCGGGAGCATTGTGGAAATCCCCGCCGGAACCATGGACCGGGAAAATGAAACCGTCGAGGCCTGCGTCCAGCGGGAACTGGCCGAGGAGGTCGGCTTTCAGGCGGGACGGCTGGTGAAACTGTTCGAGGGGTACCTGGTCCCGGGTTACTGCAACGAATACATGCATTTTTTCCTCGCCCTCGATCTCCACCCGGCAACGCTGCCGGCGGATGATGACGAGTATATCCGGGTGATGACGACCTCTTTCGCTGAAGCCCGCCGGATGATCCGGGAGAAAGAGATCATCGACGTCAAAACGGCGCTCGGCATCCAGCTGGCCCGGGAATTCCTTGAAGAGGAAAAAAACAGACTGAAGGCTTGAAATCGCCCCGATCAGCGGAGCATCCGCTCCCGCTTCTGGAGTTCGATTTCCAGTAATTTCAGGCGCTGGAGATCTTTTTTGAGCTGGTCGTTCTCCTGGAGGAGAGCCGCCGTCTCCCCCTGGAGCCGTTCCGTCAGTTCGCGGATCATTTTTCTCAGCTGGTCGTTTTCCTTGAGCAGCCGGTTCTGTTCCGATTGGGCCTTTTCCAGGAGGAGATGCTCCTGCCGATTCCTCCTGAGGGAGGTCTCAGCCTCGTCGATCAGGCGGATGAAGGTTTCCGCGGCGGATCGCCACCGGCTCCTGGGGTGGCGCTCGAGGAGAGAAGCAAAGACCGAACGGGCCTTGGTCGGATCCGGCCGGTCCGGACGACTTAATAGGGCGATCCCTTCGGACAGGAGATCGAAGTCCTCGACGACAAGAGGCGCGGCTGCAACCCTCTCCGCCGGTTTCACCACCGGTTCGCTCCTGACCTCCCTCTTCCTTTCCGCCGGCGGCGCCGCAGCGCATCCCACAAGGAATAGCAGCGCCAAAATCCCGGCGGCCCTTTGCAAATGCCTCATTTTCTCTCCACGTCCTTTTCCGTCACGTAATTGCTCCCGGGGAGGGTTTTCGCATATTCCTTCAGCCGCGCTGCCGCCTCGGCCATGTCGAGGGGGCTCCGGAAACGGGTCCCGTCATCGGTCACGATGGCAATCGTTACGCTGATCAAGGGAAATTTCTGCTGCACCCCTTTCCGGTCCAGACCGATGAAGAATCCCTGCTCCCGATCCTGTTGCATATAGAACCTCCGGATGCGTCCGTCGAAACCGGAAACGAGCTCCCGGCAGATCCTTTCCGCCCGCGGCGGCTCGGAGATGACTACGAAATCGTCGCCGCCGATATGCCCCAGAAAATCATTCCGGCTGTCCATGGCCTTCATATTGTCCTCGAGCATCCGGGCGACCTCCTTGATCACCTCGCTCCCCCAAGCATAACCGTACTTATCGGCGAACGGTTTGAAATTGTCCAGGTCCACATGACACAGGGAAAAGCGTTCTCTCTTCTGCAGGCGTTTCTCGATCTCCTGCTCGATGGCCCGGTTCCCGGGAAGCCCCGTGAGTGGGCTCGCGTCGAGGTTGCGTTCCTCAAGGATCTTTAGCCGCTGTGCCATGGTGCTGAAGGCGCCGGCCAGGCTTCCGATCTCATCCCGCCGGTTCAGGCGGAAGTCATTATCAAATTTCCCGTCGGCAATCAGGGCGGTCGCCTTCTCGAGCCTCCTCAGCGGACGGGAGATGTTATAAGTGACGAGCATGACGATCAGCAGCGCCACCGCCAGGCTGATCAGGCTCAACAGAACGGTTATCCGAGAGGCGCTGAGTCCCTGCTCCTTGATGGCGTTCATCCGGGCATCGATATCCTGCTCGGCGCGCTTCTGCATGGCCCGGATGCGCAAGGCCATCTCGTCGATCGCCTTTCTGCCTTGGTTTTCGGATATCGTCTGGGCTTCCTCGATCAGATTTACCCGGACCAGGGCGGCCTCCTTGGAAAACAATTCATCATATTGCCCGCGGATAAGCGAGAGCCGCGCGAGGACCGGAGCGACGCCGGGAAAACGACTTTTCCCGAGCTCGCCGAGACCGTCCGCAAATTCCCGGCTGCGTGTCCGGAAGATCTCCTCGATCGAGGGATCCCGGAGGATGAGATAACGCTTTTCGGCGCTTTCCCAGGCAATGAGGGTTTCCAGAAGCTTCTTGCTGACGTCCACGACGGCGACATCGTCGCTGATGATCCGGACGGCCAGTTCGTTGAGCCGCTGGAGACTGTAAATGGCATACGCACTGGCGAGTACGGTCAGCAGCGCCATCGCAAGATAGCTCAGCAGCAGTTTACGGTAGATAGTCAGCTTCATCCCGATCCCCAGAATCGCCGGAGGCGCCCAATGTGTGCGGAAATAAGTAGCATATCCGCCCCCTCTAACGCAAAGGGGATTTCAGAAAAATTTCTTCCCTTTTTCGCCTCCGATCTGATAAACAGCAAAATCCCCGAGATCCTCCCGCCCCTGGGCGGGCTGCCGGAGTGACACGCTGAATGTACCGGAGAACACAGGGATGACAGAGAACAGGGATTATCGAATCTTGCTGAAAACGGGAACCGTCGCCGGACTGAAGAAGGGATGGAGCGGCTTTGTGTGGATGATGAAGATCATCATCCCGATTTCGCTTTTCACTGCGATCCTCGACTGGAGCGGCCTGCTGCACCATCTCGATTTTCTCCTCAAGCCCCTGATGGGCTTGCTGAGCCTCCCGCCGACCGCCGCGCTGCCGCTGGTCATCGGGATGCTGAGTTCGGTTTACGGGGGTATCGCCGCCATGGTCGTCCTCCCTTTCAGCACGGCCCAGATGACGCTGATGGCCGTCTTCATCCTGATGGCCCACGCCCTGATACAGGAGGGGATCATCCAGGGAAATTCCGGCATCCATCCCCTGAAGGCAACGCTGATCCGCATCGGGGGCGCCGTCCTCACCGTCCTGTTGATGGCCCCCTGGGTGGGAAGTTCCACCGCCATGCCCATTCCCGCCGGAGGTCTCCCGACTGACCATCCGGCCTTTATGGAAATGATCCGCCACTGGGCGTGGACGACCTTCCGGCTCACCGTCAAGATCCTTTTCATCATCACGGCCCTGCTCACTTTTTTGGAACTGCTCAAGGCCTTCGGCTGGATCCATCCCCTGGTCCGGGCGCTCGGCCCGTTCCTCAGGATCATGGGTCTCGACCAGAAGGTGGGCTTCCTCTGGATGACCGCCGTCATCTTCGGCCTTTCCTACGGAGGAGCGATCATCGTGGAGGAGGCCAAAAGCGGCCACCTGAGCAAGGATGAGCTGGAGATCCTCCACCTTTCCATCGGGATGAACCACTCGATGGTCGAAGATCCGCCCCTCTTCCTGCCGATGGGCATCCATCCCTTCTGGATCTATGTCCCCCGTCTTGTCATGGCCATCGTTACAGTCAGACTGCTGCGTCTCTGGCAACGCTACGCCCGGCGTCTCTCTCCACCCGCCTGAAATGGACGCAGGGGACGAACATTTCCGGGATTGACAATACGATAGAGGGGACCCGTCATAAAGGTCTCCTTGCCTCCACAAAATACTTCTGCTATAATTTTCGCCAGCGGTGAGATTCGCAGCGCAACTGAGCAGAGAAGTATTTTTCAACAGCCTGCCAGAGAGGGGGACCGGGTCCATGATCTACAACGAGGAGTTTGAAACACTGCCGCGCGAGGTGCTGGAGGCCCTGCAGCTCAAAAGACTCAAGCAGGTTGTCCAGCGGGTTTACCATACCGTGGGATTTTACCGGCGGGCCTTCGACGAGGCCGGCGTCCAGCCGGACGATATCAAAACCCTGGACGATCTGAAAAAATTTCCCTTTACCACCAAGCAGGATCTCCGGGACAATTATCCCTTCGGCCTGTTCGCCGTGCCGATGAGCAGCATTGTCCGTCTGCATGCCTCGTCCGGGACGACCGGCCGTTCAACCGTGGTGGGATACACCAAGAGAGACATCGATACCTGGTCGGAGCTGATGGCCCGCTGCTTCGTCGCCGCGGGGCTCACGAAGAACGATATGCTCCACAACGCTTACGGTTACGGTCTGTTCACCGGCGGGCTCGGGGCCCACTATGGTGCCGAGAGACTGGGGGCGAGCGTCATTCCCATCTCCGGCGGCAATACGAAACGGCAGATCATGATCCTCCAGGACTTCGGCCCGACGGCGATCTGCTGCACCCCTTCCTACGCCCTGAACCTGGCGGAACAGGGAAAGGAAATGGGAATCGACATGAAAGCCCTGAAACTCCGGGTCGGGATCTTCGGCGCCGAACCCTGGAGCGAGAAGATGCGGACCGAGATCGAAAACGTCCTGGGGATCAAAGCGCTGAATATCTACGGCCTTTCCGAAATCATGGGCCCCGGGGTCGCCATGGAATGTCTGGAGGGGCGCAACGGGATGCATGTCTTCGAGGATCACTTCCTCGTGGAAACGATCGATCCCACCACCGGAGCGGTGCTGCCGCCGGGCGAGGAGGGGGAACTGGTCTTCACGACGATCACAAAAGAGGCCTTTCCTCTGGTCCGTTTCCGGACGAGGGACATCTCCCGCCTGATGACCGAGCCCTGCCGGTGCGGCCGGACCCTCTACCGGATGGACCGGGTCATGGGCCGGAGTGACGACATGCTGATCATCCGGGGGGTCAATGTATTTCCCTCCCAGATCGAGGCAGTCCTCATGGGGATCAAGGGGCTGGAACCGCATTATCAGATTATCGTCGACCGCATCGGTAACCTCGATACCCTCGAAGTCCAGGTCGAGGTGAGCGAACAGCTCTTCGAAAACGCCGACGAGGTGAAGGTCCTCCAGAACACGGAGCGACGCATCGTCAAGGATATCAAGGATTACCTGGGTGTCTCCGCCAAGGTGAAACTGGTGGAGCCCAAATCACTCCAGCGGTTCGAGGGCAAGGTGAGCCGGGTGCAGGACAGACGCCACATCTGATGTTTTTTGGAAATGCCCGGGAAAGCAGCACGGCCCGAGAGACTGTCATGAAAGGGGGTTCATCGATGAAGGTGGAACAGATTTCCATATTTCTGGAGAACAAACCGGGGGGTCTGGAAGAGGTGACCCGTATCCTGAAGGATGCCCAGATCAACATCAGAACCCTGTCGCTGGCGGATACCACCGATTTCGGCATCCTTCGGCTGATCGTGAACAACGTCGATACGGCGAGCCGCGTCCTGAAGGAACGCGGCTTCCGGTTCAGCAGGACCACCGTTGTGGCTGTCGAGGTCCCGGATCGACCGGGAGGGCTCCACAGCATTCTCGAGGTGCTCTCCAAAAACGGCATCAACGTCGAATACCTGTATGCCTTCGTGGAGAGGAGCGGCGAAAACGCCGTGATCATCTTCCGGTTCGACACCCCGGATGCGGCAATTGACGTCCTCCAGAAAAACGGTCTGACCGTCCTTCCGGGGGCGAAGCTCTACGGGTTATAAGCGATCACAACCCATTCCTATCACAGCCGCAAAGCTTCTGTTCTGCCTTGCAGCAGGCAGTCCTGTCCACGGCCTTGAAATGAGGATTCACACAGCCGGCGCAATGTCCTCAAAATGAGTAACGTAAAAAAGGGGCCTGCGGTCTGAAATCCGCAGGCCCCTTCCCGTCTGTCAGTGTTTGAAGGCCCTCTGCCCCGTCAGGACCATCGTCGCCCCCGCCTCATTGCAGGCCTCGATCACTTCCCAATCCCGCATGGAGCCGCCGGGCTGGACCACGGCGGTGACTCCCTGCCGGATCCCCACATCCACTCCGTCCCGAAAAGGAAAGAAGGCATCGGAAACCATCGCTGCGCCGGCAAGGCCTCCCCGGGCGGCCTTGGTTTCGGCATCGATCCGGTCCTTCTCCTCCTTCGGGCGGGTCCCCTTTTCGATGGCCAGTTCGAGATCCTTATAGGGAAGGCCGTACCGGTCGAAGCATAGGGCGTCGGCGAATTTCTGGTACGCCTTATAGACGGCAATCTCAGCGACCCCGACGCGATCCTGCTCGCCCGTGCCGATCCCGACGGTGCATCCATCCTTGACGTAGAGCACCGAATTGGAGGTCACCCCCTGCTCGACAAACCAGCCGAAGAGGAGGTCCTCCATCTCCTGCGCGGTCGGCGGCCGCTCGATCCTGTACGTCTTGCCGCCGTAATGGGTTTCGGCAAGCATCAGGTCCCCGGCGCCCTTGACCTGGTTGAGAGGGGACTGCTGGACGATGATCCCCCCGTCGATCAGGGATTTGATGTCCACAAACCGTTGGGACAGGTAATCCGTCAGGCGGTCGATCCGCGCCAGCTGGATGATCCGCAGGTTGGCCCGCCCTTTGAGAATTTCCAGAGTCCCCTCCTCATAATCCGGGGCGCCGACGACCTCCAGATAGTTCTCGGCGATGAGGGCCGCCGTATCCCGATCCACCGGCCGGTTCAGGACCAGGCACCCGCCGAAGGCCGCAATGCGGTCCGCACGGTTCGCCCGCCGGTAGGCCTCGGCAAGGGTCCCGCCGTAGGCGACGCCGCAGGGATTGTTGTGCTTCAGGATGGCTGCAGCAGGTTTGCCCATGAGGTACTTCATGATGTTCAGGCCGTTGTCCAGATCGGTGAGGTTGGTCTTGCCGGGGTGTTTCCCCTCCTGAAGCATGTCCTCCTCCCGGATGGCGCTGACCAGGCCGCTTCCCGGCTCGATAAAGCGGCAGCCCCCCAGGATCAGGTTTCCGCCCGCCAGCTCATACAGCGCGGCTTCCTGGCCCGGATTCTCACCATAGCGAAGCCCCTTTTCGATGAGCTCGCCCGTCTTGGCATCGGGAAACTTCCAGGTCCGCTTCCTATAGAGCAGTTCCTGATCGCCGAAAGTCAGGCGCAGGGAATCGGGAAAGTGGTCTTCCATCACGGTTCGGTACATTTTCTTCAAGTCTTCGGCCATATTTTCTCCTCTTTCGTTAAAAAGTCTCCGGGCCCCTTGTAAGGCATGAAGCGATGGAAATCAAATGAAATCCTCACCCGTTCGCCCCCCCGAGACGAACGCCCTATCCCTTGATGCAGCCCAGGGCGCGCAGGCGGGCCACCTTTTTGGATAGGCCGGCCCGGTGGACGACCTCGACGACCTCGTCCAGATCCTTGTATGCCTCGGGGATCTCCTCCATCAGGGTTCCCTTTCCCGAGGCCATGACGATCACACCGCGGTCCGCCATCTCCTTCGGGATCGAGCGGCCGCGGCTCGCCTTCACCGCCCGGGTCCGGCTCATCACCCGCCCGGCGCCGTGACAGGTGCTCCCGAAACTCTCCGTAAAGGCACTCTGGGTCCCGGCCAAGACATAGGAGCCCGTCCCCATGTCCCCGGGAATGAGGACCGGTTGCCCCACCTTTCGGTAGGCCGGCGGCAGGGCCGTATGGCCCGGCGGGAAGGCGCGCGTCGCCCCTTTGCGATGGACGCACAGACGAACATCCTTCCCCCCCACCGGCAGCGTCTCGATCTTGGCGATATTATGACAGACGTCATAGAGGAGCCCCATCCCGAGTTCTCTGGGTCCCATCCCCAGCGTCTTTTCAAAAATCTCCCGTGTCCGGTGCATCAGCAGCTGGCGATTCGTCCAGGCATAGTTGGCCGCACAGGCCATCGCAGCCAGGTAGTCCCGCCCCCGGCCGGAGTTCAAGGGAGCGCAGGCAAGCTGCCGGTCGGGAAGGGGAATTCCGATCTCATGGATATGCTTGACCATCCGCGCCAGGTAATCGTCACAGACCTGGTATCCGAGACCGCGGGAACCGCTGTGGATCATTACACAGATCTGCCCGCTCTCCAGGCCGAAGACCGCGGCGGCCTCCCTGTCGAAGATCTCCTCGACCACCTCGATTTCGAGAAAGTGGTTCCCCGATCCGAGCGTTCCGAGCTGGTCCTTCCCCCTCTCCAGGGCCCGGTCGCTCACCTTTTCCGGATCGGCGCCCGCCATCACCCCTCTGTCCTCCGTCATCTCCAGGTCACCCTCCGTGCCGTAGCCGTGGCGGACCGCCCAGAGGGCCCCTTCCGTGAGGACCTGCCTTTCATCCTTTGCGGAAAGCTTCAGCACCCCGCGGGAGCCAAGACCGGAGGGAATGTTCTGAAAGAGCGCCGTTACGAGCGCCTGCAGACGGTCACGGATCTCTTCAGCCTGCAAACGGGTGGCCATCAGACGGCAGCCGCAGTTGATGTCATAACCGACCCCGCCGGGGGAGACGACCCCTTCCTCCATCTCGAAAGCGGCGACGCCGCCGATGGGAAAACCATACCCCCAATGCATGTCCGGCATCGCCAGCGATGCCGTCACGATCCCCGGCAGGTGAGCGACATTCGCCACCTGCCGGGGACCCTCGTCCTCCCCCATCCCCCGCATGAGCTTTTCACTGGTATAGATGATCCCGGGGACACGCATCCCCCCCTCCGGTGGGATTTCCCAGCGCCACTCATCGATCTTACGGAAACGGTTTGCAGTCATACCGATCACGTAAAAAATCAGCAACAAAAACCGGTTGATACGGCTTCGTAACTAGCTCCGGAGACAAGGCGCGCAACTGGACTGTCAGACATCGAACACCATCCTTGCTGCCCACCCCCCCTGTGTTTCGCAGACGCCTGCCTGGTGGTAGGTCACCGCCTTGATCTCCTGTTTGATCCTGTGACGGGTCGGATCGAAGGGCTCGCCGTGGAGGACGACCTTCAGCCGCTGCGGCGTCGCCTCACGGACCAGACAGGTCTTGACCAAAAATCTCCCGCCGTTCCACATATAGAGGACCTCGCGCAGGAAATTGACCATAAGGTCCGCCCGGTCCTCGCCTGTTACAACGATCTCCCTTGCGATCCCCGCCCGGACCGAGGAGAGATCCGTCAGCAGGTCGAACAGGGCAAAGGCGGCGGCCGCATAGAGCTCCTCAACGGTCGCGGCGGACACCTCCACGCCGAGGTCGGCGGTGTGGTCGAAGATCCGGTAATCCATTTTTCGATATCCCCTGCATTCTCTAGACAGTATCATAACCCGGGCCGGCTTCGTTAAAAACTCCAGAGGCAAGGCAGTGCAGCATATGGACTTTTTCCGAAGCCGGCATCAGGGCATCCTGCGGATCCTGATCTCAATCCCCTTTTCATCCTTCAGCAGGGGTTGAAGTTTGGACGTGTCGGTATCCGTCGTGTGGTAAGGATAGAGGATCCGGGGTTTCACCATCCGCGCGGCATCCGCCACCATCGCGGGAGACAT
>JAMDBG010000164.1 GCA_023487865.1 Deltaproteobacteria bacterium | reverse complement strand
AAGAAGAGACGATTGCCTGCCTGAAGAAGTGGGAAAGTAAGGATGATCCGAGGATAAAAATACGGTACGGCAAGAAGAACCTCCATATCTCCGGGGCCTCGAATGAAGCGCTCCGGATGGCGACCGGTGAGTTCATTGCGCTTTTGGATCATGATGACGAACTGGCACCCGACGCTTTGCTTGAAAATGTCAAGGTGATCAACCGGCAGCCGGACGTGGATATGATCTATAGCGATGAGGACAAGATCTCGGAAAAGGGGGAGCGATCGACTCCCTTTTTTAAACCCTCGTGGTCGTTGGATTTGATATTGTCGCATATGTATTCCGGCCATCTGGGCATGTATAGAAAGTCGATCGTCGATCGGATCGGCGGGTTCAGGGTCGGCTATGAGGGGTCTCAGGATTATGACCTGGTCTTGCGATTCAGAGAAAAGACCACGGGAGAGAAGATCGCTCACATACCCAGAATATTGTACCACTGGAGAACGCTTGCCACTTCAACCGCGATCATTCCGGAGTCGAAAAATTACGCTTACGGGGCCGCAAGGCAGGCGATATCCGATTATCTGGACAGAAGGGGAGAAAAGGCCCTTGTGGAAATCGGCGACGACTGGGGTTGTTACAGGGTCATCAGGGAGATAGTGGGGCGACCCAAGGTTTCCATCGTGATTTACTCACAAGATGAAAGGGCCCTGGCCCATTGCCTGAAAAGCATTTATCGGACCGCCACGTATGAAAACATGGAGATGATCGTCGTTTCTGCGGGAGGGAAAAACCGGGTCGCCGGCTTTGAGGGATTGGAGAAACCGCCGCTCATTTTTCTCGAATCAGGCGATATCAGACACTCTGTTCCCGGGGCGTACAACCTGGGGGCCAAAAGGAGCGGGGGAGAGGTTCTCCTTTTTTTGAATGAGAACATCGAAGCGATGAAGCCAGGTTGGCTGGAGGCGCTGATCGAACACATCCAAAGAAAAGAGATAGGGATCGTGGGCGGGGAAATCCTGAAAGGCGATGCGACGATCGTCTCTGCGGGGCTGATACTCCACAAGGAAAAGGTGCGTGTCAATGCCTTTGAATACTATCAGGACAAAAATGTCCCCTATTTCGGACAGCATCACGTGATCAGGAACTGCAGCGCGATGCCGGCGGCGTGCTTGATGACAAAAAAGGGGATCTTCCTCGAAGTCGGCGGTTTCAGCGAAGAACAGTTGCCGACAAAATACTATGACGTCGATTTATGTCTGAAAATCACAGGGAAGGGGTACAGGATCCTGTACACCCCTTTTGCAAAGCTTATGATCCATCAGGAAAAAACGGAGGGGACATCAGCAGGGGGGATGGGAACGGGCCGGAGGAATCGAGACCCGGAAGAGGGTTATATGCAAAAGAGATGGGGAGACTATCTCGGAAACGATCCCTACTATAATCCGAATCTGTCAGCGGATGGTAGATTCCATATCAACACCGGCGCTGTCCGTTATGATCGATAGGTCATCCCCGGTGAGATCCGCACAAGGATGCCCGTTTACCTGATGCCTGCCGGACAAGGAGGCTCCTTCATCGTTTTCGCCATCCTTTCACTCATCATAGGCATTTGATCGACCGGTTCCGATTCCATGCTGAATCGAACGATTTCCCTCAGTCGATCTTCAGACAAGGAGGGCATATGATGGCGGCCCTTTTCACAACATGTCCGATTTGCCTTGTTTCGACAGCTCAGGGCGCCGGCGACAATGATGTTGTTTATCGCATCGTCATCGGTAGTCGCGACTATTTTTATGACACGCTGACAGGGAGCCGGACATGCAAATGTATAGACCATAGCTTTTACCTCTCAGAGATCTTCCTCCAAAATTGCCCATAGCGTTCACGGAACGCCGGTTGATCGTTTCGTGCTCCCTAGTGGAAAGATAACTGGCTCTTTTTACAGTCTATTTCTTATATCGGCCATTTAAAAAATAAACTTTAATCCCGGCACTGTTATCCCCAATCACCCGCCGGCCTCTCACCGCGTTCATCGGGGGCGGGTAAGGAGGCACGCACCGTACGATTTTGTTCCGTTTTCTTCATTTATTACAATATCGTGCCGTTTTTACGTCCGATAGAGGCTTTCCATATCAGTATTATGTGAATAATTACATATTGTTAACCGTTTGGAATCACTGTGGCAGCTTTTTTGCGTCTACACAGTAGAAGGCTGTGGTTCAGGCTAAGTGAAGCAACAGGCTGATAGGAGGTAAGGGCCATGAAGACGCAATCGCAAATGAACGGGATGATCCATTTCGAAAAACTCAGCATGACCAGCACTGTCAAAGGCGAATACCGGCAGCAGTCCGCCGAACGCCTTCCCGCGTCTGCGAATACCTTATTCCGCCAGCCTCTGGAAGCGATTATGGATCTTCAATCCTACTCATTGATGGAAGAGCGATACGGGATCCGGGAAGAGGGCATGTTCTGACGGATAGGTGCAAAGACTGCCGCTTCAATCCCGCCGGCAAGGCGGGATTGAAGCGGTTATCATGACGGTATCTGCCTCACCGGGATCCCTGCCTGCGCCGGTAGTGTGTTTCGTACATCGCAGTTTTCACGCCATCAAGATTCTCACCGATTTTCCAATCATCAATCGTTACGGCCGCTTTTATTGAATCGGCCTGATCCTTTCCCGGGGCGGCCGTTTGGACCCCGATCCCCGTCGCCGCGTCTTGTTCCAAGAAAGGCCGATGTCCCGGAAATAGGTCTTTAACGGCGGGGTGACCCATGATATACGGTGGACAAGGAGACCCGTATGCATGAGCTTCCCATCACGGAGAGTATTCTGAAGATTGTCTTGAAACATGCCGAGGCCAACGGTGTCCGGAAGGTGAAGACCGTTCACCTGAAGATCGGCCGGCTCAGCGATCTCGAAGACGAGTGGATTCAGCGGTATTTCAATTACCTGAGCAAGGGGACCCTCGCCGAAGGGGCAAAAATTGGGATCGAACGGACCCCCATCGTCATGCGGTGCAACGGCTGTTCGGGGTCCTATGAATGGGAGCTTGCAAAAATGGACGACGTGATCTGTCCTGCCTGCGGCGGGAAAGGCGGCACGCTTCTGTCCGGACGGGAATACACCATCAAGGAGATGGAGGTGGAATGATGGCAGGCATCAGGCTCATCGAAGTGAAGGAGGAGATCCTCTCCGACAATACCAAGACAGCCGGACAGATCCGCGAACGGCTCCGGGCCGCAAACACGCTGCTCTTGAATCTCATGTCCTCGCCCGGTTCCGGCAAAACCAGCTTGCTACTGCGGACGATTGAAGGGCTTAAAGGTTCGTTGCGGCTCGGTGTGATCGAGGCGGACATCGATTCCGTGGTGGACGCCGAGAAGGTCGCCGCGCGGGGAATCCCTGCTGTTCAGCTCCGGACGGGCGGGTTCTGCCATCTCGATGCGGCGATGGTCACCCGGGGCATCGATGCCCTGGACATCGACAAGCTCGATCTGGTCGTCATCGAAAACGTGGGGAACCTGGTCTGTCCGGCCGAATTCGACACGGGGGCCCACAGGAATGTGATGATCCTGAGCGTTCCCGAGGGGGACGACAAACCCCTGAAGTACCCGCTCATGTTCTCCGTCTGCGATCTTCTGCTGGTCAATAAAATCGATTTTCTGTCCCTGAGTGACTTCAATATGGCGTTGTTGCGGGAACGGGTCCTGGCCCTGAATCCCCGCATCAAGATCCTCGAAATCTCCTGTAAAACCGGTGCGGGAATCGAAGACTGGATCGCGTGGTTGAAGGGAGAGGCAGCGGGTTTCAACGTCTGAAGGATATGCCCTCCCTTGCGAAGCTCCTCCCCCCATTTCGCTCCGAATGACTCTCCCAAGAAAGTCTTGCCGGGGGGTGAGTTTTCTGTTATGGAGGCCCCGTGGAATGCATGGATATCGATATTGAAACCCTGATCCCCCATCGCGACCGGATGCGGCTTCTCGATGCGGTGGTCACCGTCGATGGGGAGAAGGCCGTGACGGCAGCAACCGTCACGGAGGATTGGCCTCTCTATCGTGAGGGATCTGTAAACGTCCTGGTGACAATCGAACTTGTCGCTCAGACGGCGGCGCTTTTGGAGGGGTGGAAACGCCTCCAGTCCAATCGGGGCGGAGCCACCGGCTGGCTGGTGGGGATCAAGAGCGCCGATTTCCGGCGTCCCCGTCTGGACGTCCCGGCCACACTGATCACCGAAGTGGTCAGGAGTTACGCACTGGAAGGTTATGCCGTATTTGCCGGGACGGTCAGCAGCGGATCGGAGACTGTGGCCGCAATGCAGATTCAGGCCTTCCGCCCGGAGGAGACGGCCTGAAAAGGCAGGGGAGGCGGCGTCTCCGAACCGGAAATCGGTTTCCGGTCCGGAAAATGAAACCTATATTCGGGCTCGTCATGCTGCCGCAGCCCCTGCGGTCAAATGGCAATGGCAAATCACTCCAAGCGGAAGAGGTAGAATAGATGGAAGAACTCATTGCGGAAATGAGATCGG
>JAMDBG010000163.1:1384-4582 GCA_023487865.1 Deltaproteobacteria bacterium | reverse complement strand
CATCTTCCCCTCTTTTTATGGGGGGACGATCCTTGGATACAGGGTTCATCAGGAGGGAGAATACCAGGGAAGGATCGTCTTCAAGCTCCAGTATAGCCTGTCATGCAGAAATGTCAGTACCGGTAAATCCGGCTGGAACAAGGTGATCAAGATCACGGAGCTTGAACAGTAGCCACTGTTCGAATCGATGCCTGGGGACAAGGCTTTGACATTCAGATGATCGTCGGCGATAGGGATGATCTACATGCATCGAATCGTAAGCGATAGTGTAACAAGTGCGAACTCTTGAATCGTTTAAAGAGGGGAAGATGTAGAGGGGTTCCTGAAACCACCACCATTGAGAAAGGGTTAATTGATGAAAGCAGAAATGGAAGTGAAGATCAAGTACGGGATTTGGGGTATTGTTTGCGGGGCGGTTATCGCCATCGTGATCGGCTTTTCGTGGGGCGGCTGGTCGACCGCTGGTGCGACCCAAAAGACAACGGAAGCTGCGGTCTTGACGAGCCAGACGGCGATCTGTGTCGCTCAATATATGAAGGATGCGAGCAATAGCGAGAAGCAGAAAGAATTTGAGGCGATCGATAGTTACAAACGATCCGAATTCATCGAAAAGGGGGGCTGGGATAAAATGCCCGGGCAAAAAGAGGCCAGCTATGGTGTCGCCCGCGCCTGCTCCGAGGTTCTTGAAACCCTTATCAAGAAATAAGACAAATCCACACTTGCGAAAGGTGACCCATCCGTTTCAGATGGGTCACCTTTCCAAATCATCCCGATGCCCATTTCTTGTTCACCTCTGCAAAGCGAACTTCCCGGATCTCCTGAAGCAAACCTGTCTATCACATCACCCTCTTCTAAACAGTGTCAAATGATCTGTAATCCCCGCTGTATGTAGATTTATGCGGCCTCCCGGAGACTGCGCCGTTCAAAAGTAATATTTCAATATGCTTGAAAAACCAATCCGGTTCCCATGCATGCAATTTTCCCTTGACTTTTCAGTTGTAGGGGAGCATTTGTTAACCTCTTTTCTCTTATTGGTTCATAAACGCATACCCAATCCTTCTGATCTTCTGGAGTCCGTTGTGAAAAGATGTTCTCGGAGATGCCGATATGAAGCCCCCGAGAGGTTATGGGCCTCTTTAGGGAATTACTGTCTTGCTACCTGGAATCTTGATAAAAATTATAACTGATGAATTTTTCGGCAAACTTCAAAACTGAAGAACAGGATTAAAGGAGGAAATAAAAAATGAAGAAGCTTAACATGTTCATTCTTTTGATGAGCCTCGCTTTATTCATTGTTACACCTGCCGCTTCGGCAAAAAACTGGTCTGTTCCGGCACATTTCCCCACTATCCAGGCGGCAATCGATGACCCCGCTGTACGGGAAGGCGACAGGATCCTGGTCGGCCCGGGGAATTTTGCAGTGGCTTTGATAACGAAGCGAGTCGAGATCAAAGGCATCGGCGGCGCCACGATTGAAAGCGGTCCAGCGCATCCTCGTGGATTGATCCAAGGATTTCGTTTAATGGAAAAAAGCTCCGGCGCTACGATCAGCCATCTGATTTTCAAGGTGGATTTGGCCATAATGAACGGGGCTGCTGCACACAGCGTGACCGTCACCCATTGTACCTTTCTCAATCCTGTTCAGGCTGTTTCAAACTGGCGGGGAAGTGCCTGGAACATTACGCAAAACGACATTATCGACCTGAGAACAAGTAACGGAGGGGGCATCGGCATTTTGATCGGTGACTACACCGGAGGAATCGTGAGTGACAACGTGGTCGAGCATAACAAAATCTCGGGGATCCTCACCTCCATGCCGGAAGAGAAGGGCGGATATAACGGTTCGGGTATCGTCCTGTATGCGGATTTCCGGGGGAGTCTGGGTGCCGAGAGCATCGAGAAAAACCGTGTGGTGAAAAATAAGGTCAGTCTCGTCAGCCAGGCCGCGGCACGGGTTGACGCAGTCGCTTTTGAAATGACTGATACAAGAGATAATGGTTCATTAATCCCGGTCATCGTTGACAATGCAGTCGGGTTTAACGACTTTCGGGGCACCGTGTTGCAGATTGTCCTCACGCCTTCGAACCTGGATGTTTCCAATGTAATCTCCAGAAACCTGGGCGAGAATCGTGGGCACGGAGTACATCCAGCCGCTTTTGGTCCTGAAAATTAATGAATTGACCGAGATCAAGAAGACGGGCGGGGTCCTGATATGGCCCCGCCTTTCCATTATTCCCACCGGCAATCGTTTTTTACAAGATAAAATGATGTTGAATCGTATAAGCGGATTCAGTGGTCTTGCCTAAAGTGTGATCTTGAAAAATCAGCGGCCTGAATTCCGATCCCGTCTTTGTTATCCACAATTGACGGATTTTTTGAAATGTGTAAGATTACAAACAATATTCACTGAAATATGAGGGTGCCGCCGGGCTGAAGAAAGACTCAAAATAGCATGGTGGGAGGTGCCGTTTGCGCGGCGGCATAAGAAACACAACGACCCGCTACAAGCTGCAAATGGACCCGATCATACTGGAGATGCAGAATGAAGGGGGAAAAAGCGCCAAACACAACATGGCGTTCCGGGGTGTGCTGCTTGAATCTGCAATGGGCACAATATTACACCAGCGCGTCATCAGGCGGCGGCAAGGAGACACTGTGTGAATAGCGCATCCTTCCTCGGATTGGTCCAAAATGCGGCGTTGTTGCTGGCGGTGGCTTTCCTCTTTGATGTGGTCGCGATCCGGTGGCGTACGACACGATCATCGTTACGTCAGGCGACGGTCGGGCTCGCTCTCGGCGCCATCGGCGTCACTGTCATGCTGACACCCTGGACATTCGCACCGGGGATCGTTTTTGACACGCGCTCGGTGTTGCTCGGCATATCGGGACTCTTCTTCGGATCGTTTTCCACGGCGATAGCGATGGCCATGACCGCGGCGTTTCGTTTCTATCAGGGAGGAGCGGGCGCCTGGACAGGCATTGCCGTGATCCTCATCTCCGGAACGATCGGGATCGTCTGGCGGCGCATTGGCCGCCGGCCCCTGACCGAGATCTCCTGGCGGGAACTCTACCTTTTCGACATGCCCTCTGGATCGATGTCCCTCAGGTATTTCCTCCAGCAACAGTTCCGAATACCCGCTGAGTATTCCCAGGACGTTATTCAGGTCATGGGCGACTCCGCCGGCCAGCTGACCCAGC
>JAMDBG010000163.1:0-1374 GCA_023487865.1 Deltaproteobacteria bacterium | reverse complement strand
AACGATCGGGATCGTCTGGCGGCGCATTGGCCGCCGGCCCCTGACCGAGATCTCCTGGCGGGAACTCTACCTTTTCGGCATGGCGGTTCATGTGGCCATGTTGGCCGCGATGCTCACGCTGCCGCGGATGACGTCCCTGGAAGTCCTCTCAAACATCACCTTGCCGGTATTGGTGATCTATCCGCTGGGAACCGCTTTGCTGGGGGCGTTGATGGTCAACCGTCTGCGGCGCGAGCGGACGGAAGATGCATTGCGGGAAAGCGAGGAGAAATATCGCAATCTCTTCCAGAATGCCTCCGAAGCCATTTTTGTGGCTCAGGATGGCAAGCTGTTGTTTCTCAATCCGATGTGCACCGTGATGACCGGTTATTCCAATGAAGAACTCATGACCAGATCATTTGCCGAGTTCCTTTACCCGGATGACCGGGATATGGTGGTCGACCGGCATGTCAGGCGAATGAAGAAAGAGGAGCTTCCCCACACCTATTCTTTTCGGATTATCCATAGAGACGGCAACGTCAGGTGGGTGGAACTGAATGCCGTATTGATAAACTGGAAGGGAAAAACGGCCACTCTGAATTTCCTGAGCGATATCACCGAGCGCAAGCAGACGGAAGATGCACTGCGGGAGAGCGAAGCGAACTTGCGGGAGGCTCAGGAAATCGCCCGCATGGGCCGCTGGGAGCTGGTCCTGGCTACCGGCCGCCTCACGTGGTCCGACGGGATATTCGCCTTGTTCGAGGTCAACCGTGAGAACTTTTCCGCCTCCTATGAGGCTTTCCTGGGATTCATTCATCCCGATGATCGCTCCCTGGTCGACCAGGCTTACCGAGAGTCCGTCGAGAATAAAAAACCGTACGAGATCGAACATCGGCTGCTGATGAAGGATGGCCGCATCAAGAGGGTCAGCGAGATGGGCCGCACCGAATACGACGAGGCGGGAAAGCCCGTCCGATCCGTCGGCACCGTCCAGGACATCACCGAACGCAGACGAGCCGAGGAAGAAAACCGCGCCCTCATGGAGCGTCTGCAACGTGCGGAAAAGATGGAGGCGCTGGGTCAGCTGGCCGGCGGAGTCGCCCATGACCTGAATAACGTCCTGGGAATACTCAGCGGGTATTCGGAACTGTTGCTGGAGGAAATACCTGAGGGACATCGATCCAGAGGGCATGTCGAAAAAATATTGCAGTCCACAGAGAAGGGGGCCGCAATCATTCAGGACCTTCTCACCCTGGCCAGGCGGAGTGTCACGGTATCGGATGTGATCAATCTTAACAGCGTTGTTTCTGATTTTCTCAAGACCCCGGTGTTTGAAAAAATGAAGGACTATAATCCTCGTGTGACCTTCAGGACAGAATATGACAAGAACCTTCT
>JAMDBG010000009.1 GCA_023487865.1 Deltaproteobacteria bacterium | reverse complement strand
CATTTAACAGTATCTTCCAGTGTATGCCGAGAGGAGGTAAGATATGACGCCTGTGGGAGGATTTGGTCCTTATGGACAGCCGCCGTCCTTGGATGCGATCATTAAAAAGATTCAGCAACAATTGCCGGTATTTAATTTTCAAGGCGCCCCGATTCTCATTTTGTTTGTCGTCGCGGCGGTCGTGATTTCTCTCTGGACCGCCTGGTTTACCGTCCAGCCTGCAGAAACGGGCATCGTGCAGCGATTCGGGAAGGTCGTCCGCACAGCCGGACCGGGTCTGCACTTCAAGGCGCCTTTCTGGATCGAGACGGTCTGGACGCTTCCGACGGCCCGGGTTCTCAAGGAGGAATTCGGCTTCCGGACGCTGGCCGCCGCCTCCGGCCAGCGGACGCAGTACGCGGCGGACAGCAAGTCTTTTAAAAACGAGTCCCTCATGCTGACGGGAGACCTCAACGTGATCGATGTCCAGTGGATCATTCAATACCGGATCGAAGATCCGATCCTCTTTCTGTTTAATGTGCGGGACACGCAGAAGACGATCCGCGACATCACCGAGGCGGTCATGCGCCGGGTGGTCGGCAACCGGCTCGGCAGCGATGTGCTCACCGTCGCCCGGGTGGAGGTATCCAGCGAGGCGAAAGAGGAGATCCAGAAGATCCTGAGCGAGTATAAAACCGGTGTGCGTCTGGTAACCGTTGAACTCCAGGACGTCACACCTCCCGACGCGGTGAAACCGGCCTTTAACGAAGTCAACGAGGCGCGCCAGGATAAGGAACGGACGATCAATCAGGCCCAGGAGCAGGCAAACCGCGAAATCCCCAAAGCCGGCGGTGAAGCAGCCCAGAGCATCAGCCAGTCCGAAGGGTACGCCCTGGAGCGAATCAACCGGGCGCAGGGAGAGGCCAACCGCTTTTTGGCCATCCTGACCGACTATGAAGGCGCCCCGGAGGTCACGCGGCGGCGTATGTACCTGGAATCGCTGAGCGGCTTCCTGGCGGGGCTGAAGGATCTCTATATCGTGGACAGCGACCAGAAAGCCCTGATACCCTGGCTTCCCATGAAATCCGGTGCAGCGCCGCCCGTCGCGCCTCTCGCCGTTCCGCCTGTCGAAGGAGGGAAAAAATGAAAAGCGCAAAGCAGATAGTGATAGGCATCCTGGCAGTGGCAATTGTCGTGAGCCTTTCTTCCACCTTTTATATGATTGAAGAGGGCCAGCAGGCGGTTATCGTTCAGTTCGGCCGCCCCGTGGGGGAAACGGTGACCGAGGCGGGGCTGCATATCAAGGTCCCCTTTATTCAAGAGGTCAGGCGCTTCGAGAAACGGCTCCTTATCTGGGATGGAGACCCCAACCAGATCCCGACCAAAGGACGGGAGTTCATCTGGGTCGACACCACGGCGCGCTGGCGCATCGCCGATGCACGGAAATTTCTGGAAAACGTAGCCACCGAAGAAGGGGCCCAGTCCCGTTTGAACGACATCATCGATTCCGTGGTGCGCGACCAGGTGTCGAACAGTGAACTGGTCGAGCTCGTCCGCAGCTCATCGTGGAAGGTTCCCGGGGAGGAAGCCCTGCATGAAGTTCCGGCGGAGCAGGAAAAGGAGCTCAAGAAGCAGAGCACCCGCGGGCGTGAGGAGATCACCCGCACCATTCTCACCGAGGCGCGGAGGATCATCCCTCAGTATGGGATCGAGCTGGTGGATGTGCGGATCAAACGTCTCGATTACGTGGAGAGCGTCCGGGAAAAGGTGTACGCCCGGATGATCTCCGAGAGGAAACGCATCGCTGCCCAGTTCCGGTCCGAGGGAGAAGGGCAAAGCGCGGAAATCCTCGGAACGATGGAAAAGGAACTGCGTCGGATCCGTTCCACTGCCTACCGCCGGGTGCAGGAAATCCGCGGCAAGGCCGACGCGGAGGCGACGCGCATCTATGCCAAGTCCTATAGCCGCAATCCGGAGTTTTATGCATTCCTGCGGACCCTGGAGGTCTACGGAGAGGGATCGAATAAAAACTCCATAGCGATCCTCACGACGGACAGCGACTTTTATCGATACCTCAAGTCGGCATATCCCAAAGGCGCACCTTCGGGTAGAGGAGCCGCTGCAGCGAAATAAGGGGCGGCTGCCGGCAGCCGGTTCATCCTCACGGACGCTCCCGGTGTTTTTCATGCACTGATTGCGGCGCCGGTCGCCGTGCGAGTGAAGCGTGCCATGGAGAGGCCGAAGGTCCGGAACAGTTATCAGGGACGGCAACAACAACGTTGAGCGGACCGCACTATCGATCGAGGAGCAAAGGCGCAACCGATGTCAAGCAAAGGCGGAGAGGTCAGGGTGTTGATGATCATGCATCCCGCGGACAATGTGGCCGTATGCCTGCGGCCTTTGGAAGCCGGGGAGATCATTCAGGTTATGCACGCAGGGAAGACCCTGTCAATCGAAGCGCGCGGCGCCGTGCCGCTGGGCCACAAGGTGGCTTTGTCGCAGGTGGCAAGAGGGCAGAAGGTCATCAAGTACGGCGAAACGATCGGCCGCGCCCTGAAAGACATTGCGGCGGGCGAGCATGTCCATGATCATAATATCGCCGATTACGAGGGGGTGACCCCATGACCCGGGAGTTTGCAGGATACCTGCGTAAAGACGGGCGGGCGGGCATCCGGAACGAGGTGGCGGTGATCTCGGCGATCGACTCGCTCAATCCGGTTGCGGCGAAAATCGCCGATCTGGTAAGGGGCTCCGTTCTGGTTACCGACCTGTTCGGCAGAAAAATGGGCGGCAAAAACCATGCGATCAGAATTCGATCTTTAACCGGAATGGCCATGAACCCCAATGTCGGCGCCGTCCTGGTGGTCAGCCTGCATATGCCTTCGGCCCTGAGTGTGGCCGGACCCATCGCGGAGTCCGGCAAGGATGTCGAGATCGTGGCGTTTCAGGACGTCGGCAGCACCCTCAAGGCCATCGAGCAGGGCGCACGTCTGGCGGTGAAGCTGGTCAAGGCCTGTTCGACGCAGAGGCGCCAGGCGGTTCCGCTTGCATGCCTTACACTCGGGGTGGAGTGCGGCGGGTCGGATTTTTCGAGCGGCATCTCCGGCAATCCGGCGATCGGCCGCGCAGCCGATCTGCTTTTGGACCAGGGCGGAACGGTGATCCTGTCGGAAACCCCCGAGATCATGGGCGCCGAACACATCCTCGCCAGAAGGGCCGTCAGCAGGGAGGTCGGCGACAAGCTGCTGCAATGCGTCAGGGAGATGGAGATGCTGGCCAAGGCCACCGGGTTCGAGGATGTCCGGGCGAGTAACCCGTCGGCCGATAATCGGAAAGGGGGGCTGAGCACCCTGGCCGAGAAATCGCTGGGTGCCGTATTGAAGGCCGGCAGCAAACCTCTGCAGGGGGTTCTGGATTTTGCGGAACGGCCTCCCGGCGTTCCCGGTTTTTATTTCATGACGACCCCTGCACCGGCATGCGAATCGATGACGGGACTGGCCGCCGGAGGGGCTCAGGTGATCGTCTTCAATACGGGCCTCGGCAACCCGATCGCCAACCCGATCGCCCCGACCATCAAGGTGACGGGCAACCCGTTCACCTACGCCCAGTGTCCCGATGACTTCGATGTCAGCGTCAGCGATATCATCTCCGGCGGGATGACGCTGGAGGCCGGAGGGGAGAGGATCTTTCGCGAAATGCTGGACGTCGCGAGCGGCAAGAAGACCTATTCCGAAATCCTGGGGATTACCCAGTCAACGATCCAGGTGCTGGGACCGAGCGTGTGAGAGGGAAAACCATGCTCACTGCCACCTACCGCTGGATTGACCGCAATATCCTCGAACTCGGGCGGGAGCTGCGCCTCTCCTACCTGCCCCCGCTCATGGTCTACATGGCCGCCGGGATCTCGGGCCTGACCGGGATCGTCGGCACGTTCTTCGTCAAGGAATACCTCGGCCTCCCGGCTTCGTTTCTGGCCGCCCTCGGCTTCTGGGCCGGCATCCCCTGGGCGCTGAAGATGCCGCTCGGCCACCTGGTGGATCTCCTCTGGCGCTGGAAAAGCTGGCTGATCTACCTCGGCGCCCTGCTGATCTCCGTCAGCCTCCTCATCATGGTCGGGCTCTTGAGCGGGCGGGTGGCAATGGCCGCGATCATGCCGGCCGAGGCGTGGTTCATCCTCTCGACGCTGCTCGCCCCGGTCGGCTACGTCCTCCAGGATGCCGTCGCCGACGCAATGACCGTCGAGGCGGTGCCCCGCGTGGACGAGAAGGGCGCGCCCATCGACCCCGCGACCCGCAAGCTCATGAACACCACGATGCAGACGCTCGGCCGCGTCGCGATCATCGGCGGGAGCGTGCTGGTCGCCTTTATCAACCTCTACCTCTTCACCGGCGTGCACCGGCTGCCGCCGGCCGAGATCGCCCTCATCTACCGGAACGTCTACCTGATGGCGCTCGCGATCCCTCTGATCTCGGTCCTGGGCGTGGTGAGCGCGGCGCTCATCCGGCGGCGCAGCATCCGCCGCCTGCGCCGTCAGGGCTATACCCGCAAGCAGGTCGAAGCGATGCTCAGCCCGCGCGGCGAGCCCACGCCGGTGAAGAGGTAGAGGTTGATAAAG
>JAMDBG010000043.1 GCA_023487865.1 Deltaproteobacteria bacterium | reverse complement strand
CGCGGACCGCCGGATTCAATACGGTGGATATCGGCAAACTGACCAATCCGACGATCCTTGTGATCATGATCCTCATGTTCATCGGCGCTTCGCCGGGTTCCACGGGCGGCGGGATCAAGACGACGAGCTTTGCGCTCCTTCTGCTGATGATCTGGAACCGCATGCGGGGGGGGGTATCATGTGAACGTCATGAACCGGCAGATCCCCAGGGAGATCCTCGGCCGGACGATCACGATCATTTTTGCCTCGGCCTTTTCGATCTGTCTGATCACGTCTGTGCTCCTTTTTTTCTACGGGGGGGGAGATCTTCCGCCGGATCAGGAGCGTCATTTTTTCGTCGAGTACCTGTTCGAGACGGTCTCCGCCTTCGGAACGGTGGGCCTCTCCATGGGGGTCACGTCCAAACTCAACGATATCCAGAAGCTGGCCGTCATACTGATGATGTTTGCCGGCCGGGTAGGGCCCCTGACGCTGGCCTTCTCCTGGTATGCGGAAAGAATGAGGGAGATAAAATACGCGGAAGAATCGGTTATGGTCGGTTAGGCCAAGTCGGATCGGGAGGTTTGAACCATGCAAAAAAGGGTCGTCGTCATCGGATTGGGGATCTTCGGCCTCAATATCGTCAAGGAGCTCTATGGGAGCGGGTTTGAGGTGATCGCTATCGACAAGAGCAAGGAAGCGGTCCAGCGGGCGAGGGACTGTTCCACCAAGGCGATCCTTGCCGACGGGATGGACAAGGAGATCATGGAGGAGATCGGCATCCAGGAAGACGATGTGGTCATCGTCTCCTTCGGGGAGGACCTATCGGCGGCGACGCTGACCACCCTCCACCTCAGGCAGATGAAGGTCAAGACGATCATCGTCAAGGCGCCCAACGAGGAACACAAGCTGATCCTCGAAAAGATCGGGGCGACGGAGGTCATGATCCCGGAAAAGGAGATCGCCCACAAGGTGGCCAAGAGCCTCATCTCCCCGAACGTCATCGATTTCCTCCCCCTTTCCGACGACTACATGATCTTCGAGATGGCCCCCCCCAATAGCTTTCTCGGCAAGTCGATCGCCGAGCTTCAGCTCAGGAGCCGGCATCACATCGAGGTCATCGCCATCCGGGATATCGTTTCCGGCAAGTTCCAGATGGTGCCCGCGGCCGATTTTATCATCAAGGACGGTGAAGTCCTCGTGGTCGTCGGCAAAGAAATAGACATCCAGAAGATCAAATAGATCGGCTCCGGAAAAAGCCCCTTATGCCGCGCTGCATTTCGTCCTTCGTCGTTGCGGCGTGCGGGTTTTAAACGAAGCCTCAGGGGGGCCTTCACCCCAGGATGATGGTGGCGTCTGCGGCCGCCGCCCCCTGTTCGCCAACGATCAGGGGGTTGATGTCGATCTCCCGGATCCGCGGCTGACTGAGGCCGATCTCACCAAGGGCGACGAGGATCCGGGCGATCTCTTCCCGGTTGACGGGGGGTGTGCCCCGGAATCCGTCCAGCACCTTCCTGCTGCGGATGCGGCCGATGAGCTTCAGGGCCTCCCCGTATGTCAGGGGTGCTGCGGCGAAGACCGTGTCGTCGTACAGCTCGGCCAGCACGCCGCCCGGACCGAACATGACGCAGGGACCGAACTGGGGATCGCGCAGGAGACCGAGGATCAGCTCCACGCGGCCCGGATGCTGTTTCTGGATGAGGACCTTTCCCCGGCCTTCCATCTGTTCCATGAGGTTTTCGAAGGTTGTACGCACAGCCCGGCGATCGGATATTTCCAAACGGACGAGGCCGAGCTCCGTCTTGTGGATCCCTCCGGGGATCAGGCCTTTCATGACCACCGGATAACCCAGGGCGGCGGCCGCCGCTTCGGCATGGGCTGGATCGGCGACGATCTCCTCCGGAATGGTGGGGATGCCGCCTGCGCGGAGCAGCTCCTTGGAGAGATGTTCATCAAGGGGTCCCGATGCCGAATGGAGAAGCTTCTGAAGAGGGGCGGGCATTGTCCGGGGTTCCTTTTTTTCGTCGCTCATCGGTTCCGGCCGGCAGCGTTCGCCGAGGACCGCAGCCAAACATTCTGCCGCGCGGGAGATATCGGTAAAGACGGGAATCCCATGAACAAGCGCCTCCTTCTGGAAGGCATAGACATCGTCCCTGCGGCCGATGATCCAGACGATGATGGGTTTCCCGGCGGCATGGATTCGGGCGGCCAGTTCGGACGGGTTCAATCGGCTGCGGGGATTGCTGATAAACACATGGAGAAAAACGGCGTCCACCTCCGGATCGGAGAGAAGGGCCTCGAGGGAGAGGCTGTAGACATCGACATCGGCGCTGCTCTGTTTTTCCATCGCCGGCCACAGATCGACGGGATTGGTTACCGGCATCCACCTGGGAAAGAGCCTTTCCAAAGTGTTTTTGGTCGCTGCCGAGAGGGCGGCCATGGTAAGCCCGTGTTCTGCCACAAAGTCGGTGGCGACGATCCCCGCCCCGCCGCTTAAGGTCAGGACGGCGACCCGGCCCGATCCGCCGGGGGCCGGTTTTGTCAGGGAGAGTGACCGGCAGAGGTCCATCATCTGCTTGAAGTCCCGGGCTTCTCTGACGCCGACCTGCGCCAGGGCTCCGGTGATGATCCGCTGATTGCCGGCAAGCGATGCAGTATGGCTGAGCGCCGCCTCCGCCCCCGCCCGGCTTCTCCCCCCCTTGAGGACGACGATCGGTTTTCCGCTCCTCCGGCATAGATCCAGGAAACGCCGACCGTCGGAAAAGGACTCGAGGTAAAGGCCGATCACTCCGGTGTCGGGATCGCCCAGGAAATATTCCAGGATATCGCATTCATTGACATCGACCTTGTTTCCTACGGAGCAGACCTTGCTCACCCCCATCGTGGCATTGCTCATGATATCGATGAGGAAAATGGCGGAGAGCATGCCGCTCTGGACGACGAGGGAGACATTCCCCGGAATGAATTCCTCCCGCTCCAGTGCCCGCGGATCCATGAAGGAAAAGATGTGGCGATGGACGCAATCGACGAGGCCCATGCAGTTGGGTCCCCAGAGCCGGATACCGGTGCGCTCGGCGATATCGGTGAGCGTTTTCTGCAGACGCTCTCCTTCCGGGCCGGCTTCTGCAAATCCTCCCGATTCGATGATGACACCGCGGACGCCTTTTCCGGCGCAATCCTCCACCACAGCGGGTACCAGCGGAGCGGGAACGAAGACGATGACGAGGTCCACCGGCTCGGGGATAGAGCCGACCGAGGGATAACAGGTCAGGCCTTCGATCCGGTGATATTTTGGATTGACGGGATAGATCCTGCCACGATAGCCGAGCAGGATGTTTTTCAGGATGGCGTTCCCGCCCTTGAGGGGATTCGGTGTCGCGCCGACCACGGCGATCCCCTGCGGGTTGAAGAAAAAATCCATGGATGTCAACTCCCTACTTCATCAGAAGATTCGGCAGGAACAGGGCAAGTTGGGGAAAGAGGAACAGCAGCGCGGCGCAAAGAACCAGGCTGATCAAAAAGGGATACACCCCTTTATAGATAATGTTGAACGGCACCTTTGTGATGTTCTTGACGACGAACACATTCATCGCCACAGGCGGAATGACGACTCCGATCATCACCGTTATCGCGATAATGATGCCGAACCAGATGGGATCGAATCCCAGCTTCATGATGACGGGATAGAAAATGGGTGTCGCAAGGATCATGAAGGCCAGATCGTCGATGAAGGACCCCCCGGTCTGGTAGATCAAACTGATGATCACCATGATGGCGTATTTATTGAGAGCGAGCCCGGCCACCCAATCGGCCGCGATCATGGGGATTTTCGTCACGGCGAGGAAATGACCCAGGATGGTGGAGCCGGCGATGAGCATCAATACCATGCAGGCCGTTCTCAGCGATTCCGCGATCGACTTGACGAATCTTTTGAGATCGAGGTCTCTTCTGACGACGGACATGAGCAGGACCAGCCCTGTTCCCACACTTCCCGCTTCCGTCGGGGTGAAGAGCCCCTTCATCAATCCGACGATCATCATCAGGAAAATAAAGACCACCAGGCCGATCTCCGGAAGCGAGGCGAACCTCTCTCTCCAGGTCGATCGTTCGCCGGGGGGGCCCAGGTGCGGGTTGATCTTGCACCAGCCATAGATGATCACAATAAAAAAGCAGGCGATCATCAGGGCGGGGATGAGACCGGCCAGGAACAACTTGCCGATCGATAGCCCGGTGATGATCCCGAAGACAACCAGCGTGACGCTCGGGGGCATGAGAACGCCCAGTGTCCCGACGGAGGCCACGATTCCCGTGGAGAGCCGCTTGTCGTAATGATACCGGTCCATCTCCGGGACGGCCACGCTGGCGAATGTGGCGGCCGTAGCGGGGGAAGATCCGCAGATGGCCTTGAATGCCGTGGCCCCCGCCACCGTGGCCATCGCCATCCCCCCGGGGATATGCCCGATAAATTTATAGGAGGCGTTGTACAATCGTTTGGCAATGCCTGCATTGAAGGCGATCTGCCCCATGAGGATGAAGAGTGGGATCACGGTAAATCCATAGGAGGCGAAGACATCGAAGATATCCTTGGCCAGCAGATTCATGGCGGCCTGCGGGGAGACGATGATGCTGAATCCGACGAAACCGACCAGCGCCATGGCAAAACCAAGTTCGATGCCGGTCAGAAAGAGGAGCAGTAGCGATGCCAGGCCGAGAAGTCCCACCAATACATCACTCATCGTAGGTCCCCCTCCGGATCTTGATGACATCGCAGACCATGACCAGACACTGGACAAAACAGCAGATGCCGATCCCGTATGCGACGGGGTAGAACGGCAACTGGAGGGTGAGGGAAACCTCCCCCGATCTCTGGAGATCCCCCCCGTATGTGAACAGGTTCCAGCCGATAAGGACGAGCAACAGGATGACCAGGACCCGCGTGGTGATATTGAAGGTATTTCTCACCGTTGGAGAAAACGAGGCGATCAGGAAATCGACATAGATATGGGCCCTGAATAGCGCGGTCCGCGGCATGGCGAAGCCGATAGTCACCGCCCCCGCCAGGGCCACCAGTTCGTAGGCGCCCACAATCGGCTTGTTGAATCCCCGTAAAATAACATCGACGATCGTCAGCAACATGAGCAGCATCAAGCTGGTTCCCGCGATGACGTTCAGATAACCGCTTATCGCCGTCACCGTTTTTACGAATCCCCGCATAGGCGTCTCCTGGTGGTACTCATGGGTTGTGATGAAAAAAGGAGAGGGGATCTCCTCACCCCCTCTCCGCAAAAGCCCAGGGGGGTTACTTCAACCGGTCCAGGCAGAACTTCAACGCCTCGTCGCCCGGCAGCCCCTTTGCCTTCATGCTGTTTACATAATCGTTCAAGAGGGGGCGGACCGCGTTGGCCCACCGCTCATTCTCCTGCTTGGAAAGAGAGATGATCTTGTTACCCAGCTTGAGCGTCGTTTCCCGTCCCTTCTTGTCGATCTCATCCCAGCCCTTGCCCGATTTTTCGATCCACTCTTCGTTCAGCTTTTCGATCGTCTTCTGGATATCCGCGGGCAGGGACTTCCACTTGTCCTTGTTCATCACGACGAACATCCCCGTGGAGTATGAGGCGCCGAAGTCTTCCGTCGTGTACTTCACCACTTCTCCCCATTTCCAGGTGGCCAGCGATTCCTGCGGCGCCATGGAGGCATCGACGACGCCCCTGCTCAGGGCGTCGTAAGTCTCCCCCATGGGCATGGCGACCGGCGTTCCTCCCAGGGCGGAAACGATCTTTGTGGCCAGGCCGGTGCAGCGGACCTTCATCCCTTTGAGGTCCTCGATTTTATTGACGGGGGTTTTGCTGTGGAGAAGGCCGGGACCGTGGGCGTGGAGAAACATGACCTTCACGCCATCCAGTTCCTTCGGCTTGAATTTCTTGTAGTAGTCGTTGATCAGCCGGGTTGCCTGAATGCCGTTCTTGATTCCCAGCGGCAGGTCAATGACCTCCGTCAGGGGGAACTTCCCCCGTGTGTAAGCGAAGACCGACATGCCCAGGTCGGATATCCCCTTCTCCACGCCGTCATAACACTTGTCCGCCGGCGTCAGGGTGCCGCCCGGCAGGACATCGACCTTGACCCGCCCGTTGGTCCTCTTTTCCAGTTCCTTTCCCCATTCGACGGCCAGGACGCTGTGGATGTGGGGGGCAGGGAAAAACACCGAATAGTTCAGCTTGATCGGCGTCTGCCCGAATACCGACGAGGTGAACAGAGGAATCGCCGCCAGGGACAGACTCCCGATGAATACGATGGATCGCCACGCTTTGTACATTGATGACCTCCTTTTTTTGTTATCTATCCGTTTATCACTCTTTCCGAGAAATCCTTTGATCGCACACCTGCGACGTTGCCGGCACCGGGCGCCGGCGTCCTGTCCCTCCCGTCGCGAAGGAAGGACAGGCATCAATACGCGTAGAGGGACGACGATACATAGTAAAAGTTGTCAATGACATAAAACATGCTCCGGATCTCCTCTCGGGATAACAAACGCTCCTGCGATTCGTAATAAACGCGACTGGGGATTATATTGGGGATTGTGGGGAAGGCCTGCTTGCCTGTCCATGGGACAGACAGCAGGCATCAATACATATAGGGATAAAAGCTGATGCGGATAACAAGAAATTCGGATGAAATTGTCTGCATGGTGACTTAATCCCGTTCATCAATTCAATCAAACTGGCGACTACCTATTGCATTTTAATCTGTCTGTCAAGGTGTATTTTTCGCCTGTTCCTTCAATCGTTCGATCTCTTCCCGGTACTGATCCGACTGGGCCTTGACCTTTTCAATCTCCTCATGGGCCTTTTCCAGCTTCTCATCCTGCCTTTGACGCTCCTCGCGCATCTTGTCCTGCATGGCGTCCATGCCGACGTACACGGCGAGGACGCCCCCGAGGATCAGCAGGATCGGAACGCCACCCTGCAGGATGAGGATAAAGGCATTCCACCATAAGGAAAAACCGATGACACCCAGGATGACAGCTACAATGCCGCCGATAAGCAAAGACATCGCCGAACCTCCTTATTGCCTGTGATTTTCCATAAGGTCAATGGCTCCAAAAACCGCCATGCAAAACCGGCTGAAGATGACGGGAAAAAAAGACGATACCCGCAGCGTGTCAGCTTCTGAATGAGTTTTTAGCACAGAAGGGAGGATGAAGCAAGATGAAAGTCAGCCACACCTGCAAGGCGCCTCTATGACGAGAAAGTGCTTGATTAATAGCATTTATTCAATTATGATTTAACGCTTATCCGCCGGTTTTATCTGCCGGTACATTCAGGGGAGACCATAACGATTCACAGGATTGTCATGCAAGAACCGAATTTTGATAAAGGCGAGGGACTGGTGCCCACCGTGGCCCAGGACGAGGAGACTGGGGAGATTCTCATGCTGGCCTACATGAACAGGGAGGCCTGGCTGAAAACGCTTGCGACGGGGAAGGCCTACTATTGGAGCCGATCCCGGCAGAGCCTCTGGCTGAAGGGAGAGACCTCGGGTCATGTTCAGTTGGTCCGCGAGGTTCGGCTGGATTGTGATGGAGATACCGTCCTGCTGAAGGTCAAGCAGCTGGGCGACGCAGCCTGTCACACCGGTTACCGGTCGTGCTTCTATCGCAAATGGGTTGATGGAGATTTTGTCGCCGTCGGAGAACGGGTCTTTGATCCCAAGGATGTGTATAAGTAGTCCCCGCCGGAGACTTGATGTCATTTTGAGGAAGCCAACGATGAATAAACTGAAAATAGGCATTCCCAAAGGAAGCCTGGAAGCCAATACGGTGGATCTGTTCAAGAGGGCGGGCTGGCACATCACCTATGACAGCCGGAGTTACTTTCCCGATATCGATGATGAGGAGCTTTCCTGTACCCTGGTCCGAGCCCAGGAGATGTCCCGCTATGTGGAGGACGGCACACTCGATCTGGGGCTGACCGGACAGGACTGGATCACTGAAAATGAATCGGATGTCGTCTCCGTTCAGGATTTGATCTACTCCAAGACATCAACGCGGCAGGCACGCTGGGTCCTCGTCGTACGTGATGATTCACCCATCCAAAAGCTCGAGGATATGGAAGGCAAAAAGGTTTCGACGGAACTCGTAAATTTTACGAAGCGGTACTTCGCGGAGCGGAACATCCATATCCATGTCGAATTTTCCTGGGGGGCGACCGAAGCGAAAGTGGTGGAAGGGCTGGTCGATGCCATCGTTGAGGTGACCGAAACGGGGACAACCATCCGGGCCAACAAACTGAAAATCATCCATGAACTGATGAAAACCAATACCAAGCTGATCGCCAATCGGGAGGCGTGGGCGGATCCCTGGAAGAGGCAGAAGATCGAACAGATCAGGATGCTTCTCAACGGATCGTTGCAGGCAATGGGGAAGGTGGGGCTGAAGATGAACGTGTCTCGAGAGAACCTCGCTCGCCTGGTGGTTGTGCTCCCCTCTCTGAAAGCGCCGACGATTTCAGGGCTCTATTCGGAGGACTGGCTGGCCGTGGAGACGATTGTGAACGGAAATGCAGTCCGGGATCTGATTCCGCTTCTCAAAGAGGCGGGGGCGGAGGGGATCATCGAGTACCCGTTAAACAAGGTCATCTGAAGGAGGAAATGGCCATGCGGCAGGCGACTATCCAGAGAAAGACCACGGAGACGGAGGTTTCGGCGACCATTGATTTGGACGGAAAGGGGGAAGGCCGCATCGACACTTCCGTCCCCTTTCTCAATCATATGCTGAATCTTTTCGCCCGGCATGCATTGCTTGACCTCATTGTTCGAAGCCAAGGCGACACCGAGATCGACGATCATCACCTCGTGGAGGATGTGGGTATCTGCCTGGGGCAGGCCGTCCGAAAGGCCCTGGGGGACAGGAAAGGGATCAGTCGCTATGGTGAGGCCGTGGTGCCGATGGACGAGAGCCTTTGCGGTGTGGCGATGGATCTTTCGGGGAGACCCTATCTGATTTGGCATGCGGAACTGGGCGAAGGCAGGATCGGAGAATTCGATCCGGCGCTTCTTCAGGAATTTTTCAAGTCATTTTCGGATCATAGCGGAATAACGTTGCACATCAACCTCATCTATGGTACTAATCTTCACCATATGGCAGAGGCGATATTCAAGGCTTTTGCTCGTGCTTTTAGAGGGGCGATTGCGATGGATGAACGGGTAGAAGGGGTCCTTTCTACCAAAGGTTCCCTGGAGGGCTGAAGACCGGAAAAGGCGTTGCCACGGGGTGCAGGGTTTGAGATAGGCCGATAGTGCGCCGATCTTTCCGGCAAGAGAAGCATCCGCTGCCCAGAGACAAGAGGGGGTCGTCATCATCAAAAAGTCAGCCTGTTTTAGCAGGGTTCTATACGGCCTGTTTTCTGTCTGCCTTATTCTGCCTACGGTCATCGGCTGTCATTATCGTGAGGATTCGGGTGTTCCCGCTCCCGAAGCGAAACTCGTTTTTGACCGGATTGCCGTGGTCCCTTTCCAGCAGATCGTTCCTGATGAGTCGACGAGCGCCGGCGACGTTCGCTGTCCCCTCTGCGGGACAAACGTCAATGCCTCGGCAATACAGGGAAATCCTGAAAAAGTACTGGAGACGCTCTTCCTGGCGCAATTGGAGAAAAACAAGCCAAAATTCAGTCTCATTGCAGGGGAACGGGTCGCCGGCATCTTCCGGCGGGTTTCCGCGGATTCCCTCAAGACCCCCCTTCGGCAGGTGTTGCGCGATGTCGGAAGCGAACTCGGAGCGGAGGGCGTGGTAGCGGGGTACCTCTACCGTTTCCGGGAAAGGAAAGGGGTCGCCTATGCCGTAGAGCAACCTGCCTCTGTCGCCTTTGAAATTCATCTCTTGCGGGTCAGCGACGGAGCGCTCGTCTGGAAGGGCATCTTTGACAAGACGCAAAGTTCACTGATGGAGGATCTCTTCCAATTCTCTTCGTTCTATCGGGGAAAAGGTCGGTGGGTCACGGCGGAGGAGCTGACAGAAGAGGGGCTTGAACAGGTCCTGAAAACCTTTCCCGGCATGCCGTAACGTTATTCTGAGCCGCTCCTGAGACGGGTCCACGTCGGATTTCCGTAGAGGGAAGCCATTTTTAAAGAGAGTCCCTTCATGATTGTCATTCCCGCCATTGATCTGAAAGGTGGGCGTTGCGTGCGTCTTGTCCAGGGAGATTTCGGACGGGCAACCGTTTATGCAGACGATCCGACAGAAATGGCCGCTATTTGGAAGAATAAGGGCGCCGAGCGCCTCCATGTAGTCGATCTGGACGGCTCTCTCGCGGGTGTTCCCCGTCACGAGGCTGTTATACGGCGCATTGTGACGGAAACGGGGCTGCCGCTTCAGGTCGGCGGCGGCATCCGAGAGATGAAAACGGTGGAGGCCTACCTCCGGATGGGAGTCCGGTGGGTGATCCTCGGGACGGCCGCCTTGCGGGATCCGGAGTTCCTCCGGAGGGCCTGCCGGGAGTTTCCTGATTGCGTGATCCTGGGCATCGACGCCCGCGGCGGCCAACTTGCCGTCCAGGGATGGACGGAAACGCATGCGGAGACCGCCGTGGCGCTGGCGCGCCGATTTGAGGACGACCGGCCCGCCGCCCTCGTCTATACGGATATCACGAGAGACGGAATGGAAACCGGGATCAATATCGAAAACACACGGGAACTGGCCGAATCTGTCGGGATTCCTGTGATTGCCTCCGGCGGGGTGTCCGGGATGCGGGATATTGAAAATCTCATGAAAATAGAGGGCAAGGGAATATTCGGCGTGATCGCAGGAAAGGCCCTTTATACGGGAGCCCTCTGCCTTGCAGAGGCAATTGCCTGCGCGAAGGGCCGGCGCCGGAAGGGGGCGGACACTTCCGAGCCTGGGTCTGGGGCCGGGATTGCCTGAGCAGGGAGCGGGTAGATGAAGGAGGCTATGAAGAATGGAGGACTGCATATTCTGCAAAATCGCGGCAGGCGAGATTCCCTGCCGGAAGGTGTATGAAAACGAGAAAGCCCTGGCCTTTGAAGATATCCACCCGATGGCGCCGGTCCATATCATCATCATTCCCAAACGGCATATAGCCACCCTGATGGATGTCGATGCGGAAAGAGCGGCCGATCTCCAGTCGATGATGACTGCGGCCCAGGAGGTGGCCCGCCTGAAGAAGATCGACGCGAAGGGCTTCCGGTTGGTGATCAACTGCAATAGAGAAGGCGGACAGGTGGTTTTCCACCTCCATATGCATCTGCTGGGCGGTCTGAAACTCAAGGACGGACTTGCCTGACCGGAGTTTTTTCGGATTGACAAAACGCAAAGATGATCTAGTTTAGAAAAAACGGTGCTTAGGTGAGAATCATGGCTTTCAAGGGAAAAATTGATGAGGAGATGGTTCTGGCTGCCAAGACAAAGGACAAGCTCCGCTTGTCGGCCCTGCGGATGCTGAAAAACGGTTTGCATAACCGGGAAATAGATCTGAAACGCGAGCTTAACGAAGCCGAATTTCTCCAGCTTCTCTCCTCCATGGTCAAGCAGCGGAAGGATTCTATCGAACAGTTTGCGAAAGGCGGCAGGACCGATCTGGTGGAAAAGGAAGAAGCGGAACTCAAGGTGATTGAAGAGTTCCTGCCGGCGCAGCTTTCGGAGGCGGAACTCGATGCGGCAATTTCCGAGGCCATCCGTGAGGTGGGCGCGGGAGACATTCGGGACATGGGAAAAGTGATGAAGATCCTGATGCCGCAGCTGACCGGCCGCGCCGACGGCAAGGCCGTAGGCGAAAAGGTCAAGACGAGATTGTCCGCGTAGGGGGATCGGCGTTTGAATGGGTCTATACCCGATGATAAGATCGAAGAGATCCGCAGCAGGGCCGATATCGCGTCTCTGATCGGGGAATATGTGATCCTGAAAAAGGCGGGGAAGAATTATCTCGGGCTCTGCCCCTTTCACCGGGAGAAAACACCCTCCTTTACGGTGAGCCCTGACAAGCAGATGTTTTACTGCTTTGGATGCAGCGAGGGGGGAAATGTCTTTTCCTTCCTGATGAAGCTCAACCATCTGACCTTTCCCGAAGCGGTCCGGCAGCTGGCGAAAAAGGTGGGGGTTGTCATCCCCGAGAGGACCATGAGCCGCGAGGAGAAGGAACGCTATTCCCTTGCGGAACAGATCCGTCAGGTCAATGAGCTCGCCGCCGGTTTTTTTATGAAGACCCTCCAGTCGCCGGCCGGGGAGGGAGCCAGGGAGTATCTTCGGAAAAGAGGAATCGGCGAGTCGGCAATCAGGACATTTCGCCTCGGCTATGCTCCGGAGGGGTGGAGTAATCTATTAGAATTCATTGAAAAAAAAGGCATATCCCCCAAGCTGGCGGAACAGGCCGGCCTCCTCGTGGAGAGATCGGGAAAATCGCAGGGTTATTACGACCGGTTTCGCGGGAGAGTGATGATCCCCATCGAAGACGCCGACGGCCATGTCATTGCCTTCGGCGGCCGGATCATAGGGAAGGGCGAACCGAAATACATGAACTCCCCGGAGTCGGTTGTCTATACGAAAGGGAATACCCTCTACGGATTGTCCAGGACCAGGGAGGCCATTCGCGAGAAAGGCTTCGCCCTCCTGGTCGAAGGGTATTTCGACCTGATCGCCCTTTGGAATGCAGGTATCCCTAATGTGGCAGCCGTGTTGGGAACGGCTTTGACGAGTGCTCAGGTCGATCTGATCCGGCGCTATACGGCCCGTGTGGCGGCCGTTTTCGATCCCGATGAGGCGGGCAGGAAGGCCCTGGCCAGGAGCCTCGAGCTGTTTCTGGCCGGAAACGTCCATGCCCGGGCCGTGATCCTTCCCGACGGGCAGGACCCGGATGATTTCATAAGGACCCACGGCCGGGAGAAGATGGACGAAGTATTGGCAAAAGCGTTGCCGATGGCCGAATATTACATTGAGCAGATCCTCGGCGGCCGGGGAACGCTGGAGGAGGACAGGGACAAGTTAAGGGAGGCCGTCTCTTTCCTGAGCCGGATCGAGAATGGCGTCGAGAGGAACCTCTTCATCAAGAAAGTGGCCGAGGCGCTCGCCGTCGACGAGGATGTCCTCGAGAAGGAGGTCCTGCGCACCCTTTCCCGCAGCCCATCCGCTGCCCCGACTGCCCTCCCGAGACGGACGACCGCCGCGGAGATGGATCCCTCGGAGCGGGAGCTGATTCGAATGATGCTCGAGTATCCGACAAGGGTATCGGCCGTCAGGGACTCTGAGGTTCTGTCCTGCTTCAGAACGGAGGAACTGAAGTCATTGGGCGAGGTGCTTCTGGCCATGGACAAGGTAGGAAAGGTGATGCAGGATCCCTCATCCCTCGTCACTGAGCTGACGGAGAGCCCGCTGAGAGATAAGCTCCTCTCGCTTCTGGTGCAGGAGAGTCCCTATCCCGAGGAAAAGATCGATCGTTCTATGGCCGATACAATAAGGAAGATCCGTGAGAGGGCGAATAAAGAGAGGGGCAGAATACTGACGCGCAAAATCAAGGAGGCGGAGAGAACGGGAGACGGGGAGTTGGTCGACCGTCTCATAGCGGAAATGGAGAGACTCATAAAGGAAAGGGCGTCGTTTTCCTGATCCGATTGTTTTTTAGCTTGATAAATCCCTGCAGATTGCTGCAGAATCCACCATTAAAACCGTCGGCGTCTGGAGGAGAGTGGAACGACGAAACGGGGCCGGCTACGGGGAGAAACCGACATGGGAAAAGAAATAGAATCTGATGAATTTAAGAAGTTGATCACCCTGGGTGAGGAAAAGGGATTCCTGACCTACGACGATGTCAATGATCTTCTGCCCTCCGATGTGATCTCCTCGGATCAGATTGATGATATCATCATGCTCTTCGGCGAGAAAAATATCGATATCATCGATACGGATAAAGGTGAAAAACTGCTCGTCAAGAAGTCCTCGGAAGAACGGGTTGAAGGCAAGAGTGAAGACCTGCTCGGTCTGTTGCCCGCACTGGGCAAGACCGGTGATCCGGTGAAAATGTATCTGCGGGAAATGGGAATGGTTTCCCTGCTCAGCCGGGAAGGCGAGGTCGAGATTGCCAAGAAAATCGAGCAAGGTGCCAAGGAGAGCATGGAGGCCGTCTTCAGCGTGGCCTCTTCCATCAAGGGGGTCGTAAAGTTAGGCGCCCAGCTGAAAAGCGGGGAGATCCGGGTTAAAACCTTATTGGAAAATATCGAGGACGAGGACGGCGTTGTTGAGGAGGAGATGCATCTGGAGCGGGTGATCAAACTGCTGGACAAGGTGACCGCCCTGGATGGCAAGAACGATCTGATCAAGAAAAAGCTCAATGCCAAGACACTCGCCGCCAACGAGAGACGGAACCTCAAGGCGGCTCTGGATAAGAACATCCGGAGCATCGTCGATCTTTGCCGGAAAGTCCGTTTCAGCAGGAGACAGATCGACCGGATGGTCCTCAATCTCCGGGCTTATGTGGATGAGGTGGAGAAGGTGGAAGAGGATATCCGTCGCTGCAAGGAGGTGACGGGGCTCTCCCTTACCCAGTTGGAATTGCTCTGGCCAAGGATGAACAAATCTCCGAAGGCGGCAGCGAAAGTGGCCAAGGAAACCAGGGTATCCCTGACAAAACTGAAAGCGGCCGAACAGACGATAAAGGAAGCCAACCGCCGATTCAAGAAGATCACCAGGGAGACGGGACTCTCCGTGACGGCGCTGAAAAAGGCGATGGTGGTCATCGAAACGGGAGAAAGACGGGCGGAGATCGCCAAGAGAAAACTGGTAGAGGCAAACCTGCGTCTGGTCGTGAGTATCGCAAAAAAGTATACGAACCGGGGACTGCAGTTTCTCGATCTGATCCAGGAAGGGAATATCGGCCTGATGAAGGCGGTCGATAAATTCGAGTATCAGCGGGGGTATAAATTTTCTACTTACGCCACTTGGTGGATCAGGCAGGCCATCACCCGGGCCATTGCCGACCAGGCAAGGACCATCCGGATTCCCGTGCATATGATCGAGACGATCAACAAGCTGATCCGGACCTCGCGGTATCTCATCCAGGAACTGGGAAGGGAACCCAATCCGGAGGAGATCGCCAACAAGATGGAGTTTCCTCTCGAAAAAGTCCGGAAGGTCCTGAAGATTGCCAAGGAACCGATCTCACTGGAGACCCCCATTGGTGAGGAGGAAGACAGCCATCTGGGAGATTTTATTGAGGACAAGAAGATCATGTCGCCTTCGGAAGCCACGATCAGCATGGATCTTGCGGAACAGACCCGGAAGATTCTGGCGACCCTGACACCGAGAGAGGAAAAGGTGCTGCGGATGCGTTTCGGGATCAGTGAGCGGGCGGATTATTCACCCGAAGAAACGAGGGAATCGCTGGAGATGAGCCGGGAACGGGCAAAGCAGATCGAATCGGGCGCGGTCCGGAAGTTGCGTAATCCGTCCCGCCGCCGGCTCCTGAAACCGGTGAACAAATAAAAGATTGACAATATCGACAGATGAGTATTATGTAACAACGATTAGGAAATACTGTTCATCCTGTCACGAGCAGGGCCCATAGCTCAATTGGTAGAGCCACCGGCTCATAACCGGTCGGTCCCTGGTTCGAATCCAGGTGGGCCCACCAAGGATGAAAACAGAAGGAATCAGTGTGTATGGGGCGAGGATCATCCATAAACAATAATGCATGTAAACGCGCGGGGATAAGGATAACTTCCGGAAAATGCACCAGTGGCTGGTGCATTTTTTTTACGGAAAATCCCCGATGAATTCTACAATCTGAAGGGGGGATGGGGTTGAGAGAAAAGTTGGCGCTCCTCATAGAGCTGCAGAAGATGGAATCGGCCGCAGGCAGGATCACCGCCAGGAAGAAGGATCTGCCGGTCCAATTGGGTGAACTGGAGACGAAATTCATGGGATTTTCAGCCGTTGTCGAGACTCAGCGCGAACAACTCGAAGACCTGAGAAAGCGCAGGAAGGAGAAAGACAACCAGCTGCGGCTGGGCCAGGAGACACTGAAACGGACCCGCGAGAGGCTCCTGGAGGTCAAGACCAACAAGGAGTACCAATCGATTCTCAAAGAGATCGAGACCCTCGAAACGAAGAACAGCCATATGGAGGACGAGATCATTTCCCTGCTGGAGGAGCTGGATGTTTTTGAAAAGGGAGTGAAAACCAAGGAAGCGGATCTGGATGTGCAACGCCGCCGGTACGAGGAAGATAAGGCAAAAATGGAGGAGGAGCTAAACTCGATTGCCAAGGAGCTTGACCTCTGTGCCCGGAAAGGCGGCGAGATAAGGGAGAAAATTCCTGCCGATATGCTCCGGAAATACGAACAGATCAAGAGCGCCACGCGCGGCGTTGCGGTGGTATCAGTCTGGAAAGAGGTGTGCGGCGGGTGTCATATGTCCATCCCCCCGCAATTGTATAATGAACTGCAGAAGTCTCAGGTTCTTATCACCTGTCCGAACTGCAGTCGGATCATCTACTGGGAGAACAGAAACGGTTGACGGCGTTCAGGAACCCACATGGCAGGAGAAGGGGAGGAGACGGTTTAAAAGAAGTGTCTGAGTAGGTCAGATGATCGCCGGTCCGGTATCCGGAACGGAGGAAAGTCCGAACTCCAAAGGGCAGGATGGTCGCTAACGGCGACTGGGGGCGACCCTAAGGAAAGTGCCACAGAAAATATACCGCCCCTCCCTTGCGGGAGAGGTAAGGGTGAAAAGGCGAGGTAAGAGCTCACCAGTTTCCCGGGTGACCGGGAAAGCTTGGTAAACCCCATCCGGAGCAAGACCAAATAGGAGAATCTCCCTCTCGCTGAGATAGGTCTCGGGTTGTGTCGCTTGAGGCGGTCGGCAACGACCGTCCCAGAGGAATGATCATCGCCGCTCTCCAGGCGACTGGACAGCGGAACAGAATTCGGCTTACGAACTGCTCAGACACCCCTTCTATCAGAGTGCCGTCGGAAAAATCCTGCGGCTTTTCCAGCGCCGCCATGATCGCCGGTATATTCAAAACATGATCCCTTCTGTTCCAGAGGAGTGCGTTGAAAGTACTGTCCGCAGAATTTGTCCTGTCCGCCAAGAGCCCCGCCCACTATCCGCCGGCGGTCCTGCCCGAAATTGCCTTTGCCGGCCGGTCCAACGTGGGGAAGTCCTCCCTGATCAACACCCTCCTGAAACGGAAAGGCCTGGCCCGGACCAGCAACACGCCGGGACGGACCCAGGAGATCAACTTTTTTACCGTCAACCGGCGACTGGCCTTCATCGATCTTCCCGGGTACGGATATGCAAAAGTTCCCGAGGCGATCAGGCAGCAATGGGGGCCGATGATCGAGACCTATCTCAGCGAGAGGGAGACCCTCCGGCTGGTCATTCTGATTCTCGACATCAGGCGCGATCCGACCGAGCAGGACCGCCAGCTGATCGGCTGGCTGGAGTTTTATCGTCTCCCGTTTCTAATCGCCCTGACGAAGATCGACAAGGTGTCGCGCAGTGAGCTGGGTCGGCGACAGCGCCGGATCGGCGAGGACCTGGGGCTCTCACCCGCAGCACCGCTAATCTCCTTCTCCGCGAAAACCGGTGTGGGAAAGGATCTCCTCTGGCGGGAGATCGAAAAGGTTCTGGCGTCCCATCCCGGTCTAGAAAAATACGAACGTCATAATGACAAATAACACGACCAGGATGGGAAGCGAGTACTTGAACATGTATCCGAAGAAACTCGGCATGGCGACGCCGGCCTCTTCGGCAATGGATTTGACCATGAAATTGGGGGCGTTGCCGATATACGTATTGGCCCCCATGAACACAGACCCCGCGGATATGGCGGCCAGATAGGGTATTTTCTCAACGATGAGCCTGGCGACGGCTTCCGCTTCGGGCAGGCCCGGATAGAATTTGCCGAGGGCGCTGCTGAAGAATGTCAGATAGGTCGGGGCATTATCCAGAAAGCTCGACAGAGATCCCGAGGCCCAGAAATAATGGGCCGGCTGATCCACCGACCGGATCAGAAATCCGAGCGCCCCGTTCTCACCGGCCTTCAGTATGGCCAGAGCCGGGATAATCGTCATAAAAATCCCCGCAAAAAGATAGGCAACCTCCAGGATGGGTGCCCAACCGAATTCATTGCCTTTCCGGATCGCCTTTTTCGTTGTGACCAGTGATAAGAGTCCCATGACGATCAAGATACCGTCTCTGAGGATGTTCTCTATCGATTGGTGAACACCCAGTAATGTGATTTCACCCATCTTCACCAGGCCGCTGAAGAGAACGCCGCCGATAATCCCCCCAAGAAAGAGGAAATTATGGGCTCCCTGGATTTCAAGCGGCTCCATTTCGCATGTCTGCAGGACCGTTTTCTCTTCTTTACGGTAATAGAATGAATCCAGAATAAAATAGACCCCCAGGAGGATCACCGAGGCGAACGCCATATACGGCAGCAACTTGAACGTCCAGAAGAAGGGGACGCCGTGCAGGAATCCGAGAAAAAGCGGCGGGTCGCCAAGCGGTGTCAATGCCCCGCCGATGTTGCTGATCAGGAAGATGAAAAAGACGATCGTATGGACTTTATATTTTCGCCATGAGTTGGAGCGCAATACCGGTCTGATCAGAAGCATGGACGCGCCGGTCGTGCCGATGAGGGATGCCAGGACGGTGCCGATGAGAAGCAGGAGGGCATTGACGGCCGGTGTCCCTTTCAGTGATCCCTTGACATAAATGCCGCCCGATACGACGAACAGGGACCACAGGAGAATGATGAAAGGAATGTAGTCTACGATATAGATATGGGCTATCTGGTAGAGGGCGACGTCTTTATAAACGATCAGAAAAGGGACAGCCAACGCAAGCGCCCAGAATGCCGACACTTTGGGAAAATGGTGGTGCCAGAAATGGGGGGCAAACAAGGGGAAAAGCGCTATCGAAAGCAGGATCCCGGCGAAGGGGAGCACCGACCAAAGCGGCAGGATGGTTCCGATGTCGATGGATGTCGCAGCTGCCGATGCAGTGCCCGTGAAACCCGCCGCCGGAAGGAAGAATACGGAAAGAAACAGTACAGACACACGATGACCGAATCGTCTCATGGCGTTTTCTCCTTTTTTTGCTCGACAGGTCCCCCCTTAATCGTCACCGCGATATAAGAGAAAAGGTCCAATGTGTCAATACAATTTATGGGCGCACCTTCCCAAGACGTTCCCGCCGAGGCGGGGTGTGACAATCCTAATACCCCTTGACTCCGAAAGTGATTCATGTTATCCGCACCTACCGGCGGAACGGGACATGGACTGGATATCACTGATATTCCTTGCTTCCATCGAGTGAATCAGAAATAGGGGTGAAGGGGTGCTGAAAGAGAGCGATAAAGTCGGGGCAGTCATGGTGGTGGGGTCGGGGATTGCGGGGATCCAGGCCTCGCTCGATCTTGCCAACTCCGGGATGAAGGTGTTTCTCGTCGAGAAGGGGATCAGCATCGGCGGCGTCATGGCCCAGCTGGACAAAACCTTTCCCACGAACGACTGTTCGGCCTGCATCCTCTCCCCGAAACTGGTCGAAGTGGGACGCCATCCCAATGTGGAGATCATGACCGGACGGACGGTGGAGGCCGTCGAGGGCGAGGCGGGCCGGTTCCGGGTCCGAATGACAAAAGCACCGCGGTTCGTCAATCTCGACAAGTGCACGGGATGCGGGGACTGCGCGACTGTCTGCCCCGTTTCCGTCCCCTCCGACTTCAACGAGAATCTCAATACCCGCAAGGCCGTTTACCGCCACTTTCCCCAGGCCATCCCCTCCGGTTTCGCGATCGACAAGCTGGGGACCTCCCCCTGCAAGGCGGCCTGTCCCACCCACATCAGCGTCCAGGGTTATGTGGCGCTGATCGCGGCGGGGAAGTTCGCCGAAGCGCTGAAACTCATCAAGCGGGACAATCCCTTTCCCATCGTCTGCGGGCGCGTGTGCAACCACCCCTGCGAGGAGGCCTGCAAGCGCGGCGAGGTGGATGAGCCAATCGACATCATGCACCTGAAGCAGTTCGTGGCCGACCTCGACCTGAAGGCCGAGACGCGCTATGTCCCGGCGGTCAAGGAGAAGAAGGGGAAGAAGGTTGCCGTCGTCGGCGCCGGTCCAGCGGGCCTCACCGCGGCATACTATCTGGCAATCGAGGGCTACGAGATCGACGTATTCGAGGCCCTGCCCGTGGCCGGCGGCTGGCTTGCCGTGGGCATTCCCGAATACCGGCTTCCCAAAGACGTGCTCAAGGCGGAGATCAAGGTGATCGAGGAGCTCGGTGTCAAGATCCATTTGAATACCCGCATCGGCAAGGACATCCCCTTCGAAAAACTCCAAAAGGATTACCAGGCGGTCTTCATCGGCTGCGGGACGGTCCTCTCCAGCAAGCTCGACGTCCCGGGCGAGGATCTCCAGGGGGTTGTCCACGGGGTCGATTACCTCAAACGGATCAACCTCGGCGAAAAGGTGTTTCTCGGCAACCGGGTCGCCGTCATCGGCGGCGGTAACGTCGCGATGGACGCCGTCCGGACGGCCGTCCGGACAGGCTCCAAAGAGGTTTTCATCCTCTACCGCCGCTCGCGGGCCGAGATGCCCGCCGCGCCTGAAGAGATCGTCGTGGCCCTCGAAGAGGGGATCAAGATGGAGTTTCTCGTCGCCCCGGTGAAGATCCTGGGCGAGGGCGGAAAGGTCACGGGGATCGAGTGCCTCCGAATGGAACTCGGCGAGCCGGATGCCAGCGGACGTCGCCGCCCCGTCCCCATAAAAGGCTCCGAATTCACCATTCCCGTTGATGCCGTCGTGCCGGCCATCGGCCAGGCGGCGGATCTGGGTTTCATTCCCAAAGAGAGCGGGATCGCCATCAATAAATGGAACACCTTCGATGTCGATCCGGTGTCCTTCGCGACCGGCGTTCCCGGAGTATTCGCAGGCGGCGACGTCGTCACCGGACCCCAGACCGTCGTCAAGGCGGTCTTCGCCGGGAAGGAGGCGGCCGTCTCCATCGACCGCTACCTGAAGGGCGAGGAAGTCGCTGCGGGCCGGGCGAAGGACTGGACGAAGGACCTCGCCGACAAGGCCGACGTCTCCAAGGTGGCGAAGGTCCCCCGGGTCAGCTATCCGCTCCTTGCTCCCGAAGAGCGGAAGGGCGGATTTAGGGAAGTGGGACTGGGGCTCAGCGAAGAGGAGGCCGTCCGGGAGGCGAACCGCTGCCTCGACTGCGGCATCTGCTCCGAGTGTTACCAGTGCGTCGATGCCTGCATCGCCGGGGCGATCGACCATAATATGACCGTTGCCGAAGAGACAATCGAGGTCGGCTCGATCATCGCGGCGCCCGGCTTCGAGGTGTTCGATCCCCGTCTGCGGGGCGAATACGGCTACGGCATCTACCCGAATGTCGTGACCAGCATCCAGTTCGAGAGGATCCTCTCCGCCTCGGGTCCCTATTTCGGCCATGTCCAGCGGATCTCCGACGGCAAGGAGCCGAAGAAGATCGCCTTCATCCAGTGCGTGGGGTCGCGCGACGCCTCCTGCGGCAACAGCTGGTGCTCGTCGGTCTGCTGCATGTACGCGACGAAGGAGGCGATCATCGGCAAGGAGCACGCCA
>JAMDBG010000045.1 GCA_023487865.1 Deltaproteobacteria bacterium | reverse complement strand
TTGTGCACCGGGCCCTTGCAGAATTTGCAGGACTTCGCCGCAGGGTCCGCTACCCCCTGGAACATTTCAAATTCCTTACCGCATTTCTTGCACTTATACTCGTAAATTGGCATTGAAAAACCTCCAACATGTTCATTTCAGTGGATCAGATCGCCGATCTGGTAACGGTTGCTGAAGCAATCCAGGACCAGACTCAGATCGGGATCGGTCATCGGCCGGAGCAGATTCCGCGTGATTCGGTGCACTGCTTCCTCCTCCTCCGACTTCTCCGCTTCGGGTGCATCGAAGTTCACTTCCCCCCGATCGAAGCGGATCACATGGACCAGCTCGTGGGCGGCGATGTAAAGCAGAAGCGGCGAGAGCCGGATGAAGGAGTTCGCCCTCTCGACGGCGTCGAGGATCCTGTCGTCCTGGAGGCAGATCCGATAAAAATGGAGGCCTCTGCCCTCCGGCTCCGGTTCGTTCTCGATCTCGTATTTGCACAGGTGAGCGAAAGCGCCCTTCCTCACCTCATGCTGATCGAGGTAGGCAAGCGTCTTGACGTCGTACCGGTGCCCCTTCCACTCCCGGGGGTTGAGGCGGAAGTACTGACCCGCCATCTTCTCGGCCTGTGCAAAGGTCCGGCAGGCAAGCGATATCTGCGCTGCGTTAAAATAACAGTCCATCCACCCACCATCCGGTTATCCTTGACTAATGCGCCGCTAATATATGCACAAATCCCTGCCTGTCAACCTTTTTTTCAGGGATTGACTGATCGTTTCAGCGGCAACCCCGACGGTCTGGCATCCAGCGAACAAGCCTAGCATGAATAAGGAACTATCGTAATCGGACAGGGGGCATTGTGCAGGACCCCCATACTCACGCTGCCCAGCACAGTTCCCAGCACCGCGTTCAGACCCCGCGATCCCATCACAATGAAGCGCATGCCACGGTCCTTGCATGCCGCCCCCTCCGGGCTGTCGGCACCTGCCTCCTGGCAAATCTGTTCACGGGGATCTCCGGTCCGCTTCCTGATGATAAACTTGATGCCGGACCGTTTTAAAATGTCCTCGCCCGGCTGCAGTGCCTCGTCCGCCATTTGGGACCGGAAATCATCGATCTGTTTTTGGTTGAAAAACCTTTTGGTGTGCGGCGTCTCGTAGCTCGGCTGAACATTGAGTAAAACGATCTTTTCGTTGAACGCTTTCGCCATGCCGATTGCCACCTGGAGCGCCTCCGTGGCATTGGCCGAACCGTCATAGGGAACCAGGATGTCTTGTTTCATTTGCATTCCTCCGAATCAGGATGGGTTAGAATTAAAGGTTGAATTCGTGTCCCCGCATCATTGCTCCGACTGCCGCCTCTGTTTCTTCCCCGGTTTTTCCTCTCCGCGGGAGGGGGTTGATAAGCGCTTATTTTTACGTGGTTGATGATACGGAAAGGAGCCAGGTATGTCAAGCGGATTCAGTCACAACCCAGTGTAACGGGATGGAATTTGATTCCAGCCGTGATTGCGGTCCGTGCGTCAAAAATTCCTTGACAACGAATTTTATCCCTGATAGCGACCTAGTGCAAAGGGGAGTAGCCGGACAGCGGCAATCGTCAAGACGGCCTTGCGCCCGGTACCGCTGGTCAGATTCAAACTGGCAGGCGAGACCTGGACCGGGTCGTATCCGTGGGCCAGGCGTTCTTCTTTCCTGTCGGTTTAAATCGCAGCAGACAAGCGAGACCTCGACCTGGGCGGCGGCCAGGTCGAGGTTTTTTTTCGACATGAAGGAGGAGCCCTGATCATGGATACCCAATGCCATTTCCGACCGATCGACGATGTCCTCGGCGAACTGAAGACCCATATCGAAACGGGTCTCAGCCATGAGGAGGCGAAGGAGCGCCTGCGAACGCACGGCCCCAACGAACTCACAGAAAAGCCGCGGCCGGGATTTTTAAGACTCCTCCTGGACCAGTTCAACAACTTTCTCGTGATCATCCTGATCGTTGCCGCGGTCGTTTCGCTTCTCCTGGGCGAGTATATCGATTCCATCGCCATCATGTTCATCGTCGTGCTCAACTCCGTGGTCGGGGTGATTCAGGAATCGAAGGCTGAAAAGGCCATCGCTGCGCTGAGAAAGATGGCCGCACCCAGCGCCCAGGTCATCCGGGGAGGGCACCAGGTCATGGTTCCCGCCCGGGAACTCGTTGTGGGCGACATCGTTCTTCTGGAGGCCGGCAACTACATCCCCGCCGACATGCGTCTGGTGGAGAGCGTCAACCTCAAAATCGAGGAGGCCTCGCTGACGGGGGAATCGGTCCCCGTCGAGAAGGACGCGGCGGTGGTTCTGGACAAGGACATCCCCCTGGGCGACCGGAAAAATTCCGCCTTCATGAGCACCCTGATCACCTATGGACGAGGCAGGGGACTCGTGACCGGCACGGGGATGCATACGCAGATCGGCATGATTGCGGAGATGCTCCAGTCCTATGAAGAGGAGGACACCCCCCTCCAGTTGAAGCTGGCACAGATGGGGAAAATCCTCGGCACGGTCTGCCTGGTCATCTGCGCCGTCGTCTTCATCTACGGTCTCTTCCGCGACACCCATCTGGCGAGCATCTTCGAAATCGGTTTCCTCAACTACCTCAGCGCCGAGAAGAAAGACATCATCAACCTCTTCATGACCGCCGTGAGCCTGGCCATCGCCGCCGTTCCGGAGGGGCTCCCGGCCATCGTGACGATCTGCCTTGCCCTGGGAATGCAGCAGATGATCAAGCGCCATGCCCTGATCCGCAAGCTGCCCGCCGTGGAGACCCTGGGATGCACCACGGTGGTCTGCTCGGACAAGACCGGAACGCTGACCCAGAACAAGATGACCGTCCTGCAGGGCTGGGCGGGGGGGAAGCGATTCCTGGTGACCGGCGAAGGGTATACGCCCAACGGGGAGTTTTCCCTGGACGGCAAGCCCCTCGATCCCCGTAAGGATCAGGATGTGGCGGTGCTCCTGCAGGGCGGAATGCTCTGCAATGATGCGATTCTCGAGGAGAAGGTGTCGGATGCGGGGACTCGCTTCTGGCATATCCACGGCGATCCCACGGAAGGCGCCATGGTCGTCGCCGCGGCAAAGGGGGGCTTCTGGCGCGCGGAGATGCAAAAGGCTTTCCCGCGGGTGCAGGAGATCTGCTTTGATTCGGACCGCAAGCGAATGACCACAATCCACCGGTATAATGCGGCCCAGGATCAAAACTCGCCTCCGGGCTTCACGTATCCCTCCTGCATCGCCTTCGCCAAAGGGGCCCCCGACATCGTTTTGGACCTCTGCGGCCGTGTACTGCAGAACGGTCAAGCCGTCGACCTGACGGACGCCAGGCGCCGGGAGATCCTCGGACAGAACCATGATATGGCCAGCAGCGCCCTGCGGGTGTTGGGGGTCGCGTACCGCCCCCTGGACGATGTCCCCAGCGCCTGTACCCCCGATAATGTCGAACAGAATCTGACCTTCGTCGGCCTGCTCGGCATGATCGACCCGCCGCGGCCCGAGGTGGTGGATGCGGTGAAGGTGGCCGCCGGAGCCGGTCTGAAGAGCGTCATGGTCACCGGCGACTATCGGGATACGGCAGAGGCGATAGCAGCGCAGATCGGTCTCAGGACGCCCGGCGGTATCGTCCTGACGGGAAGCGAACTTGACAAGATGAGCGATGAGGCGCTCGCGGCCGTCTCCCACAAGGTAGACGTCTGCTGCCGCGTCTCCCCGGCCCACAAGACGAAGATCGTCGATGCCCTCAAGGCGAGCGGCCAGATCGTGGCCATGACCGGGGACGGCGTAAACGACGCACCGGCCCTGAAGAGGGCGAACATCGGCGTGGCGATGGGGATCACCGGCACCGACGTCTCCAAGGAGTCGGCGGACATGGTCCTGACGGACGACAACTTCGCCAGCATCGTCTCGGCGATCGAGCAGGGTCGGATCATCTACGCCAACATCCGAAAATTCGTTTACTTCCTTCTGGCCTGCAACGTCGGGGAGATCCTGATCGTTTTCGGCGCCATGCTGATGGGATTCCCGATTCCGCTTAAACCTATCCAGCTTCTGTGGCTGAACCTGGTCTCCGACGGGGCGCCGGCCCTGGCGCTGGGGATGGAAAAGGGTGAACCGGATATCATGAAGGATCCGCCCCGGCCGCCGAAAGAGCCGGTGATCAATAAGGACATGGCTATCGGTATCGGCGTCGTCGCCGTGGTGGACGCCATCGCCATCCTGCTGGTCTTCACCCTGGGGATGCAGCGCTACCCCGGTCACCCAGGGCATATCGAGGCCGCCCAGACCATGGCCTTCCTGACCCTGTGCACCTCGGAGCAGAAGCCCCCCTTTACCGCCCGTTCCGAGCACCACAGCATCTTTACCATCGGCGTCTTCTCCAACCCCTGGATGGTCGGGGCGACGGCAGGCTCCTTTGTCCTGGTCCTGCTGGTCACCTACGTACCGTTCCTCCAGCCTTTCTTCGACACGGTGCCGCTGTCCCCGGGCGACTGGCTGTTCATGGCCCCTTTCTTCTTCGCCTCGCCGGTGGCGATGGAACTGATCAAGATCTATATACGGAACACCAGGAAGAGGATGACGCCCGCTATGCGAACGACGTGATTCTTTTTCCCGGGCGGTGTGACC
>JAMDBG010000185.1 GCA_023487865.1 Deltaproteobacteria bacterium | reverse complement strand
TGAAGATTGCCGCATCTCTGGTTCCATATTATCCCTCATTCTTTACGGTCATGACGAATCTACCCCCAAAACGGTCAGCGGTCAAGCCTGTCCAATGTCGCCCGGACGGCACTGCGACACAGCTGGACCGCTCGGCTTAATTATCTTGACACACAAAAGCCATCTCCCTATACTCACGTCGCTTAACAGCATATTCTTGTTAAAGATGTCCATTTTTCACATGATCTGAGGAGATACCTCCATCGAATGCGCTTCAAAAAGCATCTCGAAGGTGGTTGTACGAAAGGAAGATCAGACCCCTGATTGATAGGAGGAGCCATGTTCAAGACCAGGATAACCGAGCTATTGGGGATTCAATATCCGCTCATCGGCGGGACCATGATGGACATTACACTGGCCCCCTTTGTGGCCGCCATTTCCAATGCCGGCGCGCTCGGCATCATCGAGCCGGAGAAGCTCCGCCTGGAAATCAGAAAGACCAGGGAATTGACGGATAAGCCGTTTGCCGTCAACATCAATCTTTTTCCCCAGCTGATGCCGCCCGACAACCGGGCGTTTCTCGATGTCCTGGCCGCCGAGGGGGTAAGGATCGTCGAGACTTCCGGCCATCAGGCGCCCGTGGAGCTGGTTGCGCTCTTCAAGGAATACGGCATGACCTGGATTCACAAATGCGTCGGTGTGCGTTACGCGAAGAAGGTGGCCTCGCTCGGCGCAGACGCCGTCACGGTCGTGGGGTATGAAAACGGCGGGGCGACGGGGGTATTGAACATCACCACGCTGGTGCTGGTGCCGTCCACGGTCGATGCGGTTCGGATTCCGGTCATCGGCGGAGGCGGCCATCGTCGGCTCGCGTTTCGTCCTTTCCGACGAATGTCCGGTGCATCCGCGTCTGAAGCAGGCGCTTTGCGAGGCCAGCGAGCTCAGCACCGACCTGATCATGTTCTCGGTCGGCTTCACGCACCGCGTCTGGATGAACGAGCCGGCCAAAAAGACCCTCGAAATTGAAAAGAGGGGGGGCTCTCTGGAAGAGATACTCCCCTATGTCTCCGGCGAAGCGGCAAGGAGGATGTACCAGACCGGCGATTTGAACGCGGGGACCATCTCCATATCGCAGGGGATAGGCATCCCCAGGAAAATCATGCCGGTCCGGGATATCGTCCAAGAGATGATCGGGCAGGCGCAGACGATACACACGCGCATGGCCAAAATCGGAATGGCGGGATAAAAAAGCAGCGCAGCCCCGATCCGCTTTCACTTCAGGAACGACACGACCGTCTTGACCGCCCGGTGGAACGTCTTGTTCCGGTTCACCGCGATCATCTCCCGATACTGTTCGAGAGGGAAACGGTGGGTGATCATTGCATCCAGACGGACCTTTCCCTCCCGCACCAGACGGAGCGCCAGGTCATAGGCGTGGAGGCGTTCCCCGGCAATGGTGTGATAGCCGTAACCGTAAACCCCCCGGATCGTCTGGAGCTTGAGCCAGAGGGGCGTCAGGTCCAGCCGGACCTCGTCCCCGATCCCGACGACGCTGAGGCAACCGCCGCCGGCCATGATCCGCATCGCCGTGCGCAGGGTTTCCGTCTTCCCTACCACATCGAATACCTTCGTAAAACCGCCCATGAAGATCTCCCGGCCGAGCATCGGCCGGTAGCGGCGCGCTTCCGTCAGTTCCGGGACATGGCCGAAGAGATCGCCGTCGGTGACGATCGCATCCGCCCCTTCTTTGGCCGCCAATTCCGCATGAAATCGCGAAGGTTCGGAGACGGTGATATGGCACCCAATGCCCAGGGCGCGGATCGACTGAACAAGGAGGTTCCCGATCACACCGCCGCCGATGATCAGGACCTTGTCTCCCTGATCCGGCCGGTTTTCGAGAACCGCCTCCAGTGTGACGGCCAACGGCTCGATCATCGCCCCGGTCTCCGGCGTCGCCCCCTCCGGAAGCCGGAAAAGCTGGCTTTCGTGCGCCGTCAGAAAAGGGGCAAAACCGCCTCCGACATCCCTGCAAATGCCCGAGAACATCCCCGGGGAGAGGCTCCCCCGGGCCGTGTTTTCACAGGCGGAGGGCTTCCCCATCCGGCAGCTCCTGCAGGGGGGGTCGATCCCCCGCGCTGCGCAGCCCAGGCTCGGCGCCACGGTAACGCGCTCCCCTGCGGCGAAGCGCCTCACGTCTTTTCCCGCCTCTACGATCTCACCCGAAAGCTCATGGCCCAGAACGCAGGGGAAGGAGGTAAAGGGAGAGGCCGTCGGCGAGTCCCGAAGGAAGATCAGGCTCTGGTCGGAGCCGCAGAAGCCGCACAGATGTGTGCGGATCTTCACCCAGGCAGGCGAGGGAAGCGGAGGTTCGGGAATCTCGTCCAGACGGACCGTCGCCAGGGGGCCCCGGTAGTGAAGCCGGGGCAGGAACGGCCCCAGGACCTTCAGCGCCAGGAACTGCGGTACGGAGACCGCAAAACGGAGCGCTTTCATCTCATGAACCCCCCGTTTTTTTCTCCATGGTCAGCGAATCCACGAACAGCAGCGTTGCCATACTCGTCACCGTGGGATCCGTCATCACGTTGACGCAGGCCGGCTTCCCCGACTTCAGCGACCGCACAAGCGCGGGGGCCAGTTCCTCATCCTTGGTGACCAGCTCTCCGAAACCGCCCAGGGCCTCCGCCATCTTTTCGTAATGGACCATCCCAAGCCCCGACCCCACAATCCGTTCCTTTCCATAGGAGATCTCCTGTCCGTGACGGATCATCCCCCAGGACTGGTCGTTGCAGATCACACAGACGATGGGAATCCCATGGCGGACCGCCGTATCGAACTCCATCGCATTGAGGCCGAAGGACCCGTCACCGTTGATAAGAACGACGGTCTTCTCCGGCCGGGCCAGCTTCGCCGCCAGGGCAAACGGCAGCCCGGTCCCGAGGCAGCCGAAGAGCCCGCCCGCCCCGACGATGACCGATGATTTTTCCTTGGCCCGCAGACCCATGAGGCCGAAATAGCAGGTGTCCCCGCCATCGACGATGAAGATCGCATCCTCGGGCACGGTCCTGCGCACCATCTCGACGAGACGGGCCGGATGGATCGGCGCGGAGGGGTTCTCGCGCATGGCGACCTCCCCGGCAACGGCAGGCAGGTAGAGTTCCTTCAGGGTCTTGAGCCACGGGCCGTGATCGCGCTCCTTCACTGCGGCGTTGAGCTGAGCCAGGACCAGACCGATGTCGCCCGTAAGACCGACGTCCGAAGCGCGGTTCCGGTCGATCTCCGCTGCATCGATATCGACCCGGACGACCTTCGCCTGGGGAAAGGTCTGGCCGAACATCAGGAGCCAGTTGTAGCGGATGCCGAGGACGACGACCAGATCGGCCGCCGACAGGGCGGTGAGGAGCGCGACCTGCCCCCCATCCCACAGAGAAAGAGGGTGCTCGTCGGGAAGGGCGCCCCGGCCGTTGTTGAGGAGCAGAAAAGGGATCCCCGTTTTCTCGATGAAGGTGCGCAGTTCCGCGTCGCAGGTGCTGAATCCGACGCCGCTTCCCCCCACGATGACGGGCTTTTCGGCGCGGTTGATCAGTTCCGCCGCCTTGACCACCGCCGGTCCGTCCGCGGCCGATCGGTAGATGCGGCCGCCCTTGGTCGCCCCCGGCGCCTGGGCCTGGTCGACGCGGATATTGAGGACATCGGGGGGAAATTCGAGGAAGACCGGACCGGGACGACCGGCGACGGCGTGGCGGAAGGCCTTGGCGATGTATTCCGGAATCCGTTTGATGTCGTAACAGACGCCCGACCATTTCACGACGGAGCGAACCATTGCCGACTGGTTCATCTCCTGCAAGGCGCCGCGGTCCCAGTCGCGGACGGGGGCCGTTCCGCTGATCAGCACCAGGGGGACGTTATCGAGCGCCGCATTGACGAGTCCCGTCAGGGCATTCGTATAGCCCGGACCTGCCGTGACGAGGCAGACGCCGGGGTGATGACCGAAGATCGACCACGAGTGGGCCATCATCGCCGCCGCCTGTTCATGCCTGACATCGACGATACGGATCCCGTACTCGAGAAAACCGTCGTAGATCCGATCGATATGCCCGCCGGCCAGGGAAAAGACCGTGGAGACTCCCTCTGACTCCTTGAGCGCCTTGGCTATCAGATGACCGCCGTAAATCTCACCCATAAGACCCTCCTTTATGAAAAATGGCGCCGTCTGCACGGACAGCGCGATCGCTTCAGAAAGGTGGAACAGGACACAGGTGAATCGAGATGAGCGGAAAGAAGAGCCCCCTGCCCGGGAACGAGGGATACAGACCCGTCCTCAGGGCCGAATCCCCTTATCACTGGGAATATTTATAGTCGCTCTTCCTTAACTTTTCAACGGAAAAGTGGTATAGGACAATCCATTCTGCGTTTGAGGAGGTGCCGTCCTGAAAAAACGAATCATCATCATTTTTCTGATCCTCCTTGTCGGTGTGGGGCTGCTTGTCTATTACGGACAACGCGAGGTCCGCCGGGGAGAGCTCTACTACTCCGGAACCATTGAAGCCACCCAATCTCATCTTTCGTTCCAGACCGGCGGCCGTGTGCTCCGGGTGAACGTCCGCGAGGGAGAGGCCGTCCTGAAGGACCAGCTCCTCGCCGAACTCGATCCGGC
>JAMDBG010000055.1 GCA_023487865.1 Deltaproteobacteria bacterium | reverse complement strand
ATCCTGTGCTACCGGATGGTCACCCGCTGTGAATCCCTCATTTGAGCAGGAAGAACAGAATCGGGATCGTCCCCACGCCGGCCAGCGTCGTGAGGGAGACGATCGCATTGCTGAAGACGGGGTCGGCATCGTACCGCACCGAAAAGATCGTCACGAGAACCGCCGTCGGCATTGCCGCCTGCAGGACACAGACGGCCAACTGATCCCGCGTCAGACCCAGGGCCAAACAGATCGCCCAGGCAATCAGAGGCGAGAGGATCAGCTTGATTCCCGATGCCGACAACGTCGGCACTATCCGGCTCACGTCGACGAAGAACCGCAATTTCAGCCCGCCCCCCACCACCATCATCGAAAGGGGAAAGGTGGCCGTGTTCATCAGGGAGAAGGTGTGCGAGAGGAGTGACGGTATGGGAATACTGAGGGCGACACATAATATCCCCGCCACCATCGCCAGGATCAGGGGGTTCTTGAAGACGGCGGCCGGTGTGGTGCGGCCGGTCATGATGTAGGTCCCCACACCGTAAAGGAAGAGGTAACCGCCAAGGGCGAAAAACAGGGCCAGCACCGTCCCCTGATCGCCCAGGAAGGCATAGCAGACGGGAACCCCCAGGAAGACATGGTTGCCGTAACTGGCGCCCAAAAGAAAGGTCTTGCGGAACGGCCCCTTGAGGCCGCTCAGCCCTGCAATCACGATGCAAAAGAGGTATACGGCACACAGGGTGACAAATCCGGCAACCGCCAGGAGGAGCAGATCTCCGGCCGGTATCTTTTGCAGGCGGGCGATGGAGGAAAAGGTAGTCACCGGCAGAAAGAAATGGAAAACCAGGGTATTGATCACCTCTACCGGATAAGGCGACTTCTTCATCAGGACGTAGGACGCCATCATGATCAGGAACATTGAAAATACGTTTTGCAGAGCCTCTCCCATAAAAACCCCCTTGAGTCACCACTCCCGATACTCCCAAAATCACCACCCTGTGTAACCGCGGCGGACTGTAGCATAAAATCTGTCCGGCTGCATACAAAACCGTTCGCGTCAAAGCCTGACGGGGGGTGCTGCCCTAACTCTTGAGTTGATGTAATTTCAGAAATATGTAAGATGTATGGAGTAACGATTGCGAGAACCGGGCACCGCCGCGAACACCGGCGCCAGGGGGAAAAGGAAGAAAAAACAGGGGCACAACAGGCAGGGCATGATGGACCAGAGGACCAATAGAACATTCATCTGCAGCGTGCTGTTTATAGAAATCGTGGAGTACTCGGCAAAGTCCGTCGAGGAGCAGATCTGGTTGAAGGAACGTTTCAATGCCCTTCTGTCGGAAAGGATCAAGGATATTGCCGTCAACGATCGAATCATCCTGGATACCGGCGACGGCGCCGCCATCGGATTCCTGGGAGATCCTGAAGACGCCCTGTTTGTTGCCATGGAACTTCGGGATTCAGCGCAGAAAGAACAGCGCGATCCCCCCCTTTCCTTATCCATTCGCATGGGCATCAATCTCGGCCCGGTGAAACTGGTAAAAGATATCAATCAGCAGCTCAACCTGATCGGAGATGGGATCAACGTGGCACAACGGGTGATGAGCTTTGCGGATCCCGGTAAACTGCTCGTCTCCCGCTCATACTACGAAGTCATCTCCTGTCTGTCACAGGAATACGCCAAGCTGTTCAGCTATGAGGGGCTGCACGCGGACAAGCACATCCGGCAGCACAGGATCTATGCGGTTGGAAACTACGAACTGAAAAAGGTTCCCGGATCCCGTGTTCCCGTCAACCGAAAACCCATTCCCGAAACGAATCCGGCGCGCCGAATGGACCTGCCTCAACCGGAGATTCGCCAATCCATCGGCACACAGGCGTCCGGACAGGGTAAGACCATAGCCATTCCTTCGGTCCTGCTTCAGCTTCCTTTCCATAAAAAATGGTTATATGCGGCAATCCCATTGACCTTGCTCGTCATCCTGTTCGTTGCTTTTTCCTTGCGCGGAGGGAAGGGCACGACAGAAAATCACAACACTTCCAAGGTCGCCACTGCGGTTTCGAAGCCGCAGTCATCCGGCAAATCTGTCGCTCCCTCCAATGCAAAAAAAGCGGATACCCCCGGACCAGCGACCCCCACCCAATTTTCACCCAACTCACACAAGAAAGCTGCCAAGATCGGCTTCACTTTGTCGGACGCAGACAGGAAGGGTCATGACATCACCCTGACTGTGAAATTGAAGAACACCGCCACGGACGGGAGAAGCGTGGCCCTCTACGATGCAAGTTACAGTTGGCCCAAGTCCCGCCTGATCGCGGAGGGCGGCCGGTCCTATGACGTCCAGGAGGTCTATTACCGAAAGGGCGGGAAGAAGATCACCATGTACGATACGGGGAAAACGGGTATCCCCGTCGGCGGCGGAGCGATGGTCACCATCTATCTGGTCTTCAAGAATTTTCCCGACGGTTCCCGCCGGGCGACCCTCAATCTCCATCCCTTCGTCTATCATGGCCGGAGCTGGACGGAGCACGATGTAAAATTTCCTGATATTTCCCTGGAATAAATCCGCTTACACCCTTCCGCCGGATAAAAACCCTCTGGCCAGAAGACTCAGGATACCCTGGCCTTTGCTATATTCCCGGCCATTGAGGATCAGCTCCTCCACCTTCAGGCCGAGGAGTTCAACCGGTTTCATCTCCAGGGGATTCCTGTTCAGGATGACCATGTCGGCTATCTTGCCTCTCTCCAGGGAGCCGCGCTCCCTTTCGTCAAAGGTCGTCCAGGCCGCATTGTAGGTGAACATTTTCAAGGCCTCGGTAATGGTGACGGACTGTTCCGGGATGTAGTGATTGCAGGCGGCATGGATGCCGAAGATCGGATCCGGCAGCGTGCAGGGTGCGTCGGAGCCGCCGCTGAGCACGATCCCCATATCGGTCATCCTTCTGAGCGGTGAGATTTTCTCCGTGCGTTCCCCCAGGACATGCTTCAGAAATCCGGTAGGTTCCAGATCCCACATCAGAAAAGCGGGTTGCAGAGGGATCTGGATGCCGAGTTCGGCGCACTTTTGCAGCCCTTCCTCGGAGGGGAGGCAGGCATGGATGATCCCGTGACGGTGATCCTTGCGGGGGCAGTCCTTCAGGGCGGCCTCGATGGCCGTCACCGCCTGATCAAAGGCCGCATCACCGATGGCGTGCATTTCGACCTGCAGGCCTTCGCGATTGGCCTTTTTCGCAAACTCAATGACTTCCTCATCCCGGTAAAAGAGGATGCCCCGATTCCCGGGAGCGTTGGCGTAGGGCTGCCGCAATGCCGCATCCTCGCTGCCGAAGCAGCCGTCCAGTGCGGTTGCAAAGCATCCTCCGACCCGGGGAAGATTTCGCTTCTTCACCTTGTCCACATCCATGGTCTGGAAAAAGACCCTGGTCTGAAAACCGGTAGCGAGGCCCTTTCCGAGCAAGGTTTCCATGGCGACATCCATATCCAGCGGGAAACCCACGCCGGATACGGTATGCATCATGCCGATCCCCTTTTCCGCCAGCGCATCGGCGGCAAGGAGCATATTCCTTATGGTCTTGAGCGGCGAAATCTTTTTGGTCACAAAATCAGTAACGGCAAAAAAGGCTTCCTGGTTCATCTCTCCCGAATCGTCATGATACCCCCGCAACGCTTTGACGGTCTTGGGCAACAAGGAGATCATTTTGCTGTTCACGATGCAGGCATGACCGTCATACTTGACGATGAACACCGCCCTGTCCGGGCAGGCCTTGTCGAGCTCACTCCTCGATATAAGCCGCTTTTCCTCAACCGAGTGGGTTGAAGCCCCGAATCCCATGACGATCTTGTCTGTGTTTTTCAGTGTGAATTGTCTGATGCGCTCGCCCATCTCGGTCAGGCTGCCCGCCGACCTTACATCGAGACCGGCGTTGAAGAGGGCATAAGAGGCAAAGTGGAGGTGGGTATCCCCGAAGCAGGGTAGCAAAGATCGCCCGCCGAGGACCACCCGCGGCGAGCCGGCATACTCAGGGGGAAGGTCGTCGCCCACGTGAAGAATCCGTCCCCGGTCCTCCACCAGGTATCGGTATAGATGATTTTCTCTGTCACAGGAAACGACTGCGCCTTCGTATGTTTTCATCGGTAAGGCCTTCCCCGCAGCGGATCGGTCCTCTCCCTGCCTTTTCAGCAGCCCAGCCGTTTTTTCATCTCCGAGAGTCTTTTAAAATGTCCCTTCTCTTCGGTGATGATCTGTTCGATCGCCGCCCGCCGGTCTGCCGGCAGAAGGTCCCGCATCTCCCGGTAATAGTGGATGGCATCGAGTTCCCGCGTGATGGCGAAATCCAGAGCGGAGGCCTCATCCCGGATCTTCGCCAGTTCGCCGGCGAATGCCTCCGTTGTAAAGACGAGACGGTTGTCGACGTAATTATGGAGATAGGCGGCATACTCCCCGTCGTAACCCTCCGGGGGGACGTTGCGGTCCATCCCGGACAGGATCTCCGCAAAGGTCCGTTGATGCCTCACCTCCTCATCGGCCAGGCGCTGGAAGAGGGCCTTTGTTTCTTCCTTTCCTGCGAGCTGCACGGCGTAACGGTAGAAATGCGCGCCGTTCTCCTCGATCCGAACCGCCACCTCGACGATATCGCTTGCTTCAAAGACAGCCATGTTCAACCTCCTTGTGCCATAAAATCCTGTCGCAGAATA
>JAMDBG010000144.1 GCA_023487865.1 Deltaproteobacteria bacterium | reverse complement strand
TGATCCCCGTGTTGGAGAAGATTCCGGAGAGGATCGGTCCCCCTTTGAACTGCTCGAAATCCCCCCCGAGGTCGGTGAGGAACAGGCCGACGCCGGAACCGTCGTGCCCTTCCTTCATGACGTCGAGGGCGCGGATCGCGACCATCGGGGAGAGGGGGTCTTTGCTGGTAATCGCAAATAATCTGCACATAATCGTTTGTCCTTTCTGCTTGTCTGGCCTTTTGCTCTGTAGTGGATGAAAGGCCTAAATATGGAATATCGCTAAAACCGTGCCATTTTTGTATGATCGGCAGGAATAATAATCGAGAAAACCGCCATGACAACGGTCATTCCTGAAACCGTTTGATGCAGCTGGATGAATATCCGAATTTTGTGGAACAAAAATGTTCTTTTCTTAAAAAAATGAACAATAATGTACCATGAAGCGGGCGACGCCTGACGAGCCCTATTCTTTAGGGCTGTTGTCCGGGGGGGCCGGTTTTTTCTCCCGGAACTGACGGGCGTCGATACCCAGTTTCTGGATCCGGTACTGGACGATCCGCTTGGTCGTCCCGAGGAGTTTGGCCGCCTTCGTCTGGTTGCCGCCGGTCTCCTTCAAGGCGCCCAGGATCAGGGCACGCTCCTGGGCCTCGACGGCGGTGTTGAGCTTGCCCTGCTCCTTCAGCTCACCACTTCGGGTCCGTGACTGGAGGGAGGGGGGTAAATGAACCAAATCGATCGTATCTCCCGTCGCAATCAGAACCGCCCGTTCGATGCAGTTTTCCAGTTCCCTCACGTTTCCCGGCCAGTTGTAAGCGAGCAATATATCCGATACCGCCGGAGAGATCTTCTTGACCGGTTTTGCCATTTCCTTCGCATATTTCAATACGAAGTGGTCGGCCAGAAGAATGATGTCGCCTCCCCGGTCGCGCAGGGGCGGCAGGTAGATGGGAAAGACATTGAGGCGATAGAAAAGGTCGGGACGGAACCGCCCCATGGCGAGATCCTGCTCGAGATTCCGGTTGGTCGCGGTGATGACCCGGACATCGACACGGATCATTCGGGAAGACCCCAGAGGCTGAAACTGCCTTTCCTGGAGGACGCGCAGCAATTTCGACTGCGCCGCCGCGGAGAGTTCCCCCACCTCGTCGAGGAAGATCGTCCCTCCGTTGGCCTCCTCGAACCGCCCCCGCCTTTGGTGCAGGGCGCCGGTAAAGGCCCCCCTTTCGTGACCGAACAACTCGCTTTCGATCAGCGTATCCGGAATGGCCGCACAATTGACCTGAATCAGGGGACCTTTCAGGCGGGGGCTGTTTTTATGGATCGCCCGGGCGACCAGTTCCTTGCCCGTCCCCGTTTCGCCGTGGATCAGGACGGTCGTGTTCGAATCGGCGACTTGGGCGACAAGGCCGAAGACCTCCTGCATCGCTCGTGAATTGCCGATGATATCCGTGGAGGGGGCACGGGAGCGGCCGACGATCTTGCGAAGACGCCGGTTTTCCTCCTCAAGGGCGCGACTGTGGACCGCCTTGGCAAGCAGTTCGGCAACCGAAGAGAGCAACGCGAGTTCGCGGTCCAAGTTCTCCACCTGGCGCGTCACCTTGTCCGCCGACAGGACGCCGACCACGTGGGCGTCGTAGACGATCGGCACGCACAGGAAGGTCAACTCCGCCCTGTTAAGGAAGCGGCGGGCGCCGGTCCGATCGAGGAAGTGCGCTTCCTGGCCGAGGTTGGCGCAGGCCATCGGCCGTCCCGTCTGCGCCACCTTGCCCGTGATCCCCTCACCGGGGCGATAGCTCACATCCAGCCCCTTGATGTTGACGCCGTGCGCCACATCGAGCCAGACCTCTCCCGTCTCGCGATCCATCAGCGAGATCATCCCCCGTTCCATCCCCAGACGGGCGCTCATCTCCCGAAGGGCCTGTTCGAGCTGATCCCGCAACTCCTGGGGATGGGCCAATATCCGGGCGATGGCGTGCAGTGCGGCGAGTTCTTCGTAATTATGAATGCTGAGCTCCTCCGTTCCCTGGGTGCCGATCCGTGAAGGTCGCCAATTTGAGGGCGTCATGATTGAAGCGGTTCTCCCAAAATATCTTCCTAAACCGGAGGATTCCATCCCGTTCGGGGAACTGATGGTCGATGTATTCGCGGACCCCCTCCCGGCGTCCCTCCCTGCAAACGGGCATGCCAGCCCCGGATTGGAAAAAAGTTGCCTTTTTACAACGCTTGGCTATAGTAGATTAACACGGTTCGATACAAAAATGCAATTATGGGCACTGAAACAGGTATGATTACCAAAGAAGAGCAAAAAAGGTACCAGCGACAGATCCTTATGCTCGGGGAGGCGGGGCAGGAGAGGCTCAAAGCGGCCCGTGTCCTCCTCGCCGGTGCAGGCGGTCTGGGAACGGTCATCTCCGTCTATCTGGCCGCCGCCGGAGTGGGGACCCTCCGGATTGCGGACTGCGACAGCGTCGAGGCCAGCAATCTGAACCGTCAGATCCTCCACTGGGGCAGGGATATCGGCCGGCCGAAAACCGCCTCCGCAGCGGAGAAGCTCGCCGCGCTCAATTCCCTGATCCGGGTGGAGGAAGTCGCCGGACGAATTGATGAAGGCAACATCGATGCGATCGCGGGGGATTGCGACCTCATCGTCGATGCGATGGACAATTTTCCGACACGCTACCTCCTCAACCGGACCGCCCTCAGGAAGGGCATCCCTTTTATCCACGGCGCCGTGCGGGGCCTTTACGGCCAGGCGACAACCGTCCTCCCCGGTAAGACGCCCTGTCTGCGGTGCATCTTCCCCGGAAGCCCGCCGCCGGAGATCTTCCCGATCGTCGGAGCGACGTGCGGCGTCATCGGTTCCATCGAGGCGACGGAGGCGGTCAAGCTTCTCACCGGCCTGGGAGAGCCGCTGGCCGGACGTCTTATTATCTGGGACGGCATGGCGGCGACCGCCGACTCCATTGTCGTGGAGCGGAATCCAGCATGTCCGGACTGCGGACGCAGTGCGCAGGGAAAGGAAACATGAAGGTCGTGTTCAGAACCTTTGCCGACTTCCGGGAGGTCATCGGCGCCCGGGAACAGGAACTCTCCCTGCCGGAAGGGGAGACGGTGGGGGGATTGCTGAAAGGTCTCCGGAAAGGCCATCCCCGTCCGCAGGAAAAGCCCTTCGACGCCTCGGGGGATGTCAAGACCTCCATCATCATTCTCAAGAACGGCAGGAACATCGAATTTCGGCAGCATCCGGATACGATCATCGCCACGGATGACGCGATCTCCGTCTTTCCCCCCGTCGCCGGCGGGTAGGCCGGATCATGCCTCCATCGGGACGGAGGCTTCCCCTGTGTAATGGACGGCCAACCAGACGGTGTCCCCTTCCGGGGCCGTTCGCTCCACACGGTGACGCACATGGCGGGGAATCAGGAGGTGATCGCCGGGCGCAAGCGCGATCTCCCGGCCGTCAAAGAATCGCAGCAAGGCGCTCCCTTTCACCAGCAGCACCCACTCATTCGTCCCCTGGTCGTACCAGAATCCCGGCGGCGACGCCTGACCCCGGGAGACGATTCTCTCGATCCGGACACCGGCACCCTGGACGATCCGTGTGCAAACCTCATCCGGCATCTCCGCGGGGAGATCCATAAGCAGGTTATTGACGGGAAGCATCCCTTTCTTCCTTTCCCCACCCGCCTGGATCTTATCCGCCGGGAACCCGACAGTGTGTCCTGGTTCCCGGCGGACATTTTTTGCGGTGGGTCAGGAAATCATTTCTTCGCTTTGGCCGGTTTCTTGGCTGCCGGTTTTTTGGCAACCGCTTTTGTTTTGGCTTTGGCTTTGGCCTTGACCGGCTTCTTGGCAGCCGGTTTTTTAGCGACCGCTTTTGCTTTGGCCGGCGCTTTCGCCTTGGCTTTGGCCTTGGTTTTGGCCGGTTTTGCCGCCGCTTTTGCCGGAGCCTTCGCGGGGGTCTTTGTCTTAGCAGGGGCCTTTGCCGCGGCCTTCGCCGGTTTTGCCGGAACCTTCTTTGCTGTCGCCATATGCACTTCCTCCTTTTCAAATATGCGCTTCCGCATCACCGGGCCCCGGCCTGCCCGTGCCCTCCTGCGTGCGGAATCGTGAGACTCACCAGAATGGCCAATACTCTTTGTCCTTGCTTTTTTATCAGCAACCTTTCCTGAACTCTTGCTGTGAGCAGCAGAAAGATTTTCCTTTTTTCGAGCAACGGCAGATGCAAGTTTTTGTTTTTCTTTTCCGAGACCTTCTTTTTGCTGCTTGATTTTCTTCCGACGCTCCGCTTTTTCTGCCTCGCGAACTTGCTGGGGAGATAAAATTTCCACACGCAAGTGCGTAAACGGACAGATAGTTCCGGGTTTCAAATCATATTTTTCGGCGATGGAATCTTCAATCTGGTAGCCATCGACAAGTTTCCTATTGCCCAAAACATCGAGAAATAATTTGCCCATAATCAGTCACCAAGCCTTTTCCGGTTCATCCGGTTGATGCGTACATCCTTCTCGTTCACCTGCTCACTACCAATATACCGTCTGTATATCTCCCTGACTGCGTCCGTTCACCCTTGGTCTTATACAGACCAGTCTTCCAGTGCTTACAAGGCAGCTCATTGCAATCATTGCGAATATTATATCGCTCCCTTCAGAAGTGTCGTTTTATACAGACTGGATAAAACGGCTCAGAATCCTTTCCAGTCC
>JAMDBG010000126.1 GCA_023487865.1 Deltaproteobacteria bacterium | reverse complement strand
GCCGGATGATGGCCAGGGTGATGATGAACAGCGAGCGCAGGCCTACCAGCAGCAGGCCGGGCACAATCGCCCCGGCATACATGTCGCCCACGGAGCGGCCCAGTTGGTCGGCCATGACGATCAGCACCAGCGACGGGGGGATGATTTGGGCCAGGGTCCCGGAGGCGGTGATGACGCCGGTGGCGATGGTCCGGTTGTAGCCGTAGCGCAGCATGATGGGCAGGGAGATCAGCCCCATCGAGATCACCGCCGCAGCGATCACGCCGGTGGTGGCCGCCAGGAGAGCGCCGACGAAAATCGTCGCCAGGGCGAGACCGCCGCGTAGGGGGCCGAACATCTGACCGACGGTTTCCAGCAGATCCTCGGCCATGCCGCTGCGCTCGAGAACGATCCCCATAAAGGTGAAGAAGGGAACGGCCAGCAGCGTTTCGTTCTGCATGATGCCGAAGATTCGGAGCGGCAGGGCCTGAAAGAGTGTCGAAGGGAACAGCCCTGCTTCCATGCCGATCAGACCGAAGGTGAGACCCGTGGCCGCCAGAGAGAAGGCGACCGGAAAGCCGGTGAGCAGGAACAGCAGCAGGCCGGTAAAGAGCAGCGGCACAAAGTTGTGGGCGATGAATTCCATTCAGCACCCCTCCGGCGGATTATCGGCCGTCGTTGCAGCGGGGGAATTGTCTTCCACCTCGCCGTGGGCGAGCGGATCGGGGATCAGGCCGCGCAGGAAGGCAATGCGTTTGATCAACTCGGATGCGCTTTGCAGCAATAGCAGGGCAATACCGACCGGCAACAGAAGATACACCGGCCAGCGGATGAGTCCCCCCGCGTTTTGCGACATCTCGCCGCTCTGCCAGGCCTTGACAAAAAGCGGCCAGGACATCTGGATCAGGATCCAGCAGAGGGGCGCCAGGAAAACAAGGATGCCGACGATGTCGATCCATGACCGGCCCCGCGCCGACAGCCGGCCTGACACAAAGTCGATGCGCACATGGACGTTCTTCAGGAAGGCGTAACCGGCTCCGAGCAGGAACACACCGGAGTACAGATACCACTGCATATCGGTGAAGGCGTTGGAGCCTGCATGAAAGGCCTTGCGCACGATGGCGTTGCCGGCGCTTAGGAGGACCGTCGCCAGGATCAGCCACATGATGGCCTGACCGATGCGCTCACTCATCGCGTCGATCAGGCCGGAGAGTTTGAGCAGAAATTTCATACAATCTCCATCTGAGGCGCGGCATCCCGTCTTGTCATGTCACTTCCGGTAGCCGGACCCTGCTTGTCGTCATTTGGCAGAGGGGTATAAGCAAAATAACCTTGGATGTCAATCAAATAATGGGTGTCTGAATTTCGTTGCCCTGCAATTCCTTTTGGGATATACATCAGCGTCATTGATGTGCGTGAAGCGGCGCCGGAATGAGGGCGAGTAACAGGAAAGGTGATGGATTTGTGAGACCATATAACCGCGGTTGGTGCGAAGCATCACTTCTGCATGACTCCGGATGAATGTCGTCGTTTCGGTGCCTGCCGGCCGGCAAGAATCCGCCTTGAATTAAAAAGGAGACCTGCTGATGGGTTTTGGTGAACGGTTCATGGGTATTGGGGATATGCGATGAAACTGCTGCTCCTCTCCGCCAACACCACCCAGTCCCCCTATCCGGTCTATCCCCTGGGGCTCGATTATATTGCGGGGATAATGAAGCCCCGGCATGAAGTCGCCATTCTGGATATGAACGTGGTCGGGGGGCTGGATGGTCTGGAGGCGGCCGTCAGGGAGTATGGTCCGGATGTAATCGGCCTGTCGGTCCGGAATATCGATAATGTGGATACCGTCGCCACGAAAAGTTTTGTCCAGGGATATGAGCGGATCATCCGTGTCATCAGGGGTTGCACGAAGGCCCGTGTTGTTCTCGGGGGCAGCGGTTTTTCCATTTTCCCCGGCGAATTGATGGCCCTGCTGGATGCCGATTTCGGCGTCGTCGGGGAAGGAGAATACCTGGGTCCGCTCCTCGATGCCTTGGAGACGGGAAATGCCGCCGTCGATCTGCCCGGGATCGTGTGCAAGGGGGGGAGTGTCCGGGTTCCCGTTCCCTGGCCGGGGAGTGTCAAGCGGGAGTTACGGCCAACCGATGCCCGGCTCCGCTTCTATCTCGAACGGGGGGGCATGCTGAATCTCCAGACGAAACGGGGATGCCCCTTCGGCTGTATTTACTGTACCTATCCCCATATCGAAGGCCACCAGCTGCGCCTGAACCCCCCGGATGAGGTCGCCAAGGAGGCCCGAGAGCTGCAGGAGATGGGCGCCCGGTATCTCTTTATCACCGATTCCGCGTTCAATGCCGATTACATCCACAGTCTGGCTGTTGCCAGGGCCTTTCGCCGCCAGGGTCTGACCATCCCGTGGGGGGCCTTTTTCGCTCCCACCTGCCCCCCGGAGGGCTACTACAGAGCTCTGGCCGAGGCCGGATTGACCCACGTCGAATTCGGGACGGAGACCTTGTGCGACAACCAGTTGAAAAAGTACGGCAAGCCGTTTGATAGGAAAGATCTCGTTGCGGCCCAGGAAAGCGCCCACCAGGCGGGGGTGCATATCGCCCACTACCTCCTCCTGGGGGGGCCAGGAGAAGATGCACAGACCCTGGAAGAAACATTGGACCATATGGAAAAAATGGAGAAAGCCGCGTTCTTCATCTTTTGCGGTATCCGGATTTTCCCCCACACCCGGTTGTATACCCTGGCCCGAAAAGAGGGACAGATCATGCCGGATCAGAACCTGCTGACGCCCGTATTCTACCGTTCCAAGGGAATAGGAACAGAGGAGATCATCGCTCAGATACAAAGGCGGGCGCGGGGCAGGATGAACTGGGTCTATGGCGACGGCGGCGAGAAAGCCGAGCGGGTCGTTTCCCGCTTGCATGCCCACGGTCATCCAGGCCCCCTCTGGGAGCTTCTCCTGCGCTGAACGGCGAATTCCCTTCAGGGAAATCCTCTCGCCAGTCCCTGTCGGCGGCGGGTCAAACAACGGGACGCATGTTCTTGACGGGCGTTTCACCATTCCCTATACTGTCTCCATAGAGGCCAAAAGCGTCTGATAAGAAAGTGATCACCCATGACGTCGACCGACTGGTTTCAGAACGCGATCGTCTATCACGTGTTGATCGACCGGTTCGCCGGTCTCACATCCACAGAACCGCTTTGCCCTGAGTTTCTGGGCGGAACGCTTCGCGCCATCACGGGAAAACTCCCCTACCTGGAGGAACTGGGCATCGACACCCTCTGGCTCTCTCCCTTCTGCAAGACCAGCGCCTACCACGGCTATCACGTGACCGATTATTTTGAGGTCGAGCCCCGGTTTGGAACGCGGGACGACCTGCGGCGGCTCATCGACGGCGGGCACACAGCGGGTATTCGGATCATCGCCGACTTCGTGCCGAATCACTGTGGCCGGAGCCACCCTTTTTTCCAGGAGGCGATACGGGACAGACGGAGCAGGTATTTCTCCTGGTTTTCCTTCGCCAGGTGGCCGGACGACTATCTGTGCTTTCTCGATGTAAAGGAACTGCCGAAACTGAATCTGAACTGTCCGGAAGCACGGGACCACGTCGTCAGAGCGGCAAAGCACTGGCTGTCCCTCGGACTCGATGGTTTCCGGCTGGACCATGTCATCGGTCCCTCCCATGACTTCTGGAAGTTCTTCCGAAGGGAAATAAAGCGGGATTACCCTGCCACTGTCCTGATCGGAGAGGCCTGGCTGGAAGGGATCGACCGACGTCATCTCAAGACCCTGCAGATCCGGAATAAATACCTTCGCTGGATTTTCGGCGTCTCCCAGGAGGGGATTCAGAGAGAATACTGCGGCGAGCTCGACGGCGTTCTGGATTTTCGATTCCGGGACCTGGTTCGCACCCATATCACACACGGAACGGGAGAGGGTCCCGCGCTTGTCGACATCCTCCGGCGGCGTCTGGCAACGTACCCGAAGGGCTATTTTCTTCCCACCTTTCTCGATAACCACGACATGAACCGTATTCTGTATGAGTGCCGCAACGACCGGGAGAGATTGAAGGCCGCCGCACGCCTCCAATTCTCCCTGGACCAGCCGGCCATCATCTATTACGGCACGGAGGCCGGCATGACACACGAATATCCCGTCGCTGTCGGTAGGCCGCATTCAGACCTCCAAGCCAGACAGCCAATGCACTGGAACGGTCAGGACAAAGAGCTCTTTGCGTTTTACCGGGAGCTGATCCGGCAGAAGAAGGAACGATTCGATTAAAGTCTGCTGACGGAATTGCCGATATAAGGATCAAAAGGACGATCTGCGATGTGCGTTCATCGTTCCTGAAAGGGGAATCCAACACATAAAAACCGCAGGGCCTTGGTGGTGAAGATCACCCGGAAAGGCCGAGTGTATGGAGATGCGATTCCCGCGCAGAACAAAACGGCATAGGCGGATCCCGTAGCCCCCGGCAGAAAAGCTCCTGCCGGGGGTTTTTTATGCAGGTTGTCCCGGAGTGAGGGGCAGGGCGGATTGACCAAACAGGATTTGTCTGCATTGGCTTGACACGCGGGATAATCTTGTTGACTTAAAAGTCCTTTCTTCGTATCCTTCCCGCACATTCAAGCACATCCTCACTGCCTGCCCGGCCATACAGGAGATGCCGCAGGTTGCGGAGGATGAGGGTGAGGATGCACCCCTGACGGTTCGCCATCGGCAGGCCGCACCGAGGGGAGAAGCGCTCCGCCTGGTGACCCGTGAAGCCGCGGCGTGGTTCGGGTTCACCGTGAATCCGTTGTCAATCCCGTTCGAAGAGGCGTTCATGAACAATTCAGTCATGGACAGGGACATCTGCTGTCAGAATTTCAAGGGCATGATCGCCTACATCCGGAATCACTATGGGGAGCAGGGGGTCCGGGACCTCCTGGCGGGGCTGACGGACAATCCTCGCTTTCTCATTCGTGACAAGCTCGACCCTTCGGTCATCCATCCGGTTCGGGAATCCCAGCTGACCGATCCCGCCTACTGGGTATCCAACGAATTCTCCCTTGCCCTGTTTGAAAACGTCTACAAGGTGGTCTCCACTCCGAATCCGCTGATCGAAGTGGGCATCGGCGCCGTCCGCGAAAGCCTCTCCAAATGCCTGCTCTTCGCCGCCAGACTCCTGGGGCCCGAGGCCACGGCGAGGCAGGCGGCGAGGATAAACGCCCGTTTCAATAAGACCAAAGATGTCAAACTGATCGATGCTTCGGACGGCTCCATGAGCTTTGAGCTGAAGTATCGGCCGGGTTTCCGGGTGACAAAGAACGTATGCCACTGGAACCTCGGCATCTACACCGAGATCGCCCGCCTGACCGGGGTAAAGAACGTAGAGGCCAACGAGACGCACTGCATCGTGGATGGAGACAAGCATTGCGTCTTCAGGCTGACCTGGGATCCGGCGACCTGGCACCGGCGGTTGCTCAGGGGATTGACCAACACCTTCATCCGCTGGATGGTGCGGGACCTTATCGAAGAATACGAAACAACGGTTCACGAACGGGACCAGCTCATCGACCGGCTCATTCGGTCCGAGCAGAAGTATCGGACGCTGTTTGAAGATTCGCTGGATGGCATGAGTCTGACCACAGGCGGAAAAATCGTCGATGTCAATCCGGCCTGGTTGAAAATTCACGGTTACACGCATAAAGACGACGTCATCGGCATGGATGTGATCAACGTCGTCCATCCGGAGGATAGGGGCATCCTGGCGGCTAAGCGGAGAGCCTGGCCCGCTGTCGCGGAACGGTTTTACCGGCTCAGAGACCTGCGTTATGACGGTTCGTTTCTGGACGTGGAGGTATATTCCTTTCAGATCATTGTCGGCGGCGAGGTTTCCATTCTGACTACGGTCCGCGACATCACCGAACTCAAAAGGACCGAAGAGGCGCAAAGACAGTTGGAGGCCCGGATCAAACGTGCGGAGAAGATGGAGGCTTTGGGAACCCTGGCGGGGGGCGTCGCCCACGATCTCAACAACATCCTCTCCGGCATCGTCGGCTATCCCGATCTCCTGCTGATGCAGCTGCCGCCCGGCGACAGAGCCATCAGGGAACCGGTTGAGACGATAAAAGAGAGCGGACTGAAGGCGGCGGCGGTTGTTCAGGATCTCCTGACCCTGGCCCGGCGGGGAGTCGCCAGCAACAAGATCGTCAACATGAACCGCGTCATCGAAGAATACCTGAAGAGCCCCGAGTTCGATAAACTGAAGGCCTATTATCCTCATGCCGAGATCGAGACCCGGTTGAGCCCCGGCCTGATGAATATATCCGGCTCTCCGGTCCATCTGGCTAAAACCGTCATGAATCTCGTGATCAACGCCGCCGAGGCCATGCCGGAAGGAGGCCTTATCTCGATTCGAACAGAAAACGTCTACGTCGATCGTCCCATCGCAGGGTATGATGAGATCCGGGAGGGGGACTATGTCGTACTGACCATCGCGGATACCGGGATCGGCATCGAGGCAGAGGACAAGGAAAAGATTTTCGAACCGTTCTACACAAAAAAAGTGATGGGGCGGAGCGGCACCGGCCTGGGGATGGCCGTGGTCTGGGGGGCCGTGAAGGATCACAACGGGTACATCAACCTGGAAAGCGCCATCGGCAAGGGATCCCGTTTCACCATCTACCTTCCGGCGACTGACAGAGAGGCGTTCATCTCCGATTCGCCCATCGATCTGCAAAGCATCCGCGGCAAAGGGGAGGCGGTCCTGATCGTGGACGACATCGCCGAACAGCGGGAGCTCGCCAAAAGAATGCTCACTTACCTGGGGTATGAGGCGACCGTCGTCTCCAGCGGCGAACGCGCCGTGGCCGCCCTCCGTGATCGTTCTTTCGCTCTCGTGCTGCTGGACATGATCATGGAACCGGGGATGGATGGCCTGGACACCTACCGAAAAATCCTCGAACTCCGTCCGGGTCAGAGGGCCATCATCGCCAGCGGTTATTCGGAAACCGACCGTGTCAAAGAGGCGCAGCGGTTGGGTGCGGGGGCTTACCTGAAAAAACCCTACACGGTTGAAATGGTGGCGACAGCAGTGAGGAGAGAGCTGGACCGTTAGCATTCCCACCCGGCTCCCCCCGGGTCTCATTTCGGGGCCGGCTCGATTACAGTTCGAGTTCGAGGCCGTCCGTTCCGGCCGTCGTCGCAGGGAAGATCCCTGCGGCGACGGCTTCCGATTCCTTCCGTTCGGGAAGGCTCAGATAAATCCCCGCGTCGAAGTGGGTGAGGGCGAGCCGTTTCGCCCCCGCCTCGCAGGCGATCCGCGCCGCCGTCTCCGGATTGAGATGCGGCCAGATCTGGCAGGACTCTCCCCGCTTATAGGCGCACTCCGTGATGAGCAGATCGGCCGAACGGCCCAGCGTCACGGCGTTTTCACAGTAGCCCGTGTCCGGGCAATAGGCGACGATACGGCCGTCGACGGCGAACCGATACCCCAGTGTGAAGGAAGAGTGGCGGAGGGGCAGCGCCTCCAAAGAAAAGGGCAGGGAGGCGGCCTCTTCCGGGATTTCCATGATCCGGACAGGGTAGGGAAGATCGGCGAGGGGGACCGTAAAGGGTTGGTCGAGGAAGGTTCCCAGGATGTCGCGGCACCCCGCGGGGCCGCAGATCACGAGCCCTTTTTCAAAACGGAACTTCGCCAGGATATGCAGCCCCTCGATATGGTCCACGTGGAAGTGGCTGAGGAAAAGGAAGGTCGGTTTTGGGCCGTCGAGGTACCGCTCCACCCGGTGGAGGCCGTTTCCCGCATCGAGAATGATGGCGTATTGCTCCGTCTGAATCAGCGTGGAGATCGTATTGCCCGTCTCCGTATCGTACCAGCCGTTCGTTCCCAAGAAGATGACCTTCACACGAAACCCTCCTCATGCAGCGTTCCGGCGGGTTCCCCGCCGAAGCACTCCTATACCCTACCTGATGGGGGACGGACAAGCCTTTTGTCAGACGGGGATTCATTGTCCAAGGGTAGATGGACCTGTCGGGCTCCTTGGTCCTCCGTCCCCTTGCCAGGCGGACGGGACGTCCATTGCCGTCTCCGGCGGGGGGCTTCCGTTCCTCCTGCGGCCTATGACTGCCGTGATGAAATTCCTCTTGACAAAAACCGATTTAGACCGCATGGTGAACCGCCATTCATAAAATGAATGGCCCTTCTATTATGTGAACCCGGGAGCAAAGATGGAAAAAAGGGAGCGCAAGGAAAGGGAGTTCAATCTGAGGCGGGCGGAGATCCTCGAACAGGCGGGAAAGATATTTGCCGCAAAGGGATTCCGCAATACCGCCGTGGCGGAGATCGCCGGCGCCTCGGGATTCGCCGTCGGGACCCTCTACCAGTTCTTTCCGAGCAAAGAGCGCCTCTATATTGCGATGCTCACCGAAAAACTCAATCTCATGTACTCCAGCATTCGGGAGTCGGTGACCAGAGAGACGGATATCGCCAGGAAAATCGAGGTCCTGGTCAGTGCGCAATTCCGGTTCGTCGAGAGCAATGCGGAATTCTGCAGCATCTTCAGCCGGGGAGATTATCTTTCCATCTCCAATTCCGAGGGGAGCACCGAACTCAGGCAGCGGCTGATGACCGATTATGCGGTCCATGTTTCTTTAACGGAAGAGTTGATGCGCGAAGGGATCCGGGTCGGGCTCCTCAAGAAGATGGATCCCCGCCTGATGGCCACGGCTCTGAGGGGTGTCGCCAATGCCTATGCCTCCCAATGGCTGACCATGGGGGAGGGGGTGTCTTTACTGAGCTATGTTCCGTTTGTCATGGACATTTTTCTGGAAGGGGTCAGGAAAGATGCGCACTAAAAAATGGGTTTTCGGGGGAGCATTCCTTATCCTGGTTGCCGTATCGATCTCTCCTGCCTGGGCTGCGGAGACAATCAAGCCTCTGACGCTGGCGGAAAGTATCGATACGGCCCTGAAGCAAAGCGTCTTGATCCACGCGGCCAGGGAAGGGGTCCGTGGGGCTGAGGCGCAGCAGAAGGAAGCCTTCACGGGGTTCCTTCCCCGGTTCAGCACATCATACAGTTACACACGATTAAACGAGGATCCCTATTTCGTTTTCCCGGGTGCGCCGCCTCTGATCCCTGCCGGCAATATGACGACGGGGACGAAGGACAACTACAACTGGAATGTCGAGGCGCGACAGCCCCTGTTCGCCGGAGGCGGCATCCTGGCGAACTATGAGGCGAGCCGTCTGGCCGCCGATATCGCCCGCCTGGAGGAGACGGCGACGGTCCAGGACCTCGTTCAGGAGGTGAAGGTCTCCTATTTCAACATCCTGAAGTCGGCGAGGATCCTTACCGTGGCGAAGCAGTCCGTCGAGCAGCTCAAGGCCCATCGGAATATGGCCCAGGGCTTTTTCGAAGTCGGCCTCATCCCCCGCAACGATCTCCTCTATGCCGAGGTCGAGCTGGCGAACGGCCGGCAGTTCCTGCTCCGGGCGGAAAACGGGCTGGAGATGGCCAAGGCGAAATTCAACACGATCTTAAGGCGGGCCATCGATTCCCCCGTGGAGATCGAGGATATCCTGAAACAACAGCCTCTGGAGACGCCCCTCGCTGCCTGCATTGCCGCAGCCCTGGAGAACAGACCGGAGATCCGGTCTTCCCTGCTCCGGCTGGAGCAGGCGCGCAGCGGCGTCAAGCTTTCCCAGAGCGAATACTATCCGAACGTCAGCCTTGTCGGCAACTACGCCAAATATGGAGATACGGCAAACGTATCGGGGAGTCCTTACAAACCTCAGGAAAACTGGACCATCCTGGCGGTGGCGAACTGGAATTTCTGGGAGTGGGGTAAAACGAAGCACCGTGTGGATGCAGGCATCAGCCGGGAGAAACGGGCGGCGGACATCCTGACCAATATCCGGGAGCAGATTACCCTGGAAGTGAAAAATGCCTTCCTCCTCCTTCATGAGGCGGAAAGGCAGCTCCAGGTCACGAAAAAGACGATCGAACAGGCCGAAGAGAATTTCCGGATCAATACGGAGAGGTACCGGGAGCAGGTGGGGACGTCGACCGATGTGATCGACGCCCAAACGCTGCTCACGAAGGCCAAAGCGGACCACTTCAACGCACTCGGCGATTTCAACATCAACCAGGCAAGACTGGAGAGGGCGATGGGTGTGACGCGAGTCGATAATCGCTGAGCATCTTTAATGCGTTGGATTCTTAAAGCTTTCCTTGACCATCGTTTCCGGGTGGGACGCATTTGCAGAGTCGTGGACCCGAGAAGTTTCGCGGCGGGATCCGGCGGATGGTGATGGACATTTCCCGGTCGGTTGAATAAAGGAGCAGTAATGGAAAGATGGTTATCGAAATGGGCACCCGGCGTTGTTGGGGTCCTTCTCTTGGCAGCGGCGCCTCCCCCCCTCTTGGCGGCGGAGTATTCCCTGGGCGATCTCTACAGGATTGCTTTGACCCAATCGGAAAAGCTCAAGGTGGCCGAGGAAAACCTCACGATCTCGGAAATAGGAAAGGATAAAGCCCTCTCCTATCTGATGCCCCGACTCACCGCCGCGGCGGGTTATACCCAGTATACGGAGAAGAAAATCTCCGGAACGAGCGTCATCCAGCCGGAGTACGGATCCTCGTGGGGCGTCCGGCTGGACGAGACCGTTTCCCTGAGTGGTCGTGAGCTGACGGCGCTCGATATCTCCAGGCAATACGTGACAAAGAGCCGGCACGATCTGACGGCCATCCGCGAGGATTATCTCCTCAGGTACGTGGCCGCCGCCTATTACAATGTCCTGATGGCACGGAAGGGACTCGATATCGCCGATGCGAACCTGGAGCGTCTTACCAAGTACAGAAACGCCGCCGAACAGCGATTGAAGATCGGAGAGGTGACCAGGACCGTCCTGCTTCGGGCCGAGGGAGAGCTCTCGGGTGCAAAGTCGGACCGCCTCCAGGCGCAGAACGGTCTCGAACTGGCCATAGCGGTTCTGGCAAGCAACTGCGGGATCAAGGACCCTTTCACCCTCAGAGAAGTTCCTGCGGAAGAGGGAGAGATTCCCGTCTTGACCGATTTTCAGAAGCAGGCCTTCGCAGTCCGGGCGGACCTCAAGAGCATGGAAGTCCAGAGAAAGATCGCCGCGGATCAGATCCGATATACCGAGGGCGCCTTCTGGCCCAGTCTCTCCGTTTTCGGCGTCTATGCCGGGGCCGATCAGTACCCGGCGCCGGGAAGCCTCAACAGGGAGAGCATCTACGCAGGGGCGGCCTTGAACTTCCCTTTCTTCGAGGGAGGATTACGGAAGGCCGAGGTGCAGGAGGCAAAGGCCCGTGAGAGGCAGGCCGCGCTTTTCTATGAAGACCTGAAGAAGGCGATCGAAATCGAAGTGCAGACCGCCTACCTGGATTTGGTTACCCAGAAGGGGACCCTCCAGTTCCTCAACGACCAGATGGTCTTTGCCCGCGACAACTACCGCGCCGTGGCGCGGCAGTTCGAATTCGGTCTTTCCAGCAGCCTCGACATCCTGGACGCCAACACCCTTTTGGTATCGGCAGAAAGGAAAGTGGCCTCGGCGCTCTATAATATCAGCTTGCCTTGCTCCGGCTGAAGAAGGCGACAGGGACGCTCCTCACGACGGCCGGAATTCAGTGAAGAACGGCGCCGCTCTTTGTACAGAGGGAAAAAGGCGAGAAGTAAGACTCAGGGGGGGGCATCATTATTTGCAGGGAAGAGAGGAGAGGTGCATGTTCGGACGAACGTCGTCATTAACCGGGAAAGGAAGAGAGGATCGGCAAGGGATCAGGTCCGGTTCCGCGATCCTTGTGTTACTGCTGTGTATTGCGATTTTTGCACATATCGGCTGTAAAAAACAGGAGCAGAAGGTGACCAAGGAGCGGGCCGTCAACGTCCGGGTCTGGACGGCGGAGAATCGATCCCTCCGGCCTTTCGTGGAGTCGGTCGGGACCCTCAATCCTTACGAAATCGTCAATGTCAGCTCCGAACTGGACGGTATCCTCAAGACGATCCATGTCGATGAGGGATCTCCAGTAACCTCCGGTCAAGTCATAGCCGAAATCAAGGAGACCGATTACCGGCTGGCCGTTGAGCAGGCGACGGCCATTCTGAAGCAGGCCGAGGCGGCTTTGGCCAACGCGAAACAGGAACATCTGCGAAAAGCGGCCCTCTACCGTGAGGAACTGGTCACGAAGCAGCAGTTTGATGATATCGTCGCCCGTCTTGCCGTCGCCCAGGGGGATGTGGAACGGGCCGCGGCGGGGCTCGATCTGGCGAAGGAGAAATTGACCAAAACGCGAATCCATGCCCCCATGGCCGGCAGCATCAAGGAAAAGAAAGTCACCGCGGGAGACTACATCCGTAACGGTACGTTTCTTGTCTCGATCATCCGTATCAATCTTCTCAAGCTTTCCTTCAGCGTCTCCGAGAAAGATGTCGGCAGCCTCCGGACGGATCAGGATGTCTCGTTCACGGTGGATGCCTTCCCCGGACGCGAATTTCGCGGCCAGGTGAAGACGATCCATCCCAGCCTGGAGGAGAAGACCCGTTCCCTCCTGATCGAGGCCGTCGTGCCGAATGCGGACAAGATTCTCAAACCGGGGCTTTTCGCCCGCGTGACGCTCTTCACCGGGCCGGCCCGGGACACGGTCGTCGTTCCGATCACAGCGCTTCTCTACGATAACTCCGTCACCAAGCTCTTCGTTGCGGAAGGGGACCGGGCAAGGGAACGGAAGGTCCGGATCGGACGGAAATACGGAGAATATATGGAGATCGTCGAAGGCCTCAAGGCCAGGGAGGTCGTCGTAACCGTGGGACAGAACAATCTGATGGAAGGGGTGCTCCTCAATGTGGCTCGCTGATACCTCGGTTAAAAGACCGGTTTTTGCCACCATGGTCATCCTGGCCCTGGTGGTCCTCGGGGCGGTCAGTTATCCGGAGATCGGCGTCGATCTCTTCCCCAAGGTAGATTTCCCCATCGTCACGATTTCCACTCACCTGAGGGGGGCAAGCCCCGAAGTGATCGACGTCGACGTCACCGACAAGATCGAAGGGGTGGTCAATACGATCAACGGCGTCAAGACGATTACCTCGAGCAGCACCGATGGGGATTCCCGGGTTACCGTCGAGTTCGTCCTCGAACGCGATATCGATCTGGCCGTCCAGGACGTCCGGGAGAAGGTCGCCCTGATCCGGAACAAGCTGCCCGATGATATCGAAGAACCCCGGATCGCCAAGGTGGATCCGGATGCGACGGCGGTCATGTGGCTCAACCTGGCGGGGCAGAAAACGGTCCGGGAGCTTTCCACCTATGTCGACGAGGTCTTGAAGGAGCAGCTCCAGCGGATCAACGGCGTCGGAGACGTCCAGATATATGGCCTGCAATTACGCCAGGTCCGCGTCTGGCTCGACTCCGGCAAGCTGCGGGCCTACGGACTCTCCGCGAGCGACGTCATGGGCGCCCTCAAGCGGCAGAACATCGAGCTGCCGGGGGGCAGGATCGAGAGCCTTTCCAAGGAGTACACGATCAAGGTCAAAGGGGAGTTCCTCAGCGTCCCCGATTTCAACGACCTGGTCATCGCCTATGACAAGGGCGCCCCCGTCCGCCTCCGGGATGTCGGGAGGGCCGAGGACGGGATGGAGGAGCGGCGCACCCTCGCCCGCTTCAATGGCGTTCCGGCCGTGACGATGGGCGTGCAGAAGCAGTCCGGGACGAACACCGTGGCCGTGGTCAACGCGGTCAAGAAGGAGATCGAGAAGATCAACACGACCCTCCCGCCCGGGATGAAGATCAACATCGCCATCGACCAGTCCGTCTTCATCCGGCGCTCCATCGCGGAGGTGCAAAAGCACCTGATCGTGGGATCGCTCTTCGCGGTTCTCGCCGTCTTCATCTTCCTCGGCAACATCCGGACGACTCTGATCAGTGCGGTGGCCCTGCCGATCTCGATCATCGCGACCTTCGCCCTGATCCGGGTATTCGGGTTCACCTTCAACAGCATGACGATGCTCGCCCTGACGCTCTCCGTCGGGCTCCTGATCGATGACGCCATCATCGTCATCGAGAACATTTACCGTCATGTCGAGGAGGGGATGGCGCCGCGCGAAGCGGCGACCTTCGCCACCACCGAGATCGGTCTCGCGGTCATGGCGACCACCTTTGCCATCGTGGCGATCTTCCTGCCCGTCGCATTCATGAAGGGGATGATCGGCCGCTTCTTTCTCCAGTTCGCCCTCACGGTCGTCTTCTCGGTCCTCGTTTCGCTGCTGGTGTCGTTCACGCTGACGCCGATGCTGGCCTCGATCTTACTGAAGCCCGCCGTGGTGAAACGGGAAGGATCGGTCGCTGCGCCGTCCTCTATCAAACCGCATCATCGTCTCGCGGATGTGTTCGACCAGGGTTACAAAAGACTGGAGTCGGGCTACCGCCGTGTCCTGGCCTTTTCCCTGAACCATCGCGCCCTCATCATGATCGGCGCCGTGGTCCTGTTTGCCGGCAGCCTCTATATGACGAAGTACCTGGGGAAGGAGTTCACCCCCCCCGAGGACCAGGGGCAGTTCATCGTCCGCCTGGAGGCGCCCATCGACTATTCGGTGGAAAAGGCCGACGAGCTCTTCCGGCCGGCGGAGGAGATCCTCAGAAAAATGCCGGAGGTCCGGGCGGTCTTATACCGGCTGGGGATCGGCGGCTCGGTCAACCGGGCGATCATGATGACGAGCCTCATCCCGAAGAGCGAACGGAAGAAGTCCCAGATGGATCTGAAAAAAGAGATTCGCGAGAGGCTGCGACAGTTTCCCGGTCTCAAGGTATCGGCGGAGGACTTCTCCATGATCGGCGGCGGTCAGCGGCAGGTGCCGATCCAGTACAGTGTCCGGGGGCCCGATCTTGCGGCCATACAGGAGTATGCGAAGCAGATTGCCGGCGAATTCTCGAAGCTGCCGGGGATCGTGGACGTCGACACCTCCATCGAGATGGGTAAACCCGAACTCAAGGTCTATATCGACCGGGACAAGGCTGCAGACCTCGGGGTGGACGTAACGACCGTCGCCGAGGCGATCAACCTCCTCATCAGCGGGGAGACCGAGGTGACCAAGTACAAGGACGAGACCCGGGGGAAGCGCTACGATCTGCGGATCCGCCTCAATCCGGAAGAACGGCAGGACCCGGATGACCTGGGCAGGCTCTATGTCCGGTCGCGCGACGGGCGGCTGGTCGAACTCCGCAACCTCGTCCGGGTGCAGGAGGGGGGCGGGCCGAGCGTCATCAACCGCGAGGATCGCCAGCGGGCGATCACCCTTTTTGCCAGCCTCGAGGGGGTGCCCCTCGGTGCGGCGATGGAAGGCCTCAACGGCATCGCTGCCCAAATCCTCCCTCCCGACTATCTCCCGAAATACCGGGGGCAGGCAAGCACCATGGCGGAATCATTCGGCTACCTGATGTTTGCCATCATCCTCGGGGTGGCCATGGCCTACATGGTCCTTGCCGCGCAGTTCGAGAGCTTCATCCATCCCTTCACCGTGCTTCTGGCCATGCCGCTCTCGTTCATCGGGGCCTTCGGCGCGCTGCTCCTGACGGGAAATACGCTCAGCATCTTCAGTTTTATCGGCCTCATTCTCCTGATGGGGCTCGTGAAGAAAAACGCGATCCTTCTTGTCGATTACACGAACGTCCTCAGGGAGCGGGGTATTTCCCGCCGGGAGGCGATCCTCCAGGCCGGACCGGTCCGGCTCCGGCCGATCCTGATGACCACCTTTGCCATGATTTTCGGGATGCTGCCGGTGGCCTTCGGCATGGGGGAAGGGGCGGAAACCCGCTCCCCGATGGGGATCGCCGTCATCGGCGGACTTCTCACTTCATTGTTTCTCACGCTCTTGGTGGTGCCGGCCGCCTATGACCTTTTCGACGACTGGCAGGGTTTCTTCAAAAGGCGCCGGGCACGGAAGCGTGTCGGAACGGAAAGACCGCAGAAGTCCTCCGATACCGGCCGAAAATCGGATGATCGAAACGATCAACACAGAGGGGAAACGCCATGAAGATGTGTCTGATCATCTACGGCGAGGCGGCGGATGAATATGTGATCGCCGCCCTCAAGGAGGCCGGGGTCCGGGCGTACACGAAGATGGTGGAGGCCAGGGGAGAGGGGACGGAAACCGAGCCGAAGCTGGGGACCCACTTCTGGCCCGGGAAGAACAATGTCCTGTTCATGGCCGTGGCCGATGAGGAGATCCCCAGGATCCGCGAGCGGATCCGAGAGCTCAAACAGGATCATCCCCGCGCCGGCGTCCGGAGCTTCCTTCTGCCCATGGAGGAGACCGTTTAGGGCCTGCGCTTTTCACACCGGAGATATTCCCGCAGGGCATGATCGTCGCGTTTATCAGACCAGCGCATAAAAGCGTGCCTCTGACTTCCGCAGACAGATATCCTTAAATTCCATATGCTCGACTCTTAGGTGCAGTCCGCGTGTAAAACCAAGGAATTGTGCGCCGGCTACCTTTTCCCGCCGGCCATCTTTTTCGCCTCGGGTGTCGCGCGCAGCATGAGCGTCATCAGCGGTCCAAAGGCTGCGCCGATGCCGAGTGCCGTCCACGCAAGTCCCCAGGCCATCGTCTCCGAGCGGAGCGGTTCGCCGCGCGCCCAGTCGATAACGAGCCCGAACACCCAGGGGCTGATGATCCCGCCCCCGAAGCCAAGGAGCGAGCGCAGCGCATACGCGGCGCCCAGATAGTGGGGCGGGACCAGTTCCGTGAGCGCCGTCGAATAGACCGACGAATCGGCGATGGCGGAAACGTTGTAGATTGCCGCCACGGTCACCAGGAGCCACAGGGGCAGCGCCATCATCCAGCCGAACGTGAACGAGCACAGAAGGCTCAGGCATGCCCCCCAGAGGATCGCCCGGGTGCGTCCCCAGCGGTCCGACAGGGCGCCGCCGTAAATGCTGCCGCTCATGCTGGTGATGTAAGTGAGTGCGGTAAAGAGGGCGCCGAAACCGGCGGCCTGCATCGTCAGGCCACCCTTCTGCACCATTGATGCCGCGAAATATGCGGGCAGCCACGCCCATAACCCCAGCAGTTCCCAGGCGTGGAATACATAGGCCCAGATCAGGAGCATGGCCGGCTTGTTTTTCCAGACCGCGCGGAGGGCCAGGATGCCGGTCAGTTCGCTGCCGCGGGGATGAACCACGTTGGGTGTCGCGCGCAGCGTCCAAAAGGAGATCAGCGAAGCGACGATCGGTCCGCACGCGGTGGCGACAAACGATCCCTGCCAGCCGGCGTGCGGCATCAGGATTCCGCTCAGGAGCAGCGATGCGCCGTACCCGAGCGAGGCGGCGGCAAGAAACCATCCCATGGCACGGCCGCGCTCAAGGGGTGCGAAGCGCTCCGCAACGAGCGTCAAACCGGGCGTATAGGATGATCCCGAACACAATCCCGTAAATCCGTAAAGGAGCAGACCGGAGACAAAGCCGTCAGCGAAAAACGCGAACATCAGCGCGCTGAGGCCGGCCAGGACGCTGCCGATCAGAAACGTTTTTTTGGCGCCGCGCCGATCGGCAATGAAGCCGACCGTAAACAACGATATCAGATAGCCGGCATGCCAGGCCGATTGGATCAGACCCGCCTGGCTTGCCGACATGTCCCAATCGGTTTTCAGGAGTGGCAGCGCCGCCGAGTAGGTGGTGAAGATGAATGCAAAAAAACAACGGCTCAGACAGATCCCGGTGAGCCAGGCGGAGTCGCTTTGTATGTCGGTTTTCAATGGTCGCTGTCCGGTTGTGTGATGAGACACTGGTTTGGATGGGCGGAGTATAGGAAGAACCGCCTCATGTGTCAATGATATATACATCCGGCAACGTCGGGATAAACAAGGGTCTATCCGCACCGGGGTGACCGGCCAAACTGTGCGCCGACATCCCCGGCAGGTATGGGCAAATGAAGCGAAGGGAATACCCTACAGCTTTTCACCTCTGGTGTATGGAAAATCCTTCAATGTCGCCGATGTGAACGCCTGGATCTTTTCATAAACGTCGTAAATTTAGTAAGTTAACACGATAGGCCGCCATTGGCATCTCCTGTGCTTACCTCAAAGATAATAGCCGTATCGCGATCAGGAACGAGGGATAGGCAGATATCGGTCGATAACCAATCCTCTGATGTGCCCCTGGGACATGCGACTCGGGGATTTGGCTTCCCTTTCCGATTTTACCCTTAGGTGTAAGGAGAAAGGAGGACGAACCATGCAAACCAATCTCATAAAAGCGGTGTTGCCCTATTTTGCGGCATCACTCATCATTCTGCTGGCCGGATGTGGTGGCGGCGGAGATTCGAATCCACAGGGCGATAGTTCGCTCAGTGTGCTGCTGACCGATGCGCCGGCCGGCGGCTTTGCCGCAGTCAACGTAACCATCAATAAAGTACGGGTTCATCAGAGCAGTTCGGCTTCCGGAAATGATCCCGGCTGGGCCGATATCACTCTCAATCCCGCACGTAAAATCAATTTGCTGAACCTCACAAACGGCGTTTTGGAAGACCTGGGGCAGACCTTGCTGCCGGCGGGTCATTACACGCAACTGCGCCTGGAATTGGCGGCCAACAGCGAAACGAATATTGCCAACTCGGTTGTATTGACATCGGACCCCAATAGGGAAATCGCTCTGGATACGCCGAGTGCCGTGCAAAGCGGGATCAAACTGGTCAACGAGTTTGACGTGGCCCCCGGTCAACACGTTGATCTGGTGCTGGATTTCGATGCCCTAAAGTCCGTCGTGACGCGAGGCAATGGAACGTATTCCCTTAAACCCGTGATCAAGGTGGTGCCCACCGAGTTGAACGGTATCGAGGGCTTTGTGGATACAGCCATTCTGGGCGACGATATCCGGGTGTCGGCACAGACGAACGGCAAAGTCATCTGTTCCACGACGCCGAACCCGCAAACGGGAGAATTTTTCCTGGCTCGTCTTGCACCGGGAAACTATGATGTTGTGCTTACCGGTAAAGGTCGCGCCACTGCGGTCATTGCCGGCGTGCCGGTCGCAACCACGGTTAGCACCACCATCGTGAGTACCAACCTCTCGCGAATCACGCTGCCGATTTCCACGACAAAAAATGCCGGCGGAACGGTCACATTAGATCCCCCGAGCACGACGGAAGTGGCTTACGCGGCAGCCAAACAAGTGTTCGGCGGCGGCCCGACTGTAACGGTTGCAGACAAAGCCGTCGATCCCGGTACCGGCGGCTATGTGTTGACGTTGCCAGTCTCTGCGCCGTTGCTGGGTCAATTCGGTACCGGTACTCTGCCGATTGCGCTGTCCGCACAGGCTGCGGTTGCCGGCAAATACGTCCTCGAGGCTTCTGCGGAGGGTTACACGACACAGCAAGTGAGCCGGGATGTTTCCGCAGGCGTCGTTCAGGATTTTATTTTGGTGCCCTAATGCCCCACGCGGGCAGGGTTCAAACACGACCCCCCGCCCCCCGGGGGGCGTGTTTGAACAACGCGACCGGCATTTCCCCCATGAGCGGAGCTTTTTTATTTTTGACTTGTGCAATACGGTTCCTATCCATTTGCGACCTGGGAAATTCAAGCGCATTAACATGACGACGATGTTTCGGCCCTTCATAGAAGCGGCGGGAAGGACGCTTTGATCCGAAGATATCTTTTTCCGGCCCTTGCAGTGGCCCTCCTGATCCAGTTCGGCTACCTGTACGTCAAGGTAGGCCGGGGGATTGCCGGGGACACATGGGAAGCCCCCTCCATCCTTTACGGCCGCCCCACGGAGATCCGGAAGGGGGACCACCTGGGGAACCTCCGCATTGCCGAACGCCTGCAGAGGCTCTCCTATCGGAAAGTTCCGGGAAAGCCGTCCCGGGCCGGGACGTTCTCCGAAGAGCAGGCAAACCTCCAGATATTCCTGCGTGACAGCGGTGCGATGAATCCCTCCCGCGAGAGCGGCCCGGTGGAGATCGCGGTTCACGACGGCAGGGTCGTGTCGCTGGCCTCCCCGACCGGAGTGCCGCTGGATTCGATCCGCCTGGAGCCGGAGGAGATCGGCCGCATCATGGGCCCGAAGAGGGAGTCCCGGAGCCCGGTTCCCCTTTCCGCCATTTCTGCTTTCCTGCAGAATGCGGTGATCGCATCCGAAGACGCGCGCTTTTATTCCCATCTGGGGATCGACATCCCGGCGGTCGGCCGGGCATTGTTTGTCAACCTCAGGGAACAGCGGTTCGCTCAAGGCGGTTCCACCATCACTCAGCAACTCGCGAAAAATTTCTTCCTCTCCCCCAAAAAGACCATCGGGCGCAAGTTACGGGAAGCGGAGCTCGCGCTTATCCTTGAGTTGCGGTACTCGAAAAAACAGATCCTGGAGATGTATCTCAACAAGATTTACTTCGGGCAGGAAGGCCTCCGGGGGATCTACGGCATCGAGGAGGCGGCGGGATTCTATTTTTCGAAACATGCGAAAGAGATTTCCCTGGAGGAGGCGGCGCTGCTTGCCGTGATCATCCGCTCTCCGAACCGGCACTCCCTCCTGAGGAACGCTAAGATGGCAAAAGAGCGGCGCAACTCGGTCCTGCTGCGGATGCGCCAGCTCGAGATGATCCGGGAGGATGAGTTCCGCAGGGCGTCAAACGCGCCGGTTCGGATCCGGCCACGCAACGCCTCTGTTCACATGGCATCCTACTTTGTGGACTACATCCAGCGGCTCACCGCGGAAGAGCTGGGGGGCGAAAAACTCTACCGGGCGGGGGACCGCTATTACACCACCCTCGACCCCACGCACCAGGCCGCCGCCCATCAGGCCGTCACCCGGGGACTCAAGGCGCTCGAAAAAAAGGCGCAACCTGCCGGCGAACCGCTGCAGGTCGCGCTGGTCGCCGTGGATCCGAGAACCGGGGCGATGACCGCGATGGTCGGCGGGCGGGACTACGGGGAAACCCAGTTCAACCGGGCGGTGGATGCGAAACGTCAGCCGGGAAGCGCCTTCAAACCATTCGTCCTGCTCACGGCGTTATCACTGTCGATTCAGGCCGCAGGAGACAAGACACTCTCGACGATCGTGTCGGGCGAACCGGTGTCGATCCCCACCCCGGCAGGGATCTGGACTCCGGCGAATTTCGAAAAAAGGACCTATGGACGGATCACGATTCGCAAGGCGATTGAGGAGTCGGTCAACACAGCCACCGTCCGGCTGGCATACGACGTCGGCTTGAAGGAAGTGCTCAAGACCGCGCGTGCGGCGGGTATCACAAGCCCGCTTTTACCCGTCCCATCGATGGCCTTGGGGAGTTTCGAAGTCACCCCGATGGAGCTCGCCTATGCCTATGCGACGATTGCTTCGGGGGGTGTCCGTTTCGCCCCGTTTCCCCTTTTATCGGTGACCACGGCAGACGGAGATCTCCTCACGGCAAAGAAGGTTCAGCGCGATGCGGCGCTTGATCCGCGGGCGGCATACCTTGCCGGTTACGCGATGGAAGGAGTACTGGAACGCGGTACGGCACAATCGGCCAAGACGCTGGGGATATCCTTTCCGGCAGCGGGGAAAACCGGAACGACCGACGGCAATCGGGATTCCTGGTTCGTGGGGTACACCCCCGACATCGTCTGTGCCGTATGGGTGGGGTACGACTCCGGCGCGGACACGGGGTTGACCGGAGCGAGCGGAGCGCTCCACATCTGGGCGCGGTTTATGCGGGCCCTCTATCCCCAATCCGGGCCGCCGGCCCCGATCCAGCCGCAGGGTGTGGAGACCGCCCGGATCGATCCGGAGTCCGGATACCTCGCCACCGCCTCCTGCCCGCAAACGTTTCAAGAGGCGTACTTCACGGGGACATCGCCGAAAGAAACCTGTCCTCAACGGCCAGTGGACCCCGTCACGGATACCCTCGTCAGGGGAATGCGGGGCATCGGGGATTTCTTCCGCAGCCTCTTCCAT
>JAMDBG010000097.1:679-4732 GCA_023487865.1 Deltaproteobacteria bacterium | reverse complement strand
TCTCCCTCTTCCCCTTCTTCATCGCCCTCGACCGGCGGCAGGAGCAACCGCGACTTGATGTGGATGAGCGTCGCCGCCAGGACGAGGTACTCCCCGGCAAGATCCAGATTGAGAGACCGCATGATATCGAGATATTCCAGATACTGCTCGGTAATCAGGGCAATGGGTATATTGTAGATGTCAATCTCGTTTTTCCGGATGAGATAGAGCAGAAGATCCAGAGGACCCTCGAAGATATCGAGTTTGATCTCATAACTCATGGCTTATTTTCAGCGCTTCCCGCACTTCTGCAAGCGTCGTCCTCGCAATCCCTGCGGCTCGGCGGTTGCCGTCGGCGATAATGGCCCGTACTTCTTCGGGATGGGCGAGGTAGTAGTCCCGCCGTTCGTGGATCGGCCTCATCCCCCCCTCAACGGCAGCGGCCAGTCGTCGCTTGCACTCCGTGCAACCGATGGACGCCGCCCGGCACGCGGGCGGGATCTCTGCGACATCCTTAGAGGAAGAATAGAGCTGGTGAAAGGTGAAGACATTGCAGAGCTCCGGACGGCCGGGATCGCTTTTCCGCTGGCGCTGCGGATCGGTGAACATCGCTGCGACCTTCTGTTTCAAGGCATCGCCTCTGTCGCTCATGAAGATCGAATTATCGTAGGATTTGCTCATTTTCCTGCCGTCGATGCCGAGAAGCTTCGGGACTTCCGTCAGAAGCGGCTCGGGAATGGGGAAGATCTCGCCATAGAGAAAATTGAAGCGGCGGGCAATCTCCCGTGTCAGCTCCACATGGGGGAGCTGATCAACACCGACAGGCACCCCGAAGGCCTTGTACATAATGATGTCAGCCGCCTGTAGGACGGGGTAACCGAGAAATCCGAAAGTCGAAAGATCTTTTTGCGAGAGCTCCTCCTTCACCTCTTTATAGGTTGGGTTCCTCTCTAGCCAGGCCAGGGGCGTAATCATGGAGAGCAGGAGGAAGAGCTCGGCATGTTCCTTGATCGTCGATTGGATGAAAAGGGTGCTCTTGTTTGGATCCAGTCCTGCAGCGAGCCAGTCGATCACCATATCGATCGTGTTCGCCCGGATCTCGCTGGTGTTTGCGTAATCGCTCGTAAGCGCATGCCAGTCGGCAACAAAGTAGTAGCATTCGTAATCATCGCAATTCTGCAGAGCAATCCAGTTTGACAGGGCACCATGAAGATTGCCTAAATGGAGCTTCCCTGTGGGTCTCATCCCGCTCAAAATCCGTTTCCTGATCAAGTCTTCCTCCTGTAATGGACGATCTTCAATACCCTATGCCGCTTCCGCTTGACTGGCCAAGGGACAGGCGGATAAGCCATGTTGCGGGGGTAGAAAAAAGGGGGTGGAAAAGGCCCGATTTCGTGCGTCCTATAACAGATAGAAGCGGACGTGTCAACGTATTGAGGAGAGGCGATCATCCTTCGTCTGAATCGTTAAGTGAGCGTATTAGGAGACCGGCCGGCAAAGAAACGAAAGGCCTCCATAGAAAAAATGGAGGCCCGTTCGGTTTGACTCTAGAGGATCCTGTTATTTTACCTTGTCCGCCAATGCCTTGCCTGCTTTGAATTTGACGACCCTTTTGGCTGCGATCTTAATGGCTTTTCCGGTCTGGGGATTTCTTCCCGATCGGGCCTTCCTCTTCACCACGGAGAATGTTCCAAACCCTACCAGCCCGAGCTTGCCGCTTTTCTTGAGTTCCTTTGCTACAGCCGAGGTAAAACCTTCCAGCGCCTTCGCCGCGGTTGCCTTCGTAACTGCCGCACCCTCCGCCATCACCGCAATCAATTCTGCCTTCGTCATTCTTTTACGTCCCCCTTTCATCAATAGTTTTTAATGGAACATAACATCATCACCACCACTACGGTGGCCAAACTCATCGCCGGTCATCCCCGGCATCCGACAAGCACCGGAGGCGCTAATACCACCTTATCGTGTTCCAACATCTCTGTGACGTAGTAGAAAATCGGCTTAAACTGGGAATACGGCATCTGGCTCAATCCATTCAGAATCGTTAACTAACCTATAAGACTACCTGCCGGTAGCTTCAGCTTGGTGTTACCCCTAACACAAAGAAAAACAACAATCAAGAAAAATCTTTATTTTTTTATCGAGCAATGACGGCGGTTTGACAAGTCAACGGTCTTGTGTTACTTAGCCACCGGGCAATCTGGAAGGATGAGGTCAAGACATGATGGCAGAACAAGAAAAAGACAGCCGGATGAAGATTGCAAAATGGCTCAAAAAGTCTTTCCCTCCTATCCATCTTGTTGCAATACTCCCCTTCCTTCTCGGCACATTCCTGGCGTGGCGGCTGCATCATACCTTCACCTTATCGGTCTTTGCGCTTGGCAGTCTCGGTGCAGTACTGGTCATTGTCTCCACCTGCCATACCGGCGAGTACTTCAACTATGTGAAGGGAGAGAAAGCCGGCCGCCGGTTCGTGAACCGCTTCATCAGGGGAGCGAGTCTGATCAGGGCGGAGTCCCTTTCCCAAACCGTTGTTTTACGGACCAGCGTCATCACGATCATGCTGGCTGGAATCATTGGCCTCATCCTGCAATTCGGCTTGGAAACAGGCCCGTTGACACTCATTCTGGGCGGTCTCGGCGCCCTGAGTGGTTTTCTCTACTCCACGAGCCCCATCCGTCCGATCGAAACGAGCCTCGGAGAACTGATCATCAGTGCCTGCTATGGATGGCTCCCTGCAGCCTCGGCCTTCTATATCCAGCGGGGTTATATCGCCCCCTGCATTCACTGGATGGCACTGCCGATCGGGCTTTCCATCTTCAACGTCATCCTCCTCAACGAGTTTTCTGATTTTTATGCCGACGTGGCTGTCGGCAAGCAGACTCTTCTGGTCCGTCTGGGAAAAGACAAAGGCATGGTCATCTATGTCCTGGTCTCCATCTTCTCCTGGTTTTGCATGGTTTTCCCGCTTCACACCGGAATACCGAAAAAGGCTCTTTATTTCCACCTGCCAGTGATAGCCCTATCGACCTTCATTTGTTTCATGATGGCCAGAAGGAAATACGAAAATCCCTTTGTCCGGGAGCTGCTTTGCGGTCTCAATATCGCCGTCTATCTCGGAACGACAGCGGCCTATATGCTGGCATTTCTCTGATGCTCTCAACCGTCTAACCGCAGGTTGAAATGCACCCTGTTTTGCAGACCGTTCCAAAACGCTTCGATGCAAGGTACGCAAAAACTTCATGAGCGAGGCGTATATGGAAATACGTTGAACGATGAGGTTTGTAGCTTAACGCAGCAGATGAGCGTTTTTCAACAGCCTGCTAACGGCCGTTGGTTCTTTTCTTCACCAGGAAATAGAGCTCTCCCCGTTCCTTCAGGCTTCCCGCAAGCATCTCCGCCTCATCACCGCTCCCGCAGAATAGATCGACCCGTCCCGCCCCCTTGATCATTCCACCGGCGTCCTGACTGACGACGAATCGGGAGAAGGGGATCCATGACTCCACATTGCCCTCCCGGTCGAGGATCGGTTTCCTCGCCCGTATAAAAGCCAGAGCCCCTTTTGGAAACACAGCGGCATCGGTCGCAATGGAACGTCCTGCCGTGAGGATCTCCCCGAGAGAGCCGACAGGCCCCTCTTTTACCTCGCGAAAAAAAATAAAACTCTCGTTGTGGCCGAGGATTTCCGAAAGGTCTTCCGGATGTTCCCGAAGATAGCGCTTGATTGCCTGATAGGAAATTTCCTGCGGGTTGATCTTCCCCGTATCCATCAGGAAACGCCCCAGGCTTTGGAAGGGGCGCCCATTTTTCAGCGCATAGCCGATCTGGAGGAGCTTTCCGTCGGGAAGCTTGATCTTGCCGGATCCCTGTGTATGTAAAAAGAACAGATTAATCCGGTCATCGACCCAGGCGATCTCGAGATTCCGATCGGCCAACGAACCGAGATCTTCGATTTCGCTTCGGCTGTAATAGGGAATCAGTTCGCCGTTTTTCAACCGGCCGATCAGCTGTTCTCCTGGATATTTTTCATTGAATGTCCATAGATTGACGACCACGGCATCGCTCGGCGCCGTA
>JAMDBG010000097.1:0-669 GCA_023487865.1 Deltaproteobacteria bacterium | reverse complement strand
GATAGACATCGAACATCTCCCCTATCCGCGCCTGTTTCATCTTGTCCGGCTCGTCCCGTCGGAGGATTTCCCGGAGGGCGATGAGGGATTCCTTGAGCTCCCGGACGGTCACCACGGTGTCATCCATCAGGCGAGGACCGTTTCCGGCAGCTCGGTTGTAATACTGGAGACTCTTTTCGATGGCCTTCTCCAGTGAGGCCAGGTCCATATCATCCGCAAAAACGGGATACTGATCGAAAGGCAGCCGGACCAGTGGGGTCGGTTTCGGAACGGCCGGAGGCGACGGTGTGACAGAGGGAGGAAGCGGTTTCATTGCCGATGGAGGCGGTACCGGTTGCGGCGCCGGTTTTCTCACCCGGCCGGCGCATCCAGACAAAAAAAGAAGGGCCAGTACAAGGATCAGAATGCGTCTGGCCATCTCACAGCTCCAGGATCATGGCGACTTCATCACAGAAATCCGGGTATTTTGAACATCGGAAGCAATCGGACCAGATCTTCTCGGGAAGCGTGGAACGCTCGACATCCCTAAAGCCGAGCTTTCGGAAAAATTCCTGTTTGTATGTCAGTGTAAAGATCCTGAAGAGCTCCAATGTGATCGCCTCCGAGACGCAGGCATCCACCAGATTCCTTCCAATCCCCTCCTGCCTGTGCTTCTCGTCCACATAGAGG
>JAMDBG010000154.1 GCA_023487865.1 Deltaproteobacteria bacterium | reverse complement strand
CGCATCGATCAGTACAGAGCCGGGGAGAAAATCCGCTCTCTCTGGATCGATCCGGCAGGGGATCTCCTTCGCCGGATCCGTACTTTTACAGAGGAGGGAGATATCGCATATTCCGCCGATTTTGCCGACCATGCCCGTACGGAGAAAGGTTTCCTGCCACAGCGATTGATTGGGATCGGCAAAAAGGAAGAGCTGGCGGTCCGTTACACGGATATCCGTCTGGACAATGACAGGGAGTCATTCGCCCTGCCTGTCCCCGAGGGGATCACCCCCCTCCCGCTCGTTCGGCAGTGATGCGGCTGTTTTATTTGATTTCGACGAGCTTCGCCCGCGCGATCCGCGCTTGAGATGTATTGGGAAAATCCTTGATCACCTGTTGCAGGAGGAGTTTGGCGCTTGCCTTGTCCCCCAGTTTCAGGAAAGAGAGCCCCTGTTTCAGGAGGGCATAGGGAACCTTGTTCCCATCCGGAAAATTCTTGGTGACCTTTTCATATTCGATGATCGCTTTTTCATATTTTTTTTCGAAGTAGTAACATTCACCGATCCAGAACTGGGCATTGTCGGAAAATTCCGTATCGGGGTACTGCTTGAGGAAAATTTCGAACGCCTCCCTCGACTTCTCATACTTTGCTTCACGAAAAAGCTCATAAGCCGCTGTGTAACGGGATTCCTTGTCCGTCTTGGCCTTACCGGAGGCCTCCTTCGCCAGGACCGCCGGCGGTTTCCCGTTCTTCTCCCCCGCAGCGTCCGCCTGCTCTTCCTTTTTGCCGATCCCAAGAAAATTCTCGATGAAGTTGATCTTGAAGGTTATGCTGTCCAGCTTTTCCCGAAGGGCTTTATCCTCCTCGTCTCGCCTGCCCGTCCGGGCTGAGATGGCGGAAAGATCCCTTCTGAGACCATCGATGTTCCCCCTGATCTGCTGGATCTGGTCCCTGATCTCGGTCACATCGACCCGACCTTCCGCTTGTCCGCTGCGGAGTGCTTTGAATCCCTCAGAGGTTTTTTCGCTGGTTTTTTCTATATCCTTGCGGAGGCCGGCCATTTCACCCTTTATGTTGGCCGACCCCATCTCGACGCCCGCAATCTTGTCGTTGGTAAGCTGAATCTGATGGTTCAGATCACCGCGAAGACGCCGCAGATCATCCGTCGTGGCACACCCGGCCACGGCTAGGACTGCGATGAAAATCAAGATGGACAGATGTCTTTGCACTACCTTATCCTTCTGCGGCTAGAAGCCGTCCTGCATGCTTTGCACTATCGAATAAAGATCCTGTGAGCCCGGCACATCAGCGGGGCCCACAGGACCTTTACTCTTATCAGACAATCCAAGCTACGATGATAAACACTTCCCTCGCAGGCATGATTTACCTGCCCAACCTGCCACCGTGAGCCAGCGGTGGGCTATCAGCCGAGCCGTCCCCCACCAAATCAGGAGAATATCACTTCACCGGTGGGAAAATGACGAAGTGGGCCCTTCTGTTTTTTGCCCAGGCAGCTTCGTTACTTGCCTTATCCAGAGGCATCTCTTTGCCGTAGCTGATCGTCTTGATCCTGTCCTTCTGGATGCCCATATCGGCAAGGTATTTGGCGGCTTCATCCGCACGCTTCTGGCCGAGTGCCAGGTTGTATTCCACAGTTCCCCGCTCGTCGCAGTGACCTTCCACCACGAGTTTGTAATCCACATACTTCAGGTAAGCCGGTGCGCCCGCCTTGAGGATCGCCTGGGCCTCCGGTTTCAGATTGTATTTATCATAATCGAAATGGATATCCGGGATCTGGAGTTCTTTCAAAATCGCCTTGGCCTTCGCCGCCGCTTCTTTCTTGGCTTTTTCGGCTGCCGCCTTTGCTGCGGCCTCCTTCTCAGCCTTTTCTCTCAGCGCCTGTTCGCGAAGCGCCTTCTCCCTGGCAGCGGCAGCGGCAGCTGCGGCCGCCTGATCGTCCGCCGAAGGGGCCTTTGTGACCGCTTTCTGTTCCTGGGTAGTTGCCGTGTCCGACTTTACCGCCGCTTTCTTGGCACAACCGGTGAGAAACGTGACGGAAAGACACAAAATCAGGGCGATCAGCCCTACCCAAAACAAGTTTCTTTTCATTATCATTCTCCTTTCTTGGATCAATCTGTTTAGTGGCTCAATACATGTCTGACCGAATAAACCACTACTGTCGACAAAAATCAACCAAAAAATTGGGATTTTTTTCAAAATTGCCTGCAACACATGAGAATCACCACCGATCTGTATCAGCGCAGATGGGAAGACCAGAAGGGACTCAGACAGCCGTCATTCCCCTCATGCAGCACACGGGAATTCTGGCCGTTGGCATTCATGATCTCGATCCTGCTTCGTCCAAACCCGCGTACGCTATAAGCCAGATACCTTCCATCCGGCGACCAGGTGGGAGATTCGTGATCACCCCCGGCAAAGGTGAGCTGCTGTGGATTGCCACCTTCCTCGCTGATGACGAAGATCTGAAAACGGCCATTGACGGATCCCTCGTAGGCGATCATCTTCCCTTTCGGCGACCAGGCAGGGGAAGTGTTGTAATTTCCCTCAAAGGTCAACCGCCGCACATTGGCTCCGTCGGCATCCATCACGTAGATCTGCGGAGAGCCGTTACGGTTCGAGACGAAGGCAATCCGCCTTTCGTCAGGGGAGCGAACGGGAGATACATCGATGGAAAATTCACGAGTCAGACGCTGAAGAAGCCTGTTTGCCACGGTCATGTCATAGATCTCTTGATTTCCATCCCGGCTCACCGTGACCAGGAGCCTCGCACCGTCCCGGGACCATGAACCGGGAAGGTTCAGTCCCGGATAAGAGATAATTTTCTCCGTTTTTTCACTTGCCAAATCCCGAAGATAGATGTCCGGTTTACCGTCCTTGTAAGAGGTGAAGGCCAGCTGCCGGCCGTCGGGAGACCAGCGCGGTGAGAGGGTCAGTGAGTTGTAGTTCGTGATTCGGCGGAGGTCGGAACCATCGAAGTTGATCGTATAAATATCTGCGGCGGAGATGGTTTTTCTGACAAAGGCAATCCGGGTGTCGAACAGACCCGGCTCTCCTGTGAGGGCCTGGAGGACCTCGTTTGCGAACTGCACAACCATCCGGTTTTTGTCATCGGTCGTCCCCGTATACCTCTTCCCGACGATCAGTTCTCCCTTCACGACATCAAACAGGCGGAACTCCGTGATGAGTTGACGGCCGTCCGTCTGAAATCCACCCTTGATGAGATATTCGGCGCCGATCGTCACCCAGTCTGCAAAACGGGTGCCCTCCCCCGTGATTCCCGCCCGGATTGGATCTTCCAGAAAGGCCCTCCTGTCGAGGATATTGAAGTAGCCCGTGATCAGCAAATTCCGAGAGAGGGTATCGGCGAACCAGACGGGGAAATCAGCCGTCGCTGCACCGGGTCCCAGAGGTTTAAACTCAGTGATCGCAATGGGGAATTTTTGAAAAGAGGGGGAATCAATATCGATATACACCTTCCCGTACGCCGGGCTGTTGGAAAACAGCAAGAGCAGGAAAAGACCTGAAATCGCCAGACGCACCAGAATCTGCATGTAAACCTCCCTTTCCTGTATCAACTGATTACGATCTCAATTCCGACGAATGAAACCGGATCCCTACCCCCAGACTGTTTCCCCCGATCCACGCCGGCAGAGGGGGCAAAGGGCTCGCCTTCCGGATGGCTTTCATGGCCGATTCATCAAAATAGCGGTTGCCCGACCGTTTTTCAAAGTTCACCTGGGTCACCGCCCCGCTGCGCAGGATGGTCACATCGATGATCGTTTCGAGCGCTTCGCCGCGAAGGATACCTTGGGGAAGCACCCACTTCCCCTTGATCTGCGACCACACCATCGCATAGTAGGCGCGCATCTGTGTATCCATCTCCACGGTCCCGGGTTGAGAAGCAAAGCCTGTTGCCGCCTCCTCCTTTCCCGCCTTCTCGGTCTTCTCCGTGGCGGCTTTAGCCGGGGATGGTTTGGATGGACCGGTTGCAGCCGCCTTTTTTCGGATCTCCTCCATCGCCTTATCGAGGGTTGGATCCTGTTTCTTCCGAGGCTCCAAGCTGCGGATGGGGATGACCGGCGACGGGGCCACTTGCTTCTTCAGGACCATCTCCGGGCGATTGGCCGTCATGAGTTCCTTGGCCACGGCCGAGGTGCTCCTCTGCTCAAGGGCATTACGCGGAAGACTGACCAGGGAGACGCTGTAGACAGGCCCGAAGGTCAGTTTCGGCGAAGGAAACGAAGGGGAAAAAAAGAGAAGGGAGAGAATCACAACATGGAACAGGAGGGAAATGAAGATCATGCGGTTCAGACGGAATCCGTCATGCCTGTGCGTGTCGTACCTTTCAGACATCACCTTTTTTCCTCGGGCGGCTCGGTGATCATCCCCAGCTTGTCAACACCGGCCTTTCTCACTTCGGCCATCACCTCGACAACGAATCCATAGGGGACGTTCCTGTCCGCTCGCAAAAAGACCTCGCGATCGATTCGAGACGCAACGATATATTCCAGCTTCGTACCGAGATCCATAAGCGACATCCTCGTTTTATTGAGGAAGATTTCTTTCGCGCCATTGATGGTCAGCACCAATTTCTCTTCCGTGACATCCATGCTTTTTGCCTTCACCCGGGGGAGATTGACATCGATTCCCGTCTGCATCATCGGCGCCGTCACCATGAAGATGACCAGCAGCACCAGCATCACGTCGACAAGGGGAGTCACATTAATCTCGGCCATCGGCCGGTTGTCGGCATTGTTTCTGCGTTTTGCGTATTTCATGATCTCTCACTTCTTGACGTAATACCGCTCGACGATGTTGAGCAGCTCCGAGGCAAAATTGTCCATATCGAGTGTCATCGTCTTGATACTGTTCAAATAGTAGTTGTACGCGATGACGGCCGGGATGGCGGCAGCAAGGCCAGCTGCGGTCGCAATCAGGGCCTCCGATATCCCCGGCGCCACGACGGCCAGGGTCGCCGATCCGCGGGCACCGATCCCCTTGAAGGTATCCATGATCCCCCAGACGGTTCCGAACAGGCCGATGAAGGGACTGGCGCTTCCCGTCGTGGCCAGGAATCCGAGGGCCGCTTCCAGTTTGGTTGTCTGTTCCCCACAGGCCCTGTTCATTGCCCGTTCCACATTGTCGATGCCGGCGATTTCGAGCCCCTGGCCGCCCGCTTCCGGGGTGTCTTTCCCCGGAGCGGTCCCCCGTACTGTCTTGGTGAGTTTAGTAAGCTCCGCGTATCCGGTCCGGAACACTTCCGCCAGCGTCGAATTCCGATACTTCTTCGCATCAAGGAACATTTCCGACAGTTTTGAACTTTTCATGTAGGAACTCAGGAAAAATTCATTCTCCCTCTTCACCTTCCGGATATTGAAGTATTTCATCAGGATGATGGCCCATGAGACGACGGAAAAGATCAGCAGGAGCAGTAGAACCAGTTGGACGACGAACCCCGCATGAACCACCATGTCGAAAAGGCTGCCATGAAAATTTCCTCCCAAGGTCATCTCGGCCACTGTCGAAGTTTCTTTCACATTCAATCTCCTTATGTGCAAAATATAATAGATGGCGACCACATATAATGGAAAAGACAGGGGCTGTCAAGGACCGATGACCCCCATCGTCCCGTCCGTAAGAGAATATCACAGGGATTCCGGTGTAAATGCAACCACGGCATCGATAGTCGTCTGATCGGCAAGGATCATCGCCAGACGGTCCAGGCCCAGGGCAATACCTGCGGCGGGAGGCATCCGGGAAAGTGACTCAAGAAAGTGCTCCGGTAGGGGATAGGTGGGATGGTTTTTCCGACGCAGGTCACAGGAGGCTTTCTCAAACCTTCGTCTCTGTTCCACCGGATCGGTCAGTTCCGAAAAGGCATTGGCCAGTTCCAGACCGGAGATATACAGTTCGAAACGCTCGGCGACCTCCTGATCTTCTGCCTTCACCCGAGCCAGGGCACCCAACGTCGCCGGATATTCATAGAGGAAAACAGGGCGTTCCCTGCCGAGATGGGGCTCGATTGCGCAGACCATGATCTCGTCAAAACGGTCCTTCATCAGGGCTTCTTCGAGGCTGAGTTCGGCATAACGGGCGAAGGCCCCTCGAACGGTGATCTTCTCCCAGGGAGGTGTCAAACAGATTTTCCTTCCCTGGCGGTATACCGTGTCACCCAGGCCGATCTCCTCGGCAATGCGGACAATCAGGGTCTCACAGTCGTCCATCAGGGTCAGATAATCGGTCCCCGCCCGATACCATTCGATCATGGTGAACTCCGGCAGATGATGAGCGCCCCGTTCCCCGGCGCGAAAACATTTGCATATCTGGAAAATTTTAGGGTAGCCCGCCGCCAGGAGTCTCTTCATGCAGAGTTCCGGGGAGGTCTGGAGACACCATTCGCCCGAGGCAATGGGTTCGATATGGGATTCCGGTGCCGGGGCAGGAATTCGTACGGGTGTTTCGATTTCGAGAAAATCCTGATCCAGGAAGAACCGGCGGATCGCCTGGGTCATGGCTGCCCTGAGCCACAAGGTATCCGCTTTGCAGGGCAGTCTCCAGTCTTCGTCCACGACTCTCCCCAAATTTAAAAAATCAACCCTTGACCCGCGTCAGATACTCTCCGCTGCGGGTATCTATCCGGATCTTTTCTCCCTCCTCGATGAAAGGGGGCACCTGGAGCTGGTACCCCGTCTGAACGGTAACCGGTTTGGTATTTCCCGATACCGAATCTCCCTTGGCCCAGGGATCGGCTTTGGTCACCGTGACATCGATAAAATTGGGCAGACTGATCCCCAGAGGCCGGTCCTCGAAGAAGAGGATCTCCACCTCAATGTTGTCCAGGAGGAAATTTTTCGCATCGCCGACTTGATCCTCGGTAAGGAAGACCTGCTCGTAACTCTGGTTGTCCATAAAGCAGTACTTTCCCTCCTCCTTATAGAGGTACTGCATCTTTTTTTCCTGCAGGTCAGCCGTTTCAAAGATATCGACGGAACGGAAAGTCCGCTCAAACTGGTTTCCATTCACCATATTCTTCAGTTTGCAGCGGTAGAGCGCTTGTCCTTTACCCGGTTTGACAAAATTGAATTCCGTAATGATATATGGATCGTTATCAATCTTGATCCGTAGTCCTTTTCGTAAATCGCTGGCTGTGTACATATTCTTCCCTTCTCCTTATTCTCGTAAAAACCGCTGAACGCCGCTTTCCGTTCCCATGCCCGGCCGGGCTGAGGAATCTTTCAGTCTATTCCCTCGGTGTTTTCTAATCCATCTGCCTTCTATTGTCAAAAGAATGTTGATCCGGTCCGGCTTTCTTTTCGGGTAGAAGGGAAAAAGGCTGGAGGGAGATCTTACCCCGCCCGCCCGGAGTGTCCAAGACATATCGGGGGAGGCAAAGCCCGGAGATGTTGTTCCAGAGCTTATCCATGATTTCCATCCCCCTGAAGACCTCAGGGCGGAAATGACTCACACCGAGGACCGGGTCGCACTGGAAAAGGTAGTAAGGCCTGACCGAGATCCGCTCCAGGCCATAGAGAAGATCCCGCATCGTCTCAAAGTCATCGTTGATACCTTTGAGCAGGACCGATTGATTCGACACCGGGATACCTGCCGTTAACAGCATCTCGCATGCTTGTGTCGATTCCGGCGTGATCTCTCTGACATGATTGAACTGTGTGTTGAACCAAATCGGCCTGTTCCGCATCAGCACCGTACAGAGTTCTGGTGTAATTCGCATCGGCAGGGTAACCGGCGCGCGGCTTCCGATGCGGAGAACCTCCACATGGGGAATCGCCCTGAGGGCTCCTACGAACCACTCCAGCAGACCTTCAGAAAGGAGGAGGGGGTCGCCTCCGGAAATGATTACCTCCCTTAGGGCGGGTGTACGGGCTACGTGGTCCACCATCGTCTGCAACCATTCTCGCGTCCCCGGTGATTTTTTTTCACCGCGCCACATCCGTTTGCGGTTGCAATGCCGGCAATTGACGGCGCAGATGCTGTTGACAATTGCCAGACAGCGGTCGGGGTAACGGTGGATCAATCCCGGAACCGGCATTGCCATCTCCTCATCAAGAGGATCGCCCACGCCTCCCAGAGAGTCATCCAACTCCCTGACATCGGGAAAACATTGCCTGCGAAGGGGATCACTTTCTCCTGTTGCATAGAGAAGGGAGAGGTAATAAGGCGTGACCGCCATGGGATAGGTTCTGACGACAGACCTGGACTGCTTGGCCGCCAGGGTCGGTTCATTCATGATTGCAGCAAGCCGTATGGGGGAGCGAATCCGGTTCCGGAACTGCCATTTCCAGTCGGCCCATTGCGCAGCGGACACCTTTGCCCAGGGTCCCCTGCCGATCTTGTTGTCGCAGGGGGAGCTTCCCGCCCCCGGACCTGATCCTTTCGGCAGGGAAGATATCCGTTTTTCGGTGTGCCCCCCATCCCCGCTTACCGGTAAGGGCTTGCGGGTAGCTCTCCCGATGGTATGTTTCAATCCGGATGGTCTCGTCAATGTCTCTACAGCCTTTAAGGTGAATCCTTCAAAGCGCCGCCTTTTATCACAATCTCCTTCTCCTGCAAAGGAAAACGGCAGTGTGCGGAGGAGGAAAATCCGTACCATTTATCTCAGGGGTCCGCAAGAAATGATTTGCTTTGCTCTCAGGGATTTTATATCTTTAAATCGCCGGACGTGATCATGATCTTACCAATGACCCCTCGATACCGGGGTCCGTTCGGTGCATCTAGTCATCGTCCGGATAATCTTCCACGCACCCCTAGCAAGGAGGGTTTAACCACAAGAAGGGAGATGGCCCAATGAATGCATTATCGCAGGATGAATTAAAGACATTGATGGGAAGGCATCAGGGGTTGTGCATTTCGATTTTCATGCCCACGTTCCGCACCGGTGTGGAAAGCCAGCAAAACCAGATCCGGTTTAAGAATCTTCTGCGCAGCGCGGAGGAGAAACTGCTGGCCGCCGGTTTGCGTTCACAAGAAGTCAAGGATCTGCTGGAACCGGCTCAGGCGCTGCCGGGCAATGTCCTGTTCTGGCGGCGGCAGAGCGACGGTCTGGCGCTCTTTCTCTGCGCCGGCCTCTTCCGCTATTTCTGCCTTCCGGAAGCATTTCCAGAACTTATCGTTGTCGCCGATCATTTTTACATCAGACCCCTGCTACCCGTCCTGAGCGGCGACAAGCGGTTCTATATCCTGGCCCTCAGCCAAAAAGAGGTCCGGCTCTTGGAAGGGACAGGGCAAAATATTCGGGAAATAGAATTGGAGGCGGTTCCCAAAAGCCTTGACGAAGCGTTGCAATACGACGAGTTTGAAAAGCAGGTCCGTTTCCGCACCGGCTCCGCCAGCGGCGGAACCGGCATGGCGATGGTTTCCGGACACGGGGGGGTTGCCGATGACACGAAAGACAATCTCCTGAAGTTCTTCCGCATGATCGACCGGGGTCTCCATGACCTGCTCAAGGACGAACGGGCACCGCTCGTCCTTGCCGGCGTGGAATATCTCTTTCCCATCTACCGTGAGGCCAACACGTTTCCCCACCTGATCGATGAGGGTATTCCGGGAAATCCCAAGGGAGCCAGTTCGGAATCTCTTTATCGCATGGCCTTGAAGATCGTCAGTCCCTTCTTTCAGAAGGCCGAAAAGGACGCCATCGCCCAGTACAGGCAAAGCTCGGGAACCGGTCTGGCTTCTGCCGACATCCGGGAGATTGTCCCGGATGCCGCGCACGGGCGGGTCGGTATGCTTTTCATTGCCGCAGGAAGCAGGAATTGGGGAACGTTCGACAGGGAGAGCGGGGCTGTCGAACTTCACCGGAAGATGGAGGCTGAGGACGAGGATCTGCTGGAGATCGCCGCGATCCAGACGTATCTCAACGGAGGATCGGTCTTCATCCTGCCCCCGGAAAAAATGCCGGAACCGAAAGACCTGGTCGCCGTGTTCCGTTATTGAGGGAGGGTGTTCACATTCCGCCTCCTCCGGCCGGAAACGGCCGATTCGGGGGCGTGACCGGTTTCTTACGGCTCTGTGTCACGGGGCGTTCGCCCTTTGTAAATGTACCGGTCAAACAACCGGTGATAGGGCGTCCAATCCGACTCCTCGTCGCGGGCGTCGTGGATATACGCTTGGAAGGCGTTCACTTTTGCATCCAGGTCGTCCATATAGTGGACGATCAGGGCCTCCAGAGTCTTAGGCCGCTTGGGCGAACCGTATTCGAGCACGCCGTGATGGCTCAGAATCAGGTGGCGGAGTTCCATGGCCATCTGTTCGGGAAAATCCGCAATCGTCGCGATCTTCGCATCGACCATCTCGACGCCCATCACGATATGACCGACCAGACGTCCCGGATCGCTGTACTCCACGATGCGTTCATAGGAAAATTCGTAGATCTTCCCGATATCGTGGAGGATGCCGCCGGCAATCAGGAGATCCCGGTTGATCCCTGCATAATGGCCGGCCGCCTGATCGAGCAGTCGGACAACGGATAGGGTATGTTCCAGAAGACCGCCGATGTAAACATGGTGAAATCCCTTGGCCGCCGGCGCCCTCTTAAAGAGTGAGACAATCGCCTCATCCCTGAAAAATGCCTGCAGAAGTGCAGACAGACAAGGTGTCCGGACCTGTTCGACATAGCTGAGAATCCTGGCGAACATCTCCGCATGATCCCCCTTCGCCACAGGGAAATAATCGGCCAATTCGACCTCCCCATCTTCTACTTTCTTCAGCTCGATGATCGAAAGCTGGATGGTGTTCTTGAAAACGAGCGCCCGCGCCTGAATGCGGATGAGATCGCCCTTTTTGAACGCTTTGTCCCAAACCAATGCGTTTTCCCAGATCTTCCCGTCTACTTCTCCCGTCTTATCCTTCAGGCGGAGATTCAGATAGGGCGATCCCTTTTGGGAATAGGCAAGGTTTTTCTCCGCCGTCAGAAAGACCTCACTCACCTTGTCGCCGGTCTTGATATCCTTTACATAAACCGATTTTGATTTCAATTCTTTACCCGCCCTTCGTTAAATACGTGACCATTACTCCTGCCGCTCCCGGAGAATCCGATGCTCACCCGCCCGCACGGTCAGCTTCGTCATGTCGAAATACTCCATCAGCGGGATGATAAATTTCCGTGTCAGCCCGGTCAATTCCCTGAAGCTTGCCGGCGTCGCCTTCCCCTCCCTGTCGAGAAACTCCCGGTATTCCTCGCGGAGCCGCGCCAGGGCATCCCGGTGGAAATTCAGATCTTCGCTGATCCGGACCAGTTCTCCCTCGCGGGTCATCACCTGAATCAGACTCGTAATCTCCTTTTTCCGATCGGGAAACCGCTCCAGTACCTCTTTGACCGTGGGCGGCGATAGACCGCCCTGCCGATAGATCCCTGCGATCGTCTCCCGCAGATCCCCCATCTCCCCCCTGAGCTGAACATGATGTCCTTTCAGCCGGACATGCTCCTTCTCGGCGATGAGCTCTCCCCGCTTTTCGAGTTCCCGGAGGGCCATGCCGAAGATCTTCTGACCTGTCCCGTCGTCCATTCCGAGCGTCGTCCGGAGCTCCTCCCGGGAGATCCCCGCCTGCAAGGGAAACCGTTCGTGATACCCCTTCAGTTCCCCGATGATGCCCGCCTGCAGGCGGGCATAGATTGGTCCGGAAAGGACCCTCGTCTCGTCACGATCGGCAAGAATAGCACTCCCGGCAGAAAACATCCCCTCCAGACGTCTGTGGAGTTCGGCCCGGCGGATCCCTGTCCGAACCACAAGCCGGGGTTCCGTAATCCCGGCGATCCCGGCCCTCGCCATCACGACGGCCAGTTTCTCGACCGCTTCTCCACCGGAAAGTAGCTGGAATTCCGCCAGCATTTCCTCTGCAAAGCGCTTGTGTTTCACGGGCAGCGGGTCGAGAATCGTCCCGCCCCCGACTGTTGTGACCGGTGAGTAACTCCGGACGACGAACCGGTCTCCGGCGACCACCGCCAGAGGTGTATCGAGAACCAGCTGGGCATAGGCCTCTTGGCCCGATTCCAGTTCGTCCCGGTCGAGAAGGATCATCCGCGCCATGACCTCGCTTGTCCCTGTATGCAACCGGACGAGGGTCCGATTCTTCAGCTTCCGCGTGGCGCCGGCAAGATGGCGGTAAACGCAATCAAGGCGTTGCGACGCCACCAGGGTGTCTTTGCCGGCGAGAAGATATCCCCTCTCGATCACCGCCCGGTCAACCCCCTGGAGGTTGACGGCCGTCCTCTGCCCCGCCTCGGCGGTATCGACAGGCTGATTGTGGACCTGAATCCCCCTCACCCTGGCCCGGTGTCCTACAGGAAAAATCTCCACCTCCTCACCGGTTGTCACCCGCCCGGACATCAGCGTTCCCGTAACGACGGTGCCAAATCCCTTCATAGTAAACACACGATCGACCGGCAGACGGAAGAGCCCGATGTCGGCCGCCTCTTCCACCCCATCCGCCGCCCGGGCGATGGTCTCTATGAGTTTGGGAAAACCCGCACCCGTCAGGGATGAGACCGGAACGACCGGCGCGTCCTCCAGAAAGGTCCCTTTGAGAAACTCACGGACATCCTCCCGGACGAGTGTCAGCCACTCCTCATCAACCATGTCGATTTTGGTGAGGGCAACAAATCCTTTTTGTATTCCGAGGAGGGTACAGATCTGGAGGTGCTCCCGCGTCTGCGGCATGACCCCTTCATCGGCTGCGATCACCATCACAACGAGGTCGATGCCAGCAGCGCCGGCCACCATGTTCCGGACAAACCGCTCGTGACCCGGGACATCGACGACACCCAGGACCCGACCATCGGGAAGGGACAGAGAGGCGAAGCCAAGCTCGATGGTGATCCCCCGCTCTTTCTCTTCTTTGAGCCGGTCTGTATCCACACCGGTCAGACGTTTGATCAGCGCCGTCTTACCGTGATCCACGTGGCCGGACGTCCCCATCACGATGTGCTTCATGGACGGGAAGGTAGCAGACTCATCCGCTTTTCACAACAGCAAATTTGGCCGCAAATAACTACAAAATGATGTTGCTTCCGCCTGCTGGCGAGCCGCCCGGAACGATCAGCCGGGACTGCTCCTGCCGCTGCATTTCCTTGGCCTGTTCGACCAGGTGAGCCACGAATTCCTCCATGGCCGCGGGAAATTTCTCCATGGCCAGCTGAAGATTTTTGGCATCGATGGGAAACTGGACGGGCATGGGGCCTTGCTGTGTGTATATTTGCGATTGCCCGACAAAAAGAATCGGACGGGTTTTATCCGGTTCACCGTTCGGTTTAACCGGTATCAACTGACGGATGGAGCCTATCGTGAGATCGCTGAAAATCTCTTCCCGGTGAAGGTTTTGTTGGTTGAATCTGACTTTTTTCTCTTTTCCCTCGGGGTCTGCCATACTCTGTCCTCCTGCAATTGTGATGGGATACCATAAACCGTTTATCCCTATTTTCCAACTGTTATTCGTCGCTCTGGTCACTATGAGGCTATTTTACCCAGCAGATCGCCAAGAAAAAACCGTTTCGCCACCTCACTATGGGTTGACAATAGGAGTCGTTCATGGGAAAAAATGATCGACTTTTCCAAGCAGATGCTTTATAAACACCGTTTTTTTAATTAAGGGGAGACGGGTTGAGAATACTGGGGCTCGATTACGGCAGCCGGAGAATAGGGGTCGCCATCTGCGATGAGCTCGGGGTGACGGTGCAGGGAGTATCGACCATCGTCAGAAAGAATCGTGAGGCGGATCTCGCCGCAATCGACAATCTGGTCAGGCGCCACGGCGTCGAACGGATCGTCATCGGTTATCCCCTTCGGCTCGACGGCAGCGAGGGGATCCAATGTGAAAAGATCAACCGGTTCGCCCGGCGATTGGAGATGCGTTTCTCCCTTCCCGTTATCCGCTGGGATGAAACCCTCTCCACCAAGGAGGCGGAGGAGCTCCTCCGCCAAAGGGGCGTGCGGTGGGAGAAACGAAAGGAAGTTGTCGATCGAGTTGCCGCCTCCATCATCCTGCAAGGGTACCTCGAAGCGGCAGCGAGCGGGGAAAAAGAGGACAACTCCACCAATGCAAATGAAGATAATTAAACGGATACTGAAAACGGCTTCGGTTCACCGGCGCGAAACGGCCCTCCTGCTTATCTTGGTCGCCACCCTGACCGGTATTGCCTTTTACCGCTATGCCACGTCACCTGTAGACCGCTTTATCGTCATGAAGACCGTCGATATCCCCAAAGGGGCCGGTTTTTTCCGGATTACGGAGATCATGAACGACGCGGGGCTTGTTGCAAACCGTCCTTTCTTCTGGCTGCTCGCCCTCGGGAAAGGAGCGACAAGGCAAATCCGGGCAGGTGAATATGAATTCACCGGTTCACAATCACCATCGGAGATACTCGAAAAGCTGGTCCGGGGCGAGATCAAGTCTTACACGGTGATGCTGCCCGAGGATATAACGGTGAACGACGTTGCCAAACGGCTTCTTGCAGACAAACTTATCAACGAGAAGGAATTCATGGCCCTGACCGTCGACAGGGAGTTCCTGGGATCGCTCGGCATCGACGCGGAGAGCATCGAGGGATACCTCTTCCCCGAAACCTATCAATTCGACCGGTCCATGACCACCCGGGAGGTTATCCGGATCATCGTACGGCAATTCTGGAAAGAGATCACGCCGGAGATGAGAAAACGGGCAGAAAAGATCGGTCTGACGCTCAACGAATGGCTGACCCTTGCCTCGATCATTGGCAAGGAATCGGGGAACAAGGATGAAAAACCGCTCATCTCCGCCGTCTTCCACAACCGCCTGAAGCGCGGGATGAAACTGCAGAGCGATCCGACCGCCGTCTACCACCTCGAACAGGCGGGCACCCCAGTGAAAAAAGTCCTGCGAAGCCACCTGAAAATGAGCACGCCTCACAACACCTATCTGATCGACGGACTCCCGCCGGGACCGATCGCCAATCCCGGGATCGATTCCCTCCGGGCCGCCCTCTATCCCGCCAACGTCAATTACCTCTACTTTGTGTCGAAAAAAGACGGAACTCATGAATTTTCGTCCAATTTCGACGCTCACAACCGATCGGTTTCAAAATACCAGACCAACAGGCAAAAAAAGTAAAAAAAATCCTTGACAAAGCGAATTTCCTCCTTTATCGTGGCCTCAAAGTGGAGTAAAGTGGTTTATAGTGGAGGGGAAATCCAAAATGTCCGTCTTCCGGGGGCAATATTACCACACCATCGATGACAAAGGGAGAGTCATTTTCCCGTCACGACTCCGAGAAGTGTTCGCCGAGAAATACGACAATCGCCTGGTGATCACAAACTGGGACGGCTATCTGATGGTCTTCCCTTATGATGAGTGGCGGGTGATCGAAGAAAAGGTTTCCCATCAGTCACTCCTGCGGAAAGAAGTGCGCGCTTTTCAGCGGTTCTTTATGTCGGGAGCCGTTGACTGCACACTGGACGGCCAGGGGCGGATCCTCATTCCTCCCAACCTCAGGGAATTTGCGAAGTTGGACAAGGAGATCGTCCTCGCCGGTATGATCAAGGTCATCGAGATCTGGAGCAAGGAAAGGTTCGACGAGGAGATGAAAAAGAGCGGCGACAACCTGGACGGCTTCAGCGACTATATGGCGGATCTTGGAATATGAAAGGCCCGGGAAATGGCTGTATTCCATACGCCGGTTATGGTCAGAGAGGTCATCACGTCCCTGCGGTGCCGGGCGGGGACCATCACCGTGGACGGTACAGTGGGGGGTGGAGGACACGCCGAGGCCATTCTGCTCAACACGGCGCCTGACGGTCTTCTGATCGGAATCGACGCCGACGGAGATGCACTCCGGGAAGCGGAGAAACGGCTGGCCCCATTCGGAGACAGAAAGATCCTGGTGAGGGGGAATTTCGCCGACATGGACGCGATACTGGCTGAAAGGAACATTGGAAATGTGGATGGAATCCTCCTTGATTTGGGGGTCTCTTCCCATCAGCTGGATACGGCGGACAGGGGATTCAGCTTTTCCATGGACGCTACTTTGGATATGCGGATGGACCGCAGCCGGGGGCGCAGCGCCTATGACCTCATCCACACACTCCCCGGAGAGGAACTGGAGAGGATCATCAGGGATTATGGCGAGGAAAGAATGGCCAGACGCATCGCCCGCTCGATAGTGGAAACCAGGAAACATTCTCCTGTCGGGACGACGGCCGACTTGGCCTCCCTGGTCATTCGGGCGGTTCCCCATAAAGCGGAACGCCAGAGGATCCATCCGGCGACCAGGACCTTCCAGGCACTTCGGATCGCCGTCAACAACGAACTCACCTGCCTTCACAGGGCAGTGACCAGTGGGACAAAACGGCTCACACCGGGGGGGCGCTTCGCGGTGATCTCATATCATTCCCTGGAAGACAGGATCGTCAAGAACGCCTTCCGCGCGGGGGAAAGAGGCTGTATCTGCCCCTCCGATCTTCCCGTATGCGTCTGCGGCCTTAAGCCGACCCTGAGGGTCCTGACCAGAAAACCGGACATCCCTGGTGAGGCGGAGATTCATGACAATCCTCGCTCAAGGAGCGCAAAACTAAGAACGGCGGAGAGAATATAACGATGGAAGCCGTAGAGGTTCTCAGACAGACAGTTCGTGAGAGGGACAGGACATCCGGCGATGCCGGTTACTCCCTCTGGATCTTTATTGCCGCAATTCTGATGATAGTGCTGCTTATTTACGTCTGGAGCCATATTCACATGACGGAGCTGGAATATCAGATTGCCCGGGAACTGAGCAGCCGAGAACAGCTCACCGAAGAGCAGGCGAAGCTGAAGGTGGAACTTGCTACCCTCAAAGCACCCCAGCGGATCGAAACCATCGCCAGAGAAAAACTACAGATGGTGTATCCGGGAAGGGAACAGGTGATTCTACTCAAATGAGCAACGAATCCAGAAAATGGTTAAAATTCAGAATCGCCACTCTTCTGGTCTTCTTTCTGGTGCTCTTCATCGCCCTCGGCTCACGGGCATTTCAGCTCCAGATCCTCTCCAGCAAATCGTTGAAGGCCCTCGCCGCAAAACAGCATACCCAAGCCCTCCAACTGCAACCCGACCGCGGGATCATCTTTGACCGGAATGGAGAAAAGCTCGCTGCCTCCGTCATGGCCGATTCCGTGTGCGCCGACCCGTCCAAGATCGACAATCCCGGCGAAGCAGCCAAGACCCTTGCCTCCGCCCTGGGTATGGACAGGGCATACATCCAAAAGAAACTCTCCGGTCAAAAGAACTTCTGCTGGATCGCCCGGCGCATCGCCCCTGAGCAGGCCGATCGCATACAGGAATTGGGGATCGAGGGGATTTTTATCGTAAAGGAACCGAAGCGCTTCTATCCCTCCGGAGAGCTGGCCGGCCACCTGATCGGATTCGTCGGCATAGATGCCAGCGGTTTGGAGGGGCTGGAACTGAAATATGACCAGCAGCTGAAAGGCAACCCCGAAAAACTGCTCTGGACACGAGACGCCAAAGGGCAAAGACTCTATCCGCGGGTGGAAAGACAGGAAGCGGCCCAAAAAGAGAATTACAACCTCGTCCTGACCATCGACAGCCGCATCCAACATCTCGTAGAATCCCGCCTGAAATTGGCCGTGAAGGCCAAGGACGCAAAAGGAGGGTTCGCCATTGTCATGGATCCCCGCACGGGTGAAATCCTGGCACTGGCCAATGAAATGGGATTCGATCCCAATACCTTCTCAACGATCAACCCCGCCCTGGGAAAAAACAAGGCCATCACCGACTGCTTCGATCCCGGCTCTACCTTCAAACCGTTTCTGGCAGCGGCCGCGCTCGAGGAAGGAGCCGTCACAGAAACGGACCTGTTCAACTGTGAAAACGGCAATTACCGGGTTGCCGATCGGGTCATCCATGAGGCCCAGCGTAAGAGGCACGGCACCCTGAACTTCCGCCAAATCATCAAGTATTCAAGTAACATCGGCTCGGTCAAGGTGGCGGAGAAACTCGGCAAGGAGAAGTTCCATCGCTATATCCGCAATTTTGGTTTCGGTGCCAAGACGGGAATCGACCTTCCGGGCGAGGTGAGCGGGTTGCTCCGGCCCGTGGAGAATTGGACCCGGGTGGACGCGGCGACCATTGCCTTCGGGCAGGGCATTTCCGTAACTGCCATCCAGCTTATCACCGCCCTCTCCGCCATTGCCAACCAGGGGGTTCTGATGAAGCCGTTCGTCGTCCGGGGACTCATGGACCGGAAAGGGAAACTTGTCCAAGCCTATCACCCTACCGTGGTTCGCCGGGTCGTTTCACCGGATACCGCCAAAAGGCTCACCCACATCCTGACCGACGTGGTCGGTGCGGAAGACGGCACAGGCAAGCATGCCCGCATCGTGAACCTCGCTGTCGCCGGGAAGACGGGCACCTCTCAGAAATTCGATTTTGCCAGGCATGTCTATTCCACCCAGAAGGTCAAGACCTCCTTCATGGGATTTTTCCCGGCGGATAATCCGCAGGTCGCAATCCTGGTCATCCTGGACGAACCGCAGCGGGACAGGTGGGGCGGGATCGCTGCGGCGCCCGTCTTCAAGGAAATCGGGGAGCAGCTTCTGACTCGCTTCAAGACGAATATTCGCAATCCCATCCCGGAAGAGGAAATCCCGGGTGTGGATATGAAGTTAAAACTGGCGTCCGCACCGGCACCGCAAGTCCAGTCATCCGTGGAAGAGGACGATACCCGCATCCCGGACTTCCGGGGAATGTCGATCCGTGAGGTCCTCAGAAAATCAAAAGAAAAAGGACTCGACGTCCAGATCATCGGAAGTGGCTGGGCGACAGCGCAAAAACCGGCGGCCGGCCATCCTGCGCCGGAAAACCGCCTCTGCACCGTCACCTTCAGCCTTGGATCATGAGAGGTTCCGATGCGACTGTCGCGGCTGATCAGAGGGATCGATCCACTGGAGATCACGGGGAGGACGGACAGCGAAGTGGCGTCGGTCTGCTACGATTCCCGTCAATGCCGCGAAGGCAGCCTCTTCGCGGCGATCTCCGGCCTGAAAGCAGACGGTCATGAATTCATCACCGATGCCCTCAGCCGTGGCGCCGGCTTCATCATCCATGAAGGTGAGTTCCATCCCCCGCCGGGTGTAACCGCCATCCGCGTCCGGGACAGCAGACGCTGTCTCGGCATCCTGGGAAAAAACTTTTTTGCTGACCCCTCCGCCGGAATCTGTCTCATCGCCGTCGTGGGGACAAACGGCAAGACCACGGTGACGTATCTGATCGAATCGATCCTCCAAACGGCGGGCTTCACTGTGGGTGTCCTGGGAACGGTGAACTACCGTTACGGAAAAAAGACATTTCCCGCACCCAACACCACTCCGGAATCCTTTGAGATGCAGAAGATCATCAGGGAAATGTCGGATCACGGAATCACCCACATCGTCGCCGAGGTCTCCTCTCATGCCCTTGATCTCAAGAGGGTTGACGACTGCGCATTCGATCTGGGAATCTTCACAAACCTTACGCAGGACCACCTCGATTATCATCGGACGATGGACAACTACTTCCAGGCAAAGAAACGCTTCTTTTCCGAAGTGCTCCCCGCCGGGGGGAAAAACCGTCCGCACAATACGATCGTCAACGTGGACGATCCCTGGGGACGACTGCTGCTCCGTGAGCTTGGGCCTGAGTCCGCAAGCGGACACCTCACCTACGGAATCGAATCCCCCTGTGACATCACGGCGTCCCCTTTTCGGCTTTCGCTGGACGGCATCGAAGCGACGCTCCTTCTCGGCGGAGAAAGGCTCCCCGTTTCCTCCCCTCTCATGGGAAGGTTCAACCTCTCCAACATCCTTGCCGCCGCGGCGGCGTCCCTCGCTCTCGGAATCCCCGGTAGGGGCATCCGGGACGGGATCGCGGCGTTGCTCCAGGTCCCGGGACGTCTGGAGAAGGTCAGTACGGCGGGGCAGCCCGCCGTTTTTGTCGATTATGCCCACACGGATGATGCCCTCCGAAGGGTCCTTGAGAACCTCTCCCTGTTCCGCACGGGAAGACTCATCACCGTCTTCGGCTGCGGCGGAGACCGGGACAGGGGAAAGCGGCCTCTGATGGGCGAGGCCGTGTCCGCCGATAGCGATCTGGTGATCGTGACCTCCGACAACCCACGGACCGAGGACCCTCTTTCCATCATTCGGGAGATCGAAACAGGCATCCGGATGGTGAAGTACGCGGAAGCCGGCGATCCGGCAAGACATCCGACTGGTCGGGGCTATCTCGTTATCCCCGACCGGAAAGCGGCCATTGCCGCGGCAATCAGCCTGGCCGATGCCCAGGATATCGTCCTAATAGCCGGCAAGGGTCATGAAGATTATCAGATCATCGGCACCAAGAGGTTCCCTTTCGACGATCGGGTGATCGCCAGGGAGGAGCTGACACACTGGCAAGCCGGAAGGAAGGGGAGATGATGATGGAGGCGCCGGTCCTCTGCGCCGGAGATATACTGGAGGCGACGGGAGGGACCCCGCTGAAGGGCGGCGCCGAATGGTCATGCGTTGGGCTCTCCACTGATACAAGGACGCTCTGTGAGGGTAACCTCTTTATCGCCCTTACGGGAGACCGTTTTGACGGCCACGACTGTCTTGCCGCAGCCGCAGACAAGGGGGCCGCCGGCCTCCTTGTCAGGATGGACCGCCTTGAAAAACTCGAGTCAGGGATCAAGGGACTGCCGGTGATCGGCGTCCCGGACACCCTCCGGGCGCTGGGCGATATTGCCGCTATGTGGCGGCGGAGATTCTCCCTGCCGGTCATAGCCATCACGGGGAGCTCGGGGAAGACGACCACCAAGGAGATGATCGCCGCGATCGCCGCCCGATCACGAAAAGTCCTTGTGACGGAGGGAAACCTGAATAACCAGATCGGTCTTCCCCAGACATTGCTCAGGATCCGGAAGGAACATGAGATTGCCGTGGTCGAGATGGGAACGAACAGCCCGGGAGAGATCGCCAGGCTTGCCGCAATCGCCGCACCGGACATCGGCCTGATTACGAACATCAGTCCTGCTCATCTGGAGGGACTCGGTTCACTCGAGGCGATCCGGGAGGAAAAGGGGGCCCTTTTTCAGGTCATGAATGGACGGGGAATCGCGATCATCAATTGCGATGATGACGCCATCAGGATCCTGGCGCAGCGGCGGCGAGGCGACCGCATCACCTTTGGCCTCAAATCGAACGCGGATATCACTGCCCGGCGGGTGGAAGCGGCAGGGCCGGAAGGGGTCCGCTTCAATCTTGTCATCGACGGGATCGGTGTCCCGGTCCGTTTGGCCACCCCCGGACAGCATAATGTGCAGAACGCCTTGGCCGCCGCCGCTGTCGCTTGGGCGCTGGGTGTTCCCCGGGAGGAGATCGCCGCGGGCCTTGCCGCCTTTTGCCCCGTTCCCGGACGGATGGAGATCCGCCGTCTGGGAAACGGCGCCTTTGTAATCATGGACACCTACAACGCCAATCCCGCCTCGATGCGGGAGTCGCTGATGACCTTGCAGGGGCTGCGGAAAAAAGGGAGGTCCATTGCGATCCTGGGCGATATGCTGGAGCTTGGGACGCAGGCTCAGGAATTACACGAGGAAACAGGTTCCACACTGGCAATGACCGGCGTGGATCGGGTCTTTCTCAAGGGTCCCCTTTCCCGGTCCACGGCAGTGGGGGCGATGAAGAAAGGATTTCCCGAGGAGAGGATCGCCTTTTTTGACGATCCCGAAGAGCTCCTCGTCTCGCTCCGGTCCTTTCTGAAAAGGGATGACTGGATCCTGATCAAGGGATCGCGAAAGATGAAAATGGAAGTCGCAGCGGAAAGCATTATTTCGGCATTTGACCTGAAAACGTAAACGGTGTAAAGGTCCGTCACTAAAAAAGACCGGAGACGCCGGGAAGGAAAGAAAAATGCTTTTTCATCTCTTGTATCCGCTCCATGAGACATACTCATTCTTCAATGTCTTTCGCTACATCACGTTTCGGACGATCTACGCGGCGATCACCTCATTGGTCATCTGCTTTGTCATCGGCCCCTGGCTGATCAGGAGGCTTCGGGCACTCC
>JAMDBG010000083.1 GCA_023487865.1 Deltaproteobacteria bacterium | reverse complement strand
ATGAGATCTGCACTGCATCCCCCCGGTCGTCCTGGACGATCTTCAGCGGCATCCGGGAGAAATCGTTTTCCGGGTACTCCTCCGTCTGGGCGCCGTTTTTGTCGATGACCTGTTTGAAGAACCCGTGTTTGTACAGAAGACCGATGCCGACGAGGGGGATATTCAGATCGCTTGCCGTCTTCAGGTGGTCGCCGGAGAGGGTGCCCAGGCCGCCGGAATAGATGGGCAAAGAGTCGTGGAGACCGTATTCGGTCGAGAAATAGGCGACCGGCGAAGACCATTTCAGTCCGTCCGGCGGCCCGATCTGGGGAGAGGGGGTCCGGTCGTTCATGTAATCGTCGAACTGCCGGAAGATCTGGTTATAGAGGCTCATATAGCTGGCATTCTCCGAGGCCTCCAGGAGCCGCTCGGCGGAAACGGTCTCCAGCATCCGGACGGGATTGTTGCCCATCCCCTCCCAGAGCTTGGGATCGAGAGCGGAGAACAGTTCCCGGCCGCGGGGATTCCATGCCCACCAGAGGTTGTGGGCGAGTTCCCGAAGCCGGGAGATCTTCTCGGGAAGATTGGCCACCGCCGTGAAGGTCCGGAAATAGGGCTGGACGGAGACGGTGCCGGCGAAGATATGCCTCAGCTCCGCCTTGAGATCGCCCGCAGCGAGCTTCTCGGCGCGCACGCTGGCAACCGCGAGGGCATGATCGTACGCCTCCCGATAGTAAGGGAAGAAATCCCTCCAGTTCGCCCGGACGGCGATCGTGCGGGCGCTGGTCCTCATGCGCCGCAGTTCGTCCTCGTTCAGGGCAAGAAAATTGCGGAAAATGGCATGGAGGTTGTCGGTCATCACGGCTTCCGGCTGTCCCAGACGGTTGAGGAGGATGATCCCGCTGTTGTCGCCGGCCGCTGCCTTTTGTGCCCAGAGGCCGAAACCGGCCTGATCGGTCGTGACCGTCGGGACGGCGTAGGCCGCGCTTTCCAGCGGTGTGTAACCCCAAGGCTCGTAGTAGGAGGGGAAGACTCCGAGGTCGCACCCGGCGAGGGCCTCGTAGTAGGGCATGTTGATAAAGCCGTCATGGCCGTTGAGATAGGCGGGCACGAAGATGACCTGGACCCGGTTCTGGGGGAAATTCTTGAGGCCGAGGCGTTCGCAGGCCCGGATGATGGGATCGGAGGCCTCGTACTGCAGCCGGTGGGTGGAGATGGGGGGATTGGCCGGGTCGGGTCTGGCGTCGGTCTTCAGACAGGGGATCAGGTCGGTGAAGCCGCTCAGGACGAACAGAAAGGCGATGACGGTCTGGTTAGACCCCGTCTCCGCGTTCAGGCGGGCGAGGGCCTCGAGGAAGAGGTCGATCCCCTTGTTGTGGTATTCACCGCGCCCGGAGATGACCATGATCCGGGTGTCGTCCGGCAGATCCCTGTAAACGAGACGGCCGGCGGCGGCCAGGAGCTCGTTCCGGGACTGGAGGGCCAACGTGCGGTCCGCCGCGAGGTCGGGGATGTTCTCCATGTCCAGGCCGTTCGGCGTGATCAGGTCCGGCATCCGGCCGAGGAAGTTCTTCGCCTCCCGGGCGGTGATCTCGCTCACCGTGGTGAAGCAGTCCGCTTCGCGGGCCGATGCCGTTTCCATCGAACATTTTGCCGTGATGTTGTGGGCGCTGGCCTCCCGCTGCGGCGAGATGTGGTCCATCGCCGTATAGATGTCCATCCCGGAGCCGGCCAGCGTCCGTCCGAGGATCGTGGCATGGGTCGTGAAGACGGTGCCGATTTCCGGGACCCGCTTCTTCAATCCCAGGAGTCCCGCACCCGTCATCCATTCGTGGAACTGGGCCACGGCCTTTATCCCGCGGGGCTTCACGCAGAGGTTATAGATCGTCTCGATGACCTCGCTTGCCGCATAGCTGAACATGACCGGTTCCACGTAGTCCCAGCCCCCGGCGATCGAATCGACCCCGAAATCCTCCCAGATCCGGAAGAGCAGTTGCTCCTTGTTGTATTTCTTGCCGAAGCTGACGAGGATCGCCTTGGGGTCGCCGGGGACCTTCCAGCGGCCGAAACGGCAGGGGATCTCCTTGATGGCGATCCCCTCCCGGATCCGGTTCCAGCACTCCTCGTCCGTCTCTTCGAACTCGATGTTGGTCTTGAGGTCCGGTCCGAGGACGAAATAATCCTCCCCGTAAATTTTCGTCGCCTCGGGGAGCTTGCTCGTGATGACCGTGTAGATCCCCCCGACCTTATTGCAGACCTCCCAGCTCACCTCGAAGAGGGTATGTGTGTGTACTTCCGTCATGCCGGTTCTCCTTCTGGCTGTTTGATGGATCTTGAAAGATCGTCGAGAATGTTCATGTAATTGATATAGGCCTCGTAAGGCGACTCAAAAGGGTTGAAGTAACGGTGGACATCCCCATCGGCGAACCATTTCGTGCACATGTAATAAAAATGGTCGGACGTCTGGAGCATCCGCCAGGTCTTGAGCACCCCTCCCTCTTGCCGCTGCAGGACGGCGGGTTCCATTTGGTACAGCGCCCGCGCGGCGTCCCGCTGCATGGCGTTTCCCAGCCAGGCCGTGGTATCTCGCTCCTCATCCGCCCAGGAGATGAAGGCGGGGCAATCGATTTCGCCGGCCGGTTCATGGCCTTCTGCCGCCTCAGCCGGCGTCTGGAAACGAAAATCGGGGTGCCGGAGAATCTCCCCGGGAAGCGCCCGGAGGAAAGCGAAGATCCCGGTTTCCGGCCACTGGTGTTCCCCGAAGGTTTCATAATCCATAAAGAGGCTGATTACCGCCTCTTCCCGCCTGATCCGGTGCAGCCAGTGGCTGTATTTGGCCGCCGTGAGCGGATATTCCGTCCAGTTTCGGTCGGAGAAGCGGAAGGCCACATCGTCCGAGAGGCGGTAGTTCCTCAGGAGGATCTTCAGTTTCTTGCAACCCGCCGGACGGTAGACCTGATTGGGAGTCCGCCGGCCGAGGATCTTTTCCATCCCTTCGGCGAGGATGGTCCCGTAGCCGAGCCTCTCCGCCGTTGCGGCCAGATCGTTATTGTAGATCAGTTCCGTGTGGCGGAAGGTCCGGCCGCTCTGACCGAAGAGGGTGCGGATCCTCTCGCCATGACGGAGAACCTGTGCCCGGAATTCCTGCGGCGAGAAGAGGCACGCGAGGGAATGGCCGGAAAGGGAGAAGGCGACCCGGAATTTTCCCTCGTGTCGGTCGATCAATTCCAGCAGAAGGGCGTTGGCGGGTAGATAGCACTTTCGGGCGACCCGGTCAAGTATCCGTCGGTTTTCCGCGTCGTCCTGATAGTCGTGGAGGTGCCCCACGTCAAAAAAGGAGTATCTTCGCAGACGGCAGGGCTGATGGACCTGAAAATAGAAACAGACGCTCGGCATGCGTATCGCTTTCCCGATTTTAAAACATCAAGGCGCCTTTGCGGACGCAACCGTCTCCCGGTAGATCTCTGCGCTTCGCTCCGCGGCGGTTTCCCAGCGGATCTTACGGAGTTCCTCCCTCGCCTTGACCGTCATCTCGCCCGCCAGGACGGGGTATTTCAGGACGGCGATGATCTTCCCGGCGATTTCCCCGACATCCCAGAAATTGACTCGGAGGGCGTGCTTGAGGAGCTCGGCGACGCCCGACTGGCGGGAGAGGATCACCGGAACGTCATACAGCATCGCTTCGAGGGGGGAGATGCCGAACGGCTCGGAAACGCTCGGCATCACATAGAGGTCGCTCAGCGAGTAGATCCGCTCGATCTCCTCCCCCTGGAGGAATCCCGTGAAGTGAAAGCGGGCCCCGATCCCCAGCTCTCCGACCCGTTCGATCATCTGCCCCATCATGTTGCCGGCGCCGGCCATGACGAAGGTCACGTCGGGAAGGATCTTGAGGACCCGGGCCGCCGCCTCGACGAAGTAGTCCGGCCCCTTCTGGAAGGTGATCCGGCCGAGAAAGAGGACCATCTTGTCTTTCCTCGGCGTCCCCCGCCTTTCGGCACGGTAGATCCGGCCCGCCTCCGTACGGGTCACGGCGTTGTGGACCACGGCGATCTTTCCGGGATCCGTCCCGTAGCGCTCCTCAATCATCCGCTTCGTCCTGTGACTCACCGCGATGATCCGATCGGCCCGATCCAGACCTTCTTGCTCCATGGCGCGGATCTCGGGGTTGACGTTCTCGCCGCTCCGGTCGTATTCGAGGGAGTGGACATGCAGGACGAGGGGTTTCCCGCTGATCCGGCGGGCGATCAGGGCGGCGGGGACGGTCATCCAGCCGTTTGCGTCGATGACGTCGAAGGAGAAGTGACATGCTACGGCGCCTGCCGCCCGGCCGTAACGTGTCACTTCGGCGATCAGGTCGAGGCCGTAGACGGGGGTGGCGTCTCGAAATCGACCTCCCCCGGAGAGGTAGAGGTCCCGGTAACGGCCCGCATCAAGGTAGGGGTTCAGCAGGGCCGGGACAGGACGGACCGTAAGCCGCCCGAGAAGGTCCGCCGCTCCGTCTTCGGGGTCGGCGCCGGAAAAAGGGATACCGAAGGCGGGGACAAGATTCAGGAAGGGGGCGGCAGACGTCGCTTCGGCCTGCGGCAGGACGAAGAGGATCCGATGACCGAGACCGGCCAGCGCCTTGGTCATGCCGAAGCAGGCCGTGCCCAGACCGCCGCTCATCCGGGGAGGGAACTCCCACCCGAACATGAGAATTCGCATGGTGTGCAAGCTCCTTGTCTTGCAGGGGCCGTCGGCCTCTTCTTCAGGTGCGTCGGGGTTGAAAAATGGGTTCCTGTCCGTCCGTATCTGCCTCAAGGGCCAGTGCAAGGACACCTTGACACAGTTGCGCCCAAAAGTAAACCCTGCAAGG